>NZ_CP118157.1:2121433-2424495 GCF_032878875.1 Microbacterium sp. AB | reverse complement strand
CGTCGCGTCATCCTCGAGCGCGCCTCGGGTTACCGTGGCCAGCGTTCGCGCCTGTACCGGAAGGCGAAGGAGCAGGTCACCCACTCGCTCGTCTACGCGTACCGCGACCGCCGTCAGCGCAAGGGCGACTTCCGTCGCCTGTGGATCCAGCGCATCAACGCGGCGAGCCGTGCGAACGGCCTCACCTACAACCGGTTCATCCAGGGCCTCGGCCTCGCCGGCGTGCAGGTCGATCGCCGCATCCTCGCCGAGCTGGCCGTGAACGAGCCCGGCACCTTCGCCGCGCTCGTCGAGACCGCCAGGAAGGCGCTGCCCGGCGACGTGAACGCGCCGAGGTCGGCCGCGTGATCTGACACGATCAACGACAGGAGGGCGTCCCGCGAGGGGCGCCCTCCTTCGTGTCCCTAGACTTGACGCGTGCTCGAGAACCCCCGGTCGCCCCGTGTACGGTCCGTCGCGAAGCTCGCCAGGCGCGCGGCGCGGAAGGAGACGGGGCTCTTCCTCCTCGAAGGCCCGCAGGCGGTGCGGGAGGCCGTCGCCTTCCTCCCCGACGTCATCGTCGAGCTGTACGCCACGCCCACGGCGCTCGAGAAGCACGCGGATCTCCGCACCGCCCTCACCGACGCGGGCGTCGAGATCGAGTTCGTCACGGAGGCCGTGCTCGACGCGATGGCCGACACCGTCACGCCGCAGGGTTTCGTCGCGGTGGCGCGGCAGAACCCGACGGCGCTCAAGGACGTCTTCGCCTCGGAGCCCACGCTCATCGCGATCTGCGAGGAGGTCCGCGACCCGGGGAACCTCGGCACGATCATCCGTGCGGCGGATGCCGTGGGCGCCGACGCGGTCGTGCTCACGGGGCGGACCGTCGACCCGTACAACCCCAAGGTCGTCCGGTCGACGACGGGCTCGCTGTTCCACGTGCCCGTCGCCGTGGGCGCGGATCTCGCCGACGTCGCCGCCCGCGCGAAGGCGGCGGGGCTCGCGGTGATCGCGGCGGACGTCAAGGGCGAGGATCTGCTCGCGGCGCGCGAACGCGGGGCGCTCGCCCGGCCGACGGGATGGCTGTTCGGCAACGAGGCGCGGGGTCTCCCCGACGAGGCGCTCGCGCTCGCGGACGGCGCCCTGCGCCTGCCGATCTTCGGGCGCGCCGAGTCGCTGAACCTCGCCACGGCGGCGAGCGTGTGCCTGTACGAGAGCGCTTTCGCACAGCGCGCGGCGGGATGACGAGCGAACCGGCCCCCGTTACAACTCGGTAAAGCCTCCCGCGCGAAGGACAGCAGATCTTCAGGTTGTGTTTAGGGTAGACCGCATGGCTGAGCCCCTCGTCGTCGTGAAAGACGTACAGAAGCACTACGGCGAATTCCAAGCGCTGAAGGATGTCAACCTCACCGTCGACAAGGGGGAGGTCGTCGTCGTCATCGGTCCCTCCGGCTCCGGCAAGTCCACGCTGTGCCGCACGATCAACCGCCTCGAGACGATCACGAGCGGCACGATCGCGATCGACGGCAAGGAGCTTCCCAAGGAGGGCAAGGCCCTCGCGAACCTCCGCGCCGAGGTCGGGATGGTGTTCCAGTCGTTCAACCTCTTCTCGCACCTGACGATCCTCGAGAACATCACCCTCGGGCCCATCAAGGTGCGCGGCCTGAAGAAGGCCGATGCGGAGAAGGAGGCCAGGGCGCTTCTCGACCGCGTCGGCGTCGGCCACCAGGCGGAGAAGCTCCCCGCCCAGCTGTCGGGCGGTCAGCAGCAGCGCGTGGCGATCGCTCGCGCGCTGGCGATGCGTCCCAAGGTCATGCTCTTCGACGAGCCCACCAGTGCGCTCGACCCGGAGATGATCAACGAGGTGCTCGACGTCATGGTCGGCCTCGCGCAGGACGGCATGACGATGATCGTCGTCACCCATGAGATGGGCTTCGCTCGCAAGGCCGCCAACCGGGTGGTCTTCATGGCCGACGGGCAGATCGTCGAGCAGGCGAGCCCCGAGCAGTTCTTCACGAACCCGACCTCGGACCGTGCCAAGGACTTCCTCTCGAAGCTCATCACGCACTGACGACCCCGGCGCCGAACGACGACGTGCGGCCCGGTGAGACCTCAACCAACCAGGAGGAAGACACATGCGCAAGTTCCGCACCATCGCGAGCGTCGGGATCGCCACGGCGGCCCTGCTCGCGCTCACCGCATGCAACAGCGGCTCGCCCGGCAGCACGGGCGGCGACGGAGACGACAGCTCGACGGAGGACCTCTGGGAGGTCGCGACCGACGTCGACCTCCAGGACAGCCCGACGTACGACGACATGGTCGCGCGCGACGGTGTCGTCATCGGCGTCAAGGAGGACCAGCCCGGTCTGGGATACCTCGATCCCGCGACGAACGAGCGCTCGGGCTTCGACATCGACATCGCGCGCTGGCTGGCCGCGTCGCTCGGCTTCGACGACGACCAGATCACCTTCGAGGCGATCCCGTCGGCGAACCGCGAGCAGGCCATCATCAACGGTGACATCGACTACTACGTCGGCACCTACTCCATCACGGATGCCCGCAAGGAGCAGATCAACTTCGCCGGGCCGTACTTCGTCACCGGGCAGGGCCTCCTCGTGGCGGCGGACAACGACACGATCGAGTCCGACGCCGACCTGACCTCCGACGTGACGGTCTGCTCGGCGACGGGGTCCACGCCCATCCAGAACATCAAGGACAACTACGACGCGCAGACGGAGGAGTTCGACACCTACTCCCAGTGCGTCGAGGCACTGAAGTCGGGCCAGGTCGACGCGGTCACGACGGACGAGGCGATCCTCATCGGATACGCGGCGCAGGAGCCCGAGAACCTGAAGGTCGTCGGCGAGACCTTCAGCGAGGAGCGCTACGGCATCGGCCTCCCGAAGGGCGACACGGCCCTCACGGAGTACTTCAACACCGTGCTCACCGACGGCGGAGACACCTGGCAGGCGATCTTCGACAAGAACCTCGGCGCGTCGGGAGTCACGACGACGCAGCCCGAGGTCGACCCCGTCGACTGAACCGTCGATTCGGGGCGGCCGGACGCGCCGCCCCGAATCCTCGTCCTTGAGAGGATCCGCCTTGGGCATCATCATCGACAACCTCGATCTGTGGGGGGATGCGCTGTGGGGAACGCTCGTGCTGTTCTTCGCCGGCGCGGCCATCGCGCTCGTCCTCGGTCTCATCGTCGGTGCGATGCGCGTCTCTCCCGTGCCGATCGCGAGAGCGGTCGGCACCGTCTACGTCAACGTCGTCCGAAACACCCCGCTGACCCTGCTGTTCTTCTTCTTCGCGTTCGGCGTCCCGCTCCTCGTCGGAACGCGCGTGGACTTCCTCGCGCTGGGGATCTGGGCTCTCGGCCTCTATACGGCGACGTATGTGGCGGAGACGATCCGATCGGGGATCAACACCGTTCCCGTCGGCCAAGCGGAGGCGGCGCGGGCACTCGGCCTGACCTTCAGCCAGGTGATGACGCTGATCGTGCTCCCGCAGGCATCGCGCTCGGTGATCCCGCCCATGATGAGCGTGCTCATCGCCCTCCTGAAGAACACGACGGTCGCGGCGGGATTCTCGGTGCTCAATCTCGGCTCGATCCGGGCCTATCTGTCCGAGCGCGGTGAGAACGCACTCGGCGTGCTGCTCTGGGTCATGGTGATCTTCATCGTCCTCGTACTGCTGCTCGGCTGGTTACAGCGCTGGCTCGAGATCCGCTGGAAGGTGACGCGATGACCTCCGTCCTCTATGACGTCCCCGGACCGCGCGCGGTACTGCGGAACCGGGTCCTCGGCGTGGCGACGGTCGTCGTCGTCGCGGCCCTGATCGCCCTCGTCGTCTGGCGCCTGGCCGTGACGGGCCAGTTCTCGGCCGCCAAGTGGTCGATCTTCACGTACACGAACGTCTGGGTGCAGATCGGGCTGTCGGCGGTGCGCACCCTCGCCGCGTTCGCCGCGGCGGGAGTGGGGGCGATCGTCCTCGGCTTCGTGCTGGCGATCGCGCGCCTGTCCGAGCACCGGTGGGTGCGGATCCCTGCCACGGTCATCGTGGAAGTCCTCCGCGCCGTTCCCGTGCTGATCTTCATGATGCTCCTCTACTACGGGCTTCCCGTCATCGGCATCCGGCTCGACTCCTACTGGGCGGTCGTCATCGCTCTCGTCGCCTATAACGGATCCGTGCTGGCGGAGGTGATCCGTGCGGGCGTCGTCTCGCTGCCCGGAGGGCAGAGCGAGGCGGGGTACGCGATCGGGCTGCGCAAGAGCGGCGTCATGCGTCTGATCCTGCTGCCGCAGGCGCTGAGAGCCATGATGCCGGTCGTCATCGCTCAGCTCGTCGTGACGCTGAAGGACACCGCGCTCGGCTTCATCATCACCTATCCCGAGCTTCTCTACTACGCCAAGCTCATCGGATCGAACGCGGTCTACGGCTCGCCCCTCATCCCCGCCGCGCTCGTGTCCGGCTCGATCTACATCGCGCTCTGCCTCGGCCTGTCCTACCTCGCGCGCGTGGTGGAGAAGCGAACGAGCCGTGCCCCGGGCGTCGCCCGAACAGAGCCGATCGATCCGCGCAGGCATGAGGAGCAGACGGTCACGCAGGTGCTGTCGGCCCAGATCGACCCCCTCGACGTGCCCGGCGACGGCGGCCCATCCCGCTGACACGGCGAGTCCCCTCATGCGGGCCGACTAGACTCGTCTTCCGTGTCTGATGCTCCCGAGATCACCCCCGACGGGGTCGAAGCCGCTGTGGCGGACGCGCTCGCCGCGCTCGCCGCGGCCCCCGACACCGCGGCCCTGAAGGCCGCCCGTGCCGCGCATGCGGGGGAGGGGTCGCCCCTCGCCGCGTTCAACGCGCAGCTGCGGAACGTGCCGAAGGAGCAGAAGGCCGAGCTCGGCAAGCTCGTCGGTCAGGCACGCGGTCGCGTGACCCAGGCGCTCGTCGCGCGCGAGGCCGAGCTCGCCGACGCCGAGCTCGCCGCGCAGCTCGAGGCCGAGCGCATCGACATCACGGCCGTGGCGAGCCGCACCCGCACGGGCGCTCGGCATCCGCTCAACGTGCTGCAGGACGACATCTGCGACCTCTTCGTCGGCATGGGCTGGGAGATCGCGGAGGGGCCCGAGCTCGAGCACGAGTGGTTCAACTTCGACGCCCTGAACTTCGACGTCGACCACCCCGCGCGCCAGATGCAGGACACGTTCTTCGTCGACCCGGTCGAGCGCCATCTCGTCCTGCGGACGCACACGAGCCCCGTGCAGGTCCGCTCGATGCTCGAGCGCGAGGTGCCGATCTACGTGCTGTGCCCGGGACGGGTGTACCGCACGGACGAGTTCGACGCGACGCACCTGCCGGTGTTCACCCAGTTCGAGGGCCTCGTCGTCGACAAGGGCATCACGATGGCGCACCTCAAGGGCACGCTCGACCATTTCGCGAGGCAGCTCTTCGGGCCGGAGGCGAAGATGCGCTTCCGCACGAACTACTTCCCGTTCACCGAGCCGTCAGCCGAGCTCGATCTCTGGCACCCGACCTTCAAGGGCGGCGCGCGCTGGATCGAGTGGGGCGGCTGCGGGATGGTCAACCCCAACGTGCTGCGCGCGGCGGGCATCGATCCCGAGGTGTACAGCGGGTTCGCGTTCGGGATGGGCATCGAGCGCGGCCTGATGTTCCGCAGCGACGTGAAGGACATGCGCGACATGGCAGAGGGCGATGTGCGCTTCAGCGAGCAGTTCGGGATGGTGGTGTGATGCGCGTCCCGCTCTCGTGGCTGCGTGAGTACGTCGATCTTCCGCAGGGGACGACGCCCGAGGACGTGCTGGCCGCGCTCGTGCGCGTCGGCTTCGAGGAGGAGGAGGTCATCCGCTTCGACCTCACCGGCCCCGTCGTCGTCGGCCGGGTGCTCTCCTTCGAGGAGGAGCCGCAGAAGAACGGCAAGACCATCCGCTGGTGCCGGGTCGACGTCGGCGAGGCCGAGCCGCGGGGCATCGTGTGCGGTGCGGGGAACTTCTTCGCCGGCGACGAGGTCGTGGTGACGCTCCCGGGCGCCGTGCTGCCCGGTCCCTTCCCGATCGCGGCGCGCAAGACCTACGGACACGTGTCCGACGGGATGATCGCCTCCGCGCGCGAGCTCGGCCTCGGCGACGAGCACAACGGCATCCTGCGTCTCGTCGAGCTCGGGATCGACGCCGAGCCCGGCACGGACGCGATCGCGCTGCTCGGTCTCGACGACACGGCGGTCGACGTCAACGTCACGCCCGACCGCGGGTACGCCCTGTCCATCCGCGGCATCGCCCGCGAGTACGCGCACGCCACGGGAGCGGCGTTCCGCGACCCCGCCGACCGTCCGTGGGCGGAGGTCGAGCCGGGCGAGGGCTTCCCCGTGACGGTCGACGACCGCGCGCCGATCCGCGGCAACGTCGGGGCGAGGGAGTTCGTCGTCCGGGTCGTGCGCGGCGTCGACGCCTCGAAGCCCACGCCGCCGTGGATGATCACGCGCCTCGCGCTCGCGGGCGTGCGCTCGGTGTCGCTCCTCGTCGACATCACGAACTACGTGATGCTCGAGCTCGGGAACCCGATCCACGGCTACGACCTCGAGACCCTCTCCGGCGGCATCACGGTGCGCCGTGCGGCCGAGGGAGAGAGGCTCGAGACGCTCGACGGCCAGGTGCGCGAGCTCCACCCCGAGGACCTCGTCATCGCCGACGAGTCGGGGCCGATCGGTCTCGCGGGAGTCATGGGCGGCGCGAAGACCGAGATCGGCGCCACGACCCAGGACGTCCTCGTCGAGGCCGCGACCTTCGACCAGATCACGATCGCTCGGACGGCCCGCCGTCACAAGCTCTCGAGCGAGGCGTCGCGCCGGTTCGAGCGCGGTGTCGACCCGCTCGTCCCGTTCGCGGCGGCGCAGCGCGTCGTCGACCTTCTCGTCGAGCTCGCCGGCGGCACTGCCGACGCCCTCGGCGGCGCGCTCTTCTCCGAGCACGTCGCCCAGGGGATCGAGCTGCCCGCGGCGTTCGTCCCCGGCCTCATCGGCGTCGACTACACCGACGAGGAGATCGTCGGAGCGGTCGAGACGATCGGCGCCGAGGTCGCCGCCGTCGACGGGGGATGGCAGGTCATCCCGCCGTCGTGGCGGCCCGACCTCACCGACAAGTGGACGCTCGCGGAGGAGGTCGCGCGCATCCACGGGCTCGAGCGCATCCCGTCGGTCCTCCCCACGCCCCCGTCCGGGCGGGGGCTCACGCCCGCCCAGCAGGGGCGCCGCCGTGTCGCGAACGCTCTCGCGGCCGCCGGCTTCGTGGAGACGCCGTCGTTCCCCTTCACGACGGAGGCGCAGAACGACCTCCACGGCTCGGCGTCGGGCGAGCACCTGCCGAGCGTCAAGCTCGCCAACGCCCTCGACGGCCAGGCGCCGTTCCTGCGCAGGTCGCTCCTGCCCGGGCTCCTGCAGACCGCGCACCGCAACCTCTCCCGCGGGCTCACGGATCTCGCGCTCTTCGAGATCGGCGCGGTCTTCCTCCCCGAGGCCGGCAGGGCCTACGGCACCGACGCCGTCCCGCCGCTCGCCGTGCGCCCCGACGCGGCGACCCTCGCGGCGCTGGACGCCTCCATCCCGCCGCAGCCGCGCCGCGTCGCCATCCTGCTCGCGGGCAGCATCGCCCCCAAGCAGCCGGGCCGCGCCGCGGAGCCGGCAGGACTCGAGGTCGCGCTCGACGCCGTGCGCACGATCGCCGTCGCCGCCGGCGTGGAGATCGAGGTCGTGCAGGGCGAGCGCGCGGCGCTCCATCCGGGTCGCACGGGCGTCCTCTCCGCGCGCGGCGCCGAGGTGGGCTACGTCGGCGAGCTGCTGCCGCGGGTCGCCGCCGACGCCGATCTCGCCGGACGCGTCACGGTCGCCGAGATCGACATCGACGCCGTGCTCGGCCTCGCGGGCGAGCGCGTCGTGGCCGAGACGCTCTCGACGTTCCCCGCCGCGACGCAGGACGTGTCGCTCGTCGTGCCGGCGGACCTGCCGGCCGCCGATCTGCGGGCGGCGCTCGCGGAGGGCTCGGGCGACCTGCTCGAGTCGCTGCGCCTCGTCGACGACTATCGCGGTCAGGGCGTGCCGGACGGGACGAAGAGCCTCACGTTCGCCCTCCGGTTCCGCGCGTCCGACCGGACGCTGACCGCCGCCGAGGCGTCCGACGCGAAGCTCGCGGGCGTCGCCGTGGCGCGCGAGCGCTTCGGCGCGACGCTGCGCGAGTAGCGGAGACCGCGGGGTCGTCCGATGCGGATGGCCGCGAGACCGAGCGCCGGTCGGCGTGCGGGCCAGTGCCTGGTCGGCCGATCGAGCACGCCCTGCCCCTCGATCCGCGTCCCCCATCCGTCGGAGGAGAGGACGATGGAAGCGGTGCCCGCCGACTCGAGCGCCGCGTGCAGCGCCCCCGCGTGGGCGACGACGAGCATCTGCTCCTGCCCGACGCGTTCGCGCTCGGCCTCGAGGAGCGGCGACGTGCTACTGTCGTCCCCATGACCTCGTCCGCGACGCCCCTCACGCTCTCCCCGAGCGTCGTCGTCGCGCCCCGACGTCCGCGCGGCCGCCGAATCTAGGCGGCACCGCGAAGCCTCCGCGCGCACGCGCGGTCCGTCCGCAGGTGTCGCCGTCCCAGGCCCCCGCTCACGGACAATAAGGTAGAGGTCATGTCGTATTCGGTCGCCGTCTCCGGCGCTTCGGGCTATGCCGGCGGCGAGCTGCTCCGGCTGCTCGCCGCACACCCCGACGTCGAGATCCGCACGGTCACCGCGCACTCGAACGCCGGGCAGCCGCTCATCCAGCACCAGCCGCACCTGCGCTCGCTCGCGCATCTCACCCTCCAGGACACGACCCCCGAGAACCTCGCGGGTCACGACATCGTGTTCCTGGCGCTGCCGCACGGGCAGTCGGGCCAGTACACCGACGCGCTCGGCGACGCGGCGCTCGTCATCGACTGCGGCGCCGATCACCGCCTCACGGACGAGCGCGACTGGGACGCCTTCTACGGCGGCGAGTTCCACGAGCCCTGGACGTACGGCGTGCCCGAGCTCGTCGTCGGCGGGGCGAAGCAGCGGGAGCGCCTGGCCGGCGCGACGCGCATCGCGGCCCCGGGCTGCAACGCGTCCACCGTGAGCCTCAGCCTCGCGCCCGGGGTCGCCGCGGGAGTGGTCGACGCCTCCGACATCGTGACCGTCCTCGCCGTCGGCCCGTCGGGTGCGGGCAAGAGCCTCAAGACCCACCTGCTGGGCGCCGAGCTCCTCGGCACCGCGAACCCGTATGCCGTGGGCGGCACGCACCGCCACATCCCCGAGATCGTGCAGGCGCTGCGCGGCGCAGGCGCCACCGGCGATGTGCGCGTCTCGTTCACGCCCGTGCTCGTCCCGATGGCGCGGGGCATCCTCGCGACCTCGACCGCGCCCATCGCCGAAGGCGTCACCGACACGCAGATCCGCGACGCGTGGGAGCAGGCCTACGGGGACGAGACCTTCGTGCAGCTGCTCCCCGAGGGGCAGCTGCCGCGCACAGCCGACGTGACGGGGGCGAACACCGCGCTCCTCGGCCTCGTGATCGACCGCGCGGCGAACCGCGTCGTCGTCGTCGCCGCGGTCGACAACCTCGCCAAGGGCACCGCCGGCGCCGCGATCCAGTCGATGAACATCGCGCTCGGCCTGCCCGAGGGGCGCGCGCTGACCGTGAACGGAGTGGCGCCGTGAGCGTGACAGCACCCGCAGGGTTCGAGGCGGCCGGCGTCGTCGCCGGGCTCAAGTCGACCGGGAAGCCCGACGTCGCCGTGATCGTGAACCGGGGTCCGCTCAAGGCGGGCGCGGCGGTCTACACGTCGAACCGCGCGAAGGCGAACCCGGTCCTGTGGTCGCAGGAGGCGATCAAGGGCGGCGTCGTCGAGGCGGTCGTCCTCAACTCCGGCGGCGCGAACTGCTTCACGGGGGCGTTCGGCTTCCAGACGACGCACCAGACCGCCGAGAGAGCGGCGGAGCTGCTCGGCGTCGGTGCGATCGGCGTCCAGGTCTGCTCGACGGGTCTCATCGGGACGGGCGACGAGGCCTTCCGCGCGAAGGTCCTCGACGGCACCGAGAAGGCGATCGCCGCGCTGAGCGCCGACGGCGGCGAGGACGCCGCACGCGCCATCATGACGACGGACACGGTTCCGAAGATGTCTGTGCTCCGAGGCGACGGGTGGTCCATCGGCGGCATCGCGAAGGGGGCGGGGATGCTCGCCCCGGGCCTGGCGACCATGCTCGTCGTGATCACGACCGACGCCGTCCTCGACTCCGCGCAGGCCGACGCCCACCTGCGCGAGGCGACGCGCGTGAGCTTCGACCGGCTCGACTCCGACGGCTGCATGTCGACGAACGACCAGGTCACCCTGCTCGTGAGCGGCGCCTCCGGCGTCGTGCCCGACGAGACGGCCTTCGCGGACGCGCTCGCCGAGGTGTGCCGCGACCTCGCCCGCCAGCTGCAGGCCGACGCGGAGGGCGCGAGCCATGCGATCACGATCGAGGTCGTGAACGCGGCGAGCGAGGACGACGCCGTCGAGGTGGGCCGCTCCGTGGCGCGCAACAACCTGTTCAAGGCGGCCGTCTTCGGCAACGACCCGAACTGGGGCCGCGTGCTCGCCGCGATCGGCACGACCGAGGCCGACTTCGACCCGTACGACGTCGACGTCCTCATGAACGGTGTCCGCGTCTGCAGCGGGGGCGGCCCCGACCGTCCCCGCGAAGAGGTCGACCTCACGCCGCGCGACACGCACGTCGTGATCGACCTCCGCGTGGGCACGGCGACCGCCACCATCCTCACGAACGACCTCACGCACGACTACGTCCACGAGAACAGCGCGTACTCCTCATGACACCGATCGATCTCCAGGACACGACCCCCGAGGAGGCCGCCTTCAAGGCGACCACGCTCATCGAGTCTCTGCCGTGGCTCAGGCAGTTCCGCGATCAGGTCGTCGTCGTCAAGTACGGCGGCAACGCGATGATCTCCGAGGAGCTGCAGGACGCCTTCGCGCAGGACATCGCCTACCTCCGATACGTCGGGATCAAGCCGGTCGTGGTCCACGGCGGCGGCCCGCAGATCTCGAGCATGCTCGACCGGCTCGCGATCCCGAGCGAGTTCAAGGGCGGCTACCGCGTCACGAGCACGGAGGCGGTCACGGTCGTCCGGATGGTCCTGACCGGCCAGATCAACCCCCAGCTCGTCGCGAAGATCAACTCCTACGGTCCCTTCGCGGTCGGAGTCTCGGGGGAGGACGCCGGCCTCTTCGGCGGACGGCAGCGCGGCGTCGTCATCGACGGCGTCGAGGAGAGCCTCGGGCGCGTCGGCGACGTCGTCCGCGTCGATCCGACGCCGGTGCTCGACCACCTCAAGGCCGACCGCATCCCGGTCGTCGCGGGCGTCGCGCCCGACCTCGACCACCCCGGTCACACGCTCAACATCAACGCGGACGCCGCGGCGTCCGCGCTCGCGGTGGCCCTGGGCGCGCGCAAGCTCGTGGTGCTCACGGACGTGCCCGGTCTCTACGCGGACTGGCCCGACCGGGACTCGCTCGTCTCCCACATCCGGGCGCCGGAGCTGCGCGAGATGCTGCCCACGCTCGAGTCGGGGATGATCCCGAAGATGCAGGCGTGTCTCGACGCGGTCGACGGCGGCGTGCCGTCGGCGGCGATCATCGACGGGCGGGTGCCGCACTCGGTGCTCGTCGAGCTCTTCACCAGCAAGGGAATCGGAACGGAGGTGGTGGCCGAATGACCACCTGGCAGGATGACGCATCACGCGATCTCATGAGCCTCGGCGGGCGCCTCGCGCTGCTCACGCGCGGCGAGGGATCCTCCGTCTGGGACGACGAGGGGCGTCGTTACCTCGACTTCCTCGGCGGCATCGCCGTGAACGGCCTCGGACACGGCCACCCCGTCTTCGTCGAGGCGGTCTCGCGACAGGCGGCGACGCTCGCGCACGTCTCGAACTACTTCGCGAGCCCCGCCCAGCTGGAGCTGGCCGCGCGTCTCAAGCGGCTCGCGGGAACGGGGGAGAGCGGACGGGTCTTCCTCGCGAACTCGGGCGCCGAGGCGAACGAGGCGGCCATCAAGCTCGCGCGCCTGCACGGCGGCAAGACCGGGAAGACCTCCATCCTCGTGCTGAACGGCGCGTTCCACGGCCGGACGACGGGCACGCTGTCGCTCACGCCGAAGGCCGCCTACCAGGACCCGTTCCGCCCGCTGCTCCCGGGCATCCGGGCGATCGACCCGACGATCGAGGCGCTGGAGGCGGCCGTCGACGACACCGTCGTCGCGCTGATCGCGGAGCCCATCCAGGGAGAGGCGGGGGTCGTCCCGCTGCCCGACGGCTACCTCGCACGTGCGAGGGAGCTCACGTCGCGGCACGGCGCCCTGCTCATCCTCGACGAGGTGCAGACCGGGTCGGGGCGGACGGGGGAGTGGTTCGCCTTCCAGCGGGAGGGCATCGCACCGGATGCGGTCACGCTCGCCAAGAGCATCGGCGCGGGCTTCCCGCTGGGCGCGCTCATCACGTTCGGGGCCGCGAGCGACCTCTTCTCCCCCGGCACGCACAACTCGACGTTCGGCGGGAATCCGCTCGCGAGCGCGGTCGCGAACGCGGTCCTCGACCACATCGAGACCGAGGGGCTGCTCGACAACGTCGCCGCCCGCGGCGCGCAGCTGCGCGAGGGCGTCGGAGGGCTCCCCCTCGTGACCGGCACGCGCGGCGCCGGCCTCCTCATCGGCATCACGCTCTCGGCGCCCGTCGCCGGGGAGGTGCGCGCGGCGGCGCACGAGCGCGGCCTCATCGTCAACGCCCCCGCGGACGACGTCATCCGCATCGC
Organism: Microbacterium sp. AB; assembly: GCF_032878875.1. NCBI lineage: Bacteria > Bacillati > Actinomycetota > Actinomycetes > Micrococcales > Microbacteriaceae > Microbacterium > Microbacterium betulae. The sequence continues at coordinate 2,411,638 of NZ_CP118157.1, read as the reverse complement.
CCCCGCCTACACGATCGGCGACGCCGAGGTGGAGGAGTTCCTCGTCCTGTTCGGCGAGGCGCTCGCCGCCGTCGCCGCGACCATCCCGACCCCCACGGAGACCCCCGCATGACCCGCCACTTCCTGCGCGACGACGACATCACGCCCGCCGAGCAGGCCGAGATCCTGGACCTGGCCGCCGAGCTCAAGAAGGACCGCTGGGCCGACAAGACCCTCGCGGGGCCCAAGACGGTCGCGGTGATCTTCGACAAGTCGTCGACCCGCACGCGCGTGTCGTTCGCCGTGGGCATCGCGGACCTCGGCGGCACCCCGCTCGTCATCACGACGGCGAGCAGCCAGCTCGGCGGCAAGGAGACGCCCGCCGACACCGCGCGGGTGCTGGAACGCCAGGTCGCCGCCATCGTGTGGCGCACCTACGCGCAGAAGGGCCTCGAGGAGATGGCGGCCGGCACGAGGGTGCCCGTGGTCAACGCGCTCAGCGACGACTTCCACCCGTGCCAGCTGCTGGCGGATCTGCTCACGCTGCGCGAGCACAAGGGCGAGCTGAAGGGCCTGACGCTGTCGTTCTTCGGCGACGGACGCAGCAACATGGCGCACTCCTATGCGCTCGCCGGCGCGATGGCGGGGATGCACGTGCGCATCGCCTCCCCGGAGGACTACGCGCCGCGGGCGGACGTCGTGGCGGACGCCGACCGCATCGGCGCCTCCACGGGCGGCTCCGTCGTGCTCCTCACCGACCCCCTGGAAGCGGCGGCCGGAGCCGACGTCGTCGTGACCGACACGTGGGTGTCGATGGGCAAGGAGGAGGAGAAGCTCGCGCGCCTGCGCGACCTCGGCGACTACAAGGTGACGCCGGAGCTCATGGGGCTCGCCGACGACGAGGCCCTCTTCATCCACTGCCTCCCCGCCGATCGCGGCTACGAGGTCGACGCCGAGGTCATCGACGGCCCGCAGAGCGTCATCTGGGACGAGGCGGAGAACCGCCTCCACGCACAGAAGGCGCTCCTCGTTTGGCTGATGCGCCAGGCGGACTGAGGAGCAGGATCGCGACCCGTCGGGCACGGCTCGACGGGGCGGGACGCGAGCGCGGCATCGACCTCGCCCGCGGCCTCGCGGTGATCGGGATGTTCGCCGCGCACCTCCTCGACACGTCGCCCTTCGACGGGGACGATCCGACGACGTGGACCGACGTCGTCAACGGCCGCTCCTCCATCCTCTTCGCGACGCTCGCCGGCGTCTCCCTCGCGCTGGTGTCGGGCGGCTCGACGCCGGTGGCGGGCACGCGGATGGACGTCGTCCGCGGACGCGTCGTCGTGAGGGCCGTGAGCATCTGGGCGATCGGGATCCTCCTCATCGCCCTCGAGACGCCCGTGTACGTCATCCTGCCCGCCTACGCGCTCCTCTTCCTCGCAGCGCTGCCCGTCCTGTCGCTGCGCGCGAGCACGCTGTTCGCGATCGCCGGCGCGGTCGCGGTGGCGGGACCGTTCCTCGTCTGGCTCATCGACACGTGGGCGGTCTGGGAGACGCCCGCGGGCGCTGCCCTCGAGCAGGCGACGGGATGGCACTATCCGTTCGTCCTCTGGTTCGCGTTCGTCGCCGCGGGGATGGGGATCGGCCGGCTGGCGTCGTCGAGGCCGTCGACCGCCGGCGCGCTCGTCTGCTTCGGTGCGGCTCTGGCCCTTCTCGGATACGGGATCATCGGTCGCTGGGCTCCCGTCGCGCCCGCCGAGACGGTGTGGTCGTTCGTGCTCTCGTCCGAGGCGCACTCGAGCGGCGTCGCCGAGGCCGTGGGATCCGGGGGGTTCGCGATCGCGGTCATCGGCGCGTGCGTGCTGCTGTGCGCCACGCCCGCGCGGTGGCTCGTCTGGCCGCTGCGGGCCGTCGGGTCCATGCCGCTGACCGCATACGCGGCGCAGCTGGTCGCCTGGGCCCTCCTCCAGCCGGAGCCGACGGTGCTGCAGCTCGGGTCCGACCTCGTCGCCTTCCGCGCGCTCGACCCGTTCTGGCCCCTCACGATCGCCACGATCGCGGCCTGTACGCTGTGGGCGCTCCTCGTGGGGCGGGGGCCGCTGGAGGCGGCGATCGGATGGGCGGCGAAGGCGCTCGTGCCGGCGCGCTGAGCGGTCGGAGGCGCGGTCAGGCGGCGGCGAACCTCTCCCGGCGCCTCCGCGCCTGGACGTCGGGGTCGGGCACGGGCGCGGCGTCGAGCAGTCGCCTCGTGTAGTCGGCGCGCGGGCGTGCGAGCACCTCCACGCGCGGGCCCTGCTCCACGACGACGCCGGCGTGCATGACCGCGACGTCGTCGGCGAGGGCGTCGACCACGGCGAGGTCGTGGCTGATGAAGAGGCAGGAGAAGCGCAGCTCCTCCTGCAGCCGTCGCAGGAGGTCCAGCACCGTCGCCTGCACCGAGACGTCCAGCGCGCTGGTGGGCTCGTCCGCGATGAGCAGCATGGGGTCGAGCGCGATCGCGCGCGCCAGGGAGACGCGCTGGCGTTGCCCGCCGGAGAGCTCGTGCGGATAGCGCCCGGACCAGCTCTCCGGCACCTCCACGGCGGAGAGCAGCTCCCGCACGCGCGTGCGCAGGGCGTCCCCGCGCAGACCCCGGTGGACGCGCAGCGGCTCGCCCACGGCGTCGGCGATCGTCCACCGCGGGTCGAGCGCGCCCATCGGGTTCTGGAACACGACGCCGATGCGGCGACGCAGGACGCGGAGCTCCTTCGGCGACGCGGAAACGACGTCGACCCCGTCGACGACGATCGTCCCGCGCCTCACGGGTGCCAGGCCGATGACGGCACGACCGATGGTCGACTTGCCGGAGCCGGACTCGCCGACGAGCGCGAGGATCCGGCCCTGCCCGATCTCGAGGCCGACCCCGTCCACGGCGCGGGCCGGCCTCCCGCCGCGCCGGTACTCGACGACGAGGTCGGAGACCGTCAGGGCCGGCTGCGAGGGCGTGCGCTCCGGCCTGTCCTCCGCCGTCAGCCGCGGCACGGCCGCGAGCAGCTCCCTCGTGTACGTCGCGGCCGGCCGGGCGAAGAGCGCATCGGTGGGCTGGGACTCCTCGACCACGCCGTGGCGCATGACGACGACACGGTCGGCGACATCGGCGACCACGCCCATGTCGTGCGTGATGAGGAGGACGCCCGTGCCGATCCGATCGCGCAGCCGGATGAGCACGTCGAGGATCTCGCGCTGCACCGTCACGTCGAGCGCCGTGGTCGGCTCGTCGGCGATGAGCACCTGCGGGTCGCACGCGAGGGCCATGGCGATCACCACCCGCTGGGCCTGTCCACCGGACAGCTGGTGCGGATACGCGCGCACGCGCTCCTCGGGGTCGGGGAGCTCCACCATCCGCAGCAGCTCCACGGCACGCTCCCTGCGCTGCGCGCCCGTCGTCTCCGGACGATGCCGCCGGAGCATCTCGCGGATCTGGTAGCCGACGGTGAACACGGGGTCGAGCGCTCCGAAAGGATCCTGGAACACCATGGTCGCCGTCACGCCGCGCACGGACGCGAGCACCTTGTCGCCGGCGCCCAGCACCTCGATGCCGCCGACCCGCACCGATCCCGTGCACACCGCGTTGTCCGGGAGGAGGCCGAGCACGCTCATCGCCGTGACCGACTTCCCCGATCCCGATTCGCCCACGACGGCGACGATCTCCCCGGGCATCACCGACAGCGAGACGTCCTCCACCGCCGGCACGACGCCGCCGTCGGACGTGCGGAACTCGACGTGCAGACGGGAGACGTCGAGCACGGGGCGATCGGGTGACGGCGGCTGCTTCACGTTCACGGTCGGTCCTGTCCTTCGGCCTCGTCGGGCATGTCGCGGTAGGCGCGCCAGTCGGCGACCATCTTGCGGTGGTAGTCCTCGAGCCACCGCATGTAGCGGTCGGCGTTCCGCAGGCGGGTGCGCGGTCCCGCGCTCCGGCCGGCCTCCAGCTGCATGCCCGTGCGGAAGACGTCGGCCATGCGGCGCAGGTAGGCGCGCTCGCCGAGGAGGAACGCTCCCCACACGTCGTCCTCGACCCGGTAGAAGTGCCGGCGGTCTCCCGGCACGGTGTGCCGGGCGATGAACCCCACCTGGGACAGCGCGCGCGTCGACATCGACACGGCGCCCGCGCTCGCGTCGAGCAGGCGGGCGATGTCGGTCGAGGAGAGGTAGGGCGCATCGCCGATGATGAGGAGACCGAGCACCCGGCCGTCCATCCTGCGCCCCTGCTGCACCTCCCAGACGGAGGCGAAGGACTCGATCCACGCCGCCATCGACGCGTCGAGGACGAGGTCCGCCGGACGTGCGCTCGGCTCCGCTCCCGCCTCCCCGGAGGCGGGAGCGGAGCCGGAAGGGTTATGCGTCATAGGGACAGTCTGCCGAGCCGCTCCTGCGGGCGCGTCTGCGACATCGCCTCGTCGAAGACCTCGAAGGGCCAGTAGGTCATGGATCCCAGCCGGATGCGGGCGATGCGGCCGTCGTCGTCGCGCACGACCGACACCGGCTCTCCGGTCTCATGGTACCCGGCGACGGGCTCGCGCACGAGGCGCCCGTCCTCGACGACCAGCCGCGTCGCGCCCGCCGCCGGCTCGGGGGCGCGCGACGCGACGACGTGCAGGATCCCTCCCAGATCGACCACGTCGACGACTCCCCAGAGGTTCGCGAAGCGGCCCGAGAACGCGAGCGCGTCCGGGACGCCCTCCGGCTCCTCCTCCGCCGCCGACCACGCGAGGGAGACGAGGTGCACGATCCCCGCCGAGAGAGGACCGGCCGGGCCGTCGACGTCGTTCGCGAGCACCGTCACCGTGAGGCCGTCGCGAGGATCGAGCCATGTACGCGTGATGTGGCCGGGGTATCCGCCCGAATGCCCGACGAGGTCGATCCCCGCGATCTTCTGCACGTCGAGCCCGAGCCCGTAGACGGACTCGGGCAGGCCGCGCATCGCGATCCGCGACTCTGGCCGCTGCATGAGCCGTTTCGACGCGTCGCTCAGCATCGACTCGTCGCCGTGCACGTGCGCCGCCGCGTAGCGCGTGAGATCGCTCGCGGTGGAGTACCAGCCCGTGGCGGCCGCCAGCGCGCGGGTGTCGACGTGAGGGATCACGCGTCGCGCATCCGCGTGCCCGATGCGGCCCGTGTGGCCGGCCGCGTATGCGTCCGCACGCGAGGGATCGTATTCGGGACCCGTCTCGCCGAGGCCGAGCGGACGGACGACGAGCTCCTCCGCGAGGTCCGCATAGCTGCGCCCGGTCGCCCGCTCCGCGACGAGGCCGAGAAGCGCATACCCGATGTTGGAGTACTTGAAGCGCTCGTTGGACGCGAAGACCCGCCCCTCCCGCCTGAGGATGCCGACGAGCTCTTCCGCGTCGGGGAAGTCGCGACCGCGCTGCCAGAAGTCGCCGTCGGACGAGTCGCGGATGATGCCGGCCTGGTGGCCGAGGAGCTCTCGCACCGTCACGGCGCCGGCCTCCGTCCCGGCGATCTCCGCGACGTGCCGGCCGGCGGCGTCGTCCAGGCGCAGCACGCCTCGCTCGGCGAGACGGAGCACGATCACGGCGGTCATCGTCTTCGAGTGCGACGCGATGCGGAAGAGGTGCCGAGGGGTGAGGGGCTCCTCCGTCTCGGCGTTCGCGAGTCCCCAGGCGTGCTCGAGCACGAGCTCCCCGCGGTAGGCGACGGCCAGCTGCACTCCGGTCGCTCCGCGGTAGCGGGCCTGATAGTCGCTCCACGAGGCGAGGAACGGGGCGATCTCGTGCAGGATCGCGAGCTTGCGCGCAACGCTGAGCGTCATGAACGGCCTTTCGGGTCGAGGGCGTCGCGGAGGATGTCGCCGAGCATGATGAGCGCGACCACCGTGACGGTGAGGAAGGCGGCGGGGAAGGCGAGCATGTGCGGGGCGGTCTGGAAGTACGTCTGCGCCGTGGAGAGCTGCAGCCCCCACGAGAGGGACGGCATCACGAGGCCCACCCCGAGGAACGTCAGCGTCGACTCCGCGACGATGACCGAGCCGACCATCGTCGTGGCGATCGCGAGGACGGGACCGAGTGCGTTGGGGAGGACGTGCGTCATCACGACGCGGCCATGGCGCAGCCCCATGGCGGTCGCCGCCTGGACGTACTCGCTCTCGCGCACGGTCCGGACCGAGCCGCGCACGAGGCGGGCGAGCGTGGGCCAGGAGAAGAGCGCGAGCACGAGGGACAGCAGGAGCGGGGTGCGCTCTCCGATCGCGGTGAGCACGACGATCGCGGCGAGGAGGAACGGGAAGCCCAGGAAGACGTCCGTGAGACGCGCGATGAGCGCGTCCGCCCATCCTCCCGAGTAGCCGGCGACGGTGCCGAGCACGAGCGCGATGACGAGGGTGACCGCCGTCGTGGTCAGCCCGATGAACAACGACGTGCGCGTGCCGAACAGCACGTTCGCGAGCAGGTCGCATCCCTGTGCGTCGGTGCCGAAGAGGTGCGCAGCGCTCGGCGGCTGCCGTGCCGTCGAGAGCTTGCACGCCCGGGGGTCGGGGTTCCCCGCCAGCGCGGCGATGGGCCCCGGGATCAGCGCGACGATCGTCAGGATCGCGAGCGCGGCGGTCGAGAGCCAGAACAGCGGTCGTCGTCTGAGGGTCTGCCACACGCCCCTGGCGCGGAGGGCGGGGGCGTCGACCGGGTCGGAGCCGGTGACGGTCTGGGCTGCGAGGAGCTCGCTCATGGTCGGTCGTCCTTCACTCGCGTCGTATGCGCGGGTCGAGGAGGGAGGAGAGGATGTCGACGACGACGCTCGTGAGGAGGAAGACGAGCGTGAGGGCGGTCGCCACGCCCACGACGGTGGGGCCCTCATGGGCGCGGATGGCCTGGAACATCAGCTGCCCGATGCCCGGGAGGTTGAAGATGCCCTCGATGACGACGGCGCCGCCGAGCAGATAGCCGAGATCGATCGCCAGGAAGGTCATGACGGGCCCGATCGAGTTGCGCATCACGTGGACGCCGACGATGCTCCGCTGCGTCATGCCCTTGGCGACGAGCGTGCGCACGAAGTCGCTGCGCATCGCGTCGACGACGTTGCCGCGCATGAGGCGGGCCACGCTCGCGAGGCCGAAGAGCGCGATGATGAGCGAGGGCAGCAGATAGGCCGTGGGCCACCCGGCGTCGGTCCCCGCGATGGGGAGCCATCGCAGCCAGAGCCCGAAGACCAGCTGCAGCGAGACGCCGAGGACGAACACCGGGACGCTCGTGGCGAGCACGGTGCCCACGAGGATCGCCCGATCGACGCCCCGCCCGTGGCGGAGCCCCGCGATGAGACCCAGCGCCATCCCGATGACGACCTCGAACAGCCACGCCGTGAGCGCCAGGACGATCGTCACGGGCCAGCGGACCTCCATGCGCTCGGAGACCGCTCGGCCGTCGAACGTCTCGCCGAGGTCGCCGGTGAGCACGCCCCCGATGTAGTGGAGGTACTGCACGACGAGCGGCTCGTCGAGGAGGTACTTCTCGCGGATGGCCGCGACCACGGCGCTCGAGAGCGGACGGTCTCCGCCGAGGGCGGCGACCGGGTCGCCCGGCAGCGCGAACACCATGGCGTAGATGAGGAACGTGACGCCGAAGAAGACGATCACGAGCTCGACCGCTCTCCGGAGAAGGAAGCGCCTCATGCCGGGACCTCCGCTCCGCGCGCGTTCAGCGACACCTCGGCGACCGCGAGGAGCGTTCCGTACTGCACTCCGACGAGCCGCTCGATCGGCAGCGCGCGCAGGCCGGTCACGGAGCGCGCCTCGTCGTACCATCGTTCGAGGTGGTCGTCGAGCCGTGCGAGCGCCGTCCTGACCTGCGGCGCCGCGCCGCCCGCCGCCGTCTCCGCCCTCAGCGCGCGTGCGAGGATCGATCCGAACCGCAGCCGGAACATGCGCACGTGGTCGGCGTTGGAGAAGAGCTCGGCCGCGGTGGCCAGCCGCGAGGGATCCTCCCGCGCGGCGCGTCCGCGCACCTCTTCTCCCATCGCCGGCATCATGCGGACGAACGCGACGGCCGCTCGGCGCAGCTGCGAGTCGATGCGCAGATGCGGCTCTGCGCGATCGAGCGCCTCCGAGAGCACGGCGTCGAGCTCGTCGAGCTGGCGGGCCCTGCGCTCCAGGATCTCGGCGTAGGCGAGCGTCGTGGGAGAGGCGTCGGCGCTGTCCGCGTGCGTCCAGTACGGCAGCTCGGCGACGAACATCGCCGCGTCGTGCCGGCCGGCGTAGTCGGCCATCCCGCCGGAGACGACGTGCGATGCCGGTTCGACGCCGAGCTCGTCGAGCACGTCGACGATCGCGCGCGACGACAGGGCCGGGTACACCGCGTCGGCCAGCGGTTCGACCCCGTCGAACTCCGGCTCCCCGCGGTCGAGAGGGATCTCCAGGTGCTCGGCGATCGCGTGCAGGGCGGGGATGGCCGCGGTCTCCCCGGCGGAGAGGTAGTAGTAGACCCCGCCCAGCTCGGCGTTGTGGAGGCCGGCGACGAGAGCGGGCCCCGTCTCGTCGAGCAGGCGCATCACGGCCTGCGCCTCCGGCATCGGGTCGTCGAAGACGATCCCCTTGTAGTCGAACGGGAACGACCACTCGACCTGCTCGGTCGGCGCGGGCCGGTAGAACCCGCGTGCGTACGCGATGCGATCCGACGGGTCGGAGAACCACGACTCGTTCAGCCGCGTGCCGTCGGGATCGATGCACGGGACGATGTGCCACGTCGCCGGGAGCTCTGCGGCGGGGCCGGCGCCCTCGGCCAGGTCGCTCAGCAGCCGCAGCGCCGTGTGGAAGCCGATCGGCTCGTTGGGGTGCACGCCGCCGATCACGACGACGGCGGGGCCTTCGCCGACGCTGTACGCGCGGATCGGCTCTCCGAGCCTGCTCCGTCCGATCCGACGTCGGCGCACCCTGTCCGGGTGCGCTGCGGCGACGGCGTCCGCCGCGGCCAGGAGGGCGTCGACGCCGGGGAAGGAGGCCAGCGGATCGAGGGCGTCGACGCGGGCGAGGACGCGTCGGAGGTAGTCGGGGTCTGTCATGGACGAGGGAGGTCCTTTCGGCCTCGGCGCCCTGCGGTCTCCGCCGGGACGGAGATCGCAGGGCGCTCGGATCAGTCGACCAGGACGATGTCCTTGTACGTCGGGTTGCCCACGGGCGAGTTGACGAGATCCGCGACGCGGTCGCTCGTGACGTAGGAGTAGGTCTCGAAGAACAGGGGGACGGCGGGGAACTCCGCCTGGATCAGCTCCTGCACGGCGACGTAGGCGCTGCCGTCCGTCGAGGGATCGGCGTCGGCGGCCTGCATCGCTGCGGCCACGTCGTCGCTGTACCACGGGATGCAGTTCGCGCAGCCTCCACCTTCGAGGAAGAACACGCGGAGGGTGGCCTGCTGGCTCGGGTACAGCGCTCCCCAGCGGGAGAAGAAGGGCCCGGAGACGTCGGCCTCGGTCCGACGTTCGAGGAACTCGGCCCAGTCGGAGCTCGGGGTCGCGACGGCCTCGACGCCGAGGTTCTGACGGAGGTTGTTCGCGATCGCCGTGTAGAGCTCGTCGAGACCGCTTCCTCCGGGATAGAGGATGTCGATCGTGCCGTCGAATCCTCCGGCCTCGTCGAGCAGCGCCGTGGCCGCCTCCGGGTCGTACTCGCAGTACGCGCCGCAGATGCCCTCGGGCGTTCCCGGCTCGATCGCCGGGGTCCACGCCGTGGCGGGCAGGTTGCCGCCGCCGTAGATGACCCCGTTGATCGTCTCGCGATCGATCGCCATGGAGATCGCCTGCCGCACGCGGATGTCCTGGTAGCGCTCGTCCCAGAGGGGGAGGCCGAGGAACGCGATGCCGGGCGCCTCGAAGCGGTAGAGGCGATCTCCGAAGTCGTCGGGAGCCTGGGCGAGCCGGTTCGCCGGCACGCTCGCCACGTCGATGTTGCCGGCGAGGACGTCGTTGTAGGCGGTCGCCGTGTCGGTGTAGGGCACGAACTCGATCTCGTCGACCGTCGGCTCATCGCCCGTGAAGTCCTCGTAGGCCGTGACCGTGATCGGCTCGGCCTCGACGTAGTCGCCCTCCATCTGGAACGGGCCGTTGCCGATCGGATGGCGGTTGTAGGCGTCCATGTCGTCGTACGCGCTCTGCGGCATGGGGTAGAAGGCGGTCTGAGCCTGGCTGAGCTGCACGGGGAACTGTCCGTCGGGCACCGTGAGGGCGACGGTGAAGGAGAGGTCGTCGTTCACCGTCAGGCCCGACATCTCGGTCGCCGTCGGCTCTCCCCCCGCGGGGTTGAGGTCCTCGTAGCCCTCGATGCCCACGAGGAGGCCCGCGTTCTCGAAGGCGTTCGGGCCGTACGCGACGTGGTTCCAGGCGTCGACGTAGTCCTGCGCGGTGACCGGCGTGCCGTCGTGGAAGGTGAAGCCGTCCCGCAGCGTGACCGTCCAGGTCCGCTGGTCGTCCGACTCGATCGACTCCGCGGCGACGTAGTCCATCGTTCCGTCGTTCTGGATGAACGTGAGAGGCGACCAGACCGCCATGTTGAAGTCGAACGCGACGGTCTGGCGGCCGGGGATGAGCTGACCGGGGTCGGTGACGGCCACTCGGATGCCCTCCGCCCCGGCCTCGCCGGCGTCATCGGCCGAGCCGCCGGCGCCGCACGCCGTGAGCAGGAGGGAGGCGACTGCGACGGCAGCCGCCGCGGTGCCGAGTCGGTGGGCGGCGCGGGGAGAGCGCTGTGGGCGCATGATGCTCCTCTGGGGAAGGGAGGGGATGGGGGAAAGGGAGGCGGAGACGGATGGGGAAGGGGAGATGGAGAACAGTGAACTCCCGCGTCACCGGCAGAACAAGACAAATATTCAGAATTTTCAATCCGCAATGAAAGATTGATCTGGCCGTAACACGGCGCCCTCCTCGCGCGACGCCGTCGACGGGACGGCCGTCGCGACGTCGGTAGGCTGTGGGAGTGAGCACAGGCGAGACGCACGGGACGAACGAAGGCGCGCTCTGGGGCGGACGTTTCGCGGGCGGCCCCAGTCCCGAGCTGCAGGAGCTGAGCCGCTCGACGCACTTCGACTGGCAGCTCGCCCTCTACGACATCCGCGGCTCCCATGCTCACGCCGCGGCCCTCGAGGCGGCCGGCTATCTGACCGCGGACGAGGCCGCGCGCATGCACGCGGGTCTCGACGTGCTCGCCGACAAGGTCCGCAGCGGGGAGCTCCAGCCGCGGCCCTCGGACGAGGACGTGCACGGCGCGCTCGAGACGGCGCTGCTCGACGAGGTGGGCGCCGAGCTCGGCGGACGCCTCCGCGCGGGCCGCAGCCGCAACGACCAGATCGCCACGCTCGTCCGGCTCTATCTCATCGACCACGCCGGCGTGATCGCGCGCGAGCTGCTGCAGCTCGTCGACGCGCTCGTCGCGCAGGCCGAGGCGCACCCCGCGGCCATCCTGCCCGGTCGGACGCATCTCCAGCACGCCCAGCCCGTGCTGCTCGCGCACCACCTGCAGGCGCACGGATGGCCGCTCGTGCGCGATCTGGAGCGGCTGCGCGACTGGCGCGCCCGCGCGGGCGTCTCGCCGTACGGCGGAGGGGCGCTCGCGGGATCGACGCTCGGCCTCGACCCCGCGCTCGTCGCGAGGGAGCTCGGTCTGGACCGTCCGGCGGAGAACTCGATGGACGGCACCGCCGCCCGCGACGTCGTCGCCGAGTTCGCGTACATCGCGGCGCAGATCGGCATCGACCTCTCTCGCCTGGCCGAGGAGATCATCCTCTGGAACACGCGCGAGTTCGGCTTCGTCACCCTCGACGACGGCTATTCGACGGGCTCGAGCATCATGCCGCAGAAGAAGAACCCCGACATCGCCGAGCTCGCACGCGGCAAGTCCGGCCGGCTCATCGGCAATCTCACGGGGCTGCTCGCGACCTTCAAGGCGCTGCCGCTCGCCTACAACCGCGACCTGCAGGAGGACAAGGAGCCCGTCTTCGACTCCGTCGCGGCGCTGGAGGTGCTGCTGCCGGCGTTCACGGGGATGGTCGCGACCCTCCGCTTCGACACCGAGCGGATGGCGTCGCTCGCTCCCGAAGGCTTCTCGCTGGCGACGGACGTCGCCGAGTGGCTCGTGACGCAGCGGGTCCCGTTCCGGGAGGCGCACGAGATCTCCGGCGCGCTCGTGCGCGCCTGCGAGGAGCGCGGCCTCGGCCTCGAGGACGCATCCGACGAGCTCCTCGCGGAGGTGTCGCCGCATCTGGCCCCCGCCGTGCGCGAGGTGCTCTCGATCGAGGGGTCCGTCGCATCCCGTTCCGGCGTCGGCGGCACGGCCCCCGAGAGGGTCGTGGAGCAGCGCGCCGAGCTCGTCGCGCGTGCACAGGCAGCCGTGCACGCTCTCGGCATCTGAGGCCCGCTTCACGACGGGGAGGCGGTGCGGGAAGCCCTAGGCTGGAGGGCATGACCGTCCCCGTGACATCCGTTGCCGCGCAGGCGAACGATCCCGCTTTCGAGAACGTCTGGGATGAGCTCGTCTGGCGCGGCCTCGTGCACGTGTCGACCGACCAGGACGCCCTTCGCGAGCTGCTCGCGGGCGAGCCGATCGTGTACTACTGCGGGTTCGATCCGACGGCGCCGAGCCTGCATCTGGGGAATCTGGTGCAGCTGCTCACGATGCGCCGCCTCCAGCTCGCCGGGCATCGGCCGCTCGGGCTCGTCGGCGGCTCGACCGGACTCATCGGCGACCCGCGACCGACGTCCGAGCGCACGCTGAACACCCGAGAGACCGTCGCCGACTGGGTGCTCAGGCTCCGGGCGCAGGTGGAGCGCTTCCTGAGCTTCGAGGGCGGCAACGCCGCGCGGATCGTGAACAACCTCGACTGGACGGCGCCGCTGTCGGCGATCGACTTCCTCCGCGAGATCGGCAAGCACTTCCGCGTCGGGACGATGCTGAAGAAGGACGCGGTGAGCGCGCGGCTGAACTCGGACTCGGGCATCAGCTACACGGAGTTCAGCTACCAGATCCTCCAGGGCCTGGACTACCTCGAGCTCTACCGTCAGTACGGCTGCGTCCTGCAGACGGGCGGCAGCGATCAGTGGGGGAACCTCACGAGCGGGACGGATCTGATCCACCGGGTCGAAGGGGTGTCGGTGCACGCCATCGGCACGCCGCTCATCACGAACACGGACGGCACGAAGTTCGGCAAGAGCGAGGGCAACGCCATCTGGCTCGACGCCGAGATGTGCAGCCCGTACGCGATGTACCAGTTCTGGCTCAACACCGACGACGCGGATGTGATCGAGCGGCTCAAGATCTTCACGTTCCTCACGCGCGAGGAGATCGAGCAGTACCGGGAGCTCGTCGAGGGCGAGCCGTTCCGCCGCGCGGCGCAGAGGCGCCTGGCGCGGGAGGTGACGACGCTCGTGCACGGGGAGGAGTCGACGGCGGCCGCGATCGCGGCGTCGGAGGCGCTCTTCGGGAAGGGCGACCTGACGGCGCTCGACGCCTCGACGCTCGCCTCGGCGCTGGGGGAGCTCCCGCACGCGAGCGTCGCAGCGGGCACGCCCGTCGCGCAGGCGCTCGTCGAGACCGGGCTCGTCAGCTCGGTCTCGGAGGCGCGTCGCGCGATCGCCCAGGGCGGGGTGGCGCTCGACGGCGAGAAGGTCGACTCGGATGACGCCGTCGTCGGGGGAACCCTCCCGGGCGGGGTGTCGGTGCTCCGCCGGGGCAAGAAGGCCTTGGCCGGCCTCTTCGTCACGGGCTGAGCGCCACGGAGGAGTGCCGTGCGGTCGTGAGCGGGCGTCCCCGCGGGGACGCGTCGTGGGTCGCGTGAGGCGGCGCCCCGCGACACGCCCGGCGGTGGTGCGGTTTGCCGCACCGTTCGCATCGGCGTAATGTTGTCCTTTGTCGCCGCCAAGTGGTGTGGTCGAGCCGGTAGGCTCCCTTCCCCAGGATGGCGGCGGAGAACATGGTCTCTTCCTGGTGGTTCGTTTCGGATCGTCGGGTGGGGGGTGTGGGTGCCCCGGAGGGCTCGGCTGTGTGGTCGGGGGCTGGGTGTGTCTGATCTTTGAGAACTCAACAGCGTGCACTTGTCAAGTGCCAAATTTTATCCTCGTCTCGGTTTTTTCCGGGGTGAGAATTCCTTTGGATCAATGGGGGATCATCTTTTTGGTGGTTTCTTTTTTTGGTCAGTTTCAAGCTCGCTTGTCCTGGTCTTTGGGCTGGGGTGGGTTTTGGTTTTTTTGGAGAGTTTGATCCTGGCTCAGGATGAACGCTGGCGGCGTGCTTAACACATGCAAGTCGAACGCTGAAGCCCCGCTTGCGGGGTGGATGAGTGGCGAACGGGTGAGTAACACGTGAGTAACCTGCCCCTGACTCTGGGATAACAGCCGGAAACGGTTGCTAATACTGGATATGCATCATGGCCGCATGGTCTGTGGTGGGAAAGTTTTTTCGGTTGGGGATGGGCTCGCGGCCTATCAGCTTGTTGGTGGGGTAGTGGCCTACCAAGGCGTCGACGGGTAGCCGGCCTGAGAGGGTGACCGGCCACACTGGGACTGAGACACGGCCCAGACTCCTACGGGAGGCAGCAGTGGGGAATATTGCACAATGGGCGGAAGCCTGATGCAGCAACGCCGCGTGGGGGACGACGGCCTTCGGGTTGTAAACCTCTTTTAGTATCGAAGAAGCCCTTCGGGGTGACGGTAGGTGCAGAAAAAGCGCCGGCTAACTACGTGCCAGCAGCCGCGGTAATACGTAGGGCGCAAGCGTTATCCGGAATTATTGGGCGTAAAGAGCTCGTAGGCGGTTTGTCGCGTCTGCTGTGAAATCCCGAGGCTCAACCTCGGGTCTGCAGTGGGTACGGGCAGACTAGAGTGCGGTAGGGGAGATTGGAATTCCTGGTGTAGCGGTGGAATGCGCAGATATCAGGAGGAACACCGATGGCGAAGGCAGATCTCTGGGCCGTGACTGACGCTGAGGAGCGAAAGGGTGGGGAGCAAACAGGCTTAGATACCCTGGTAGTCCACCCCGTAAACGTTGGGAACTAGTTGTGGGGGCCTTTCCACGGTCTCCGTGACGCAGCTAACGCATTAAGTTCCCCGCCTGGGGAGTACGGCCGCAAGGCTAAAACTCAAAGGAATTGACGGGGACCCGCACAAGCGGCGGAGCATGCGGATTAATTCGATGCAACGCGAAGAACCTTACCAAGGCTTGACATACACCGGTAACGGCTGGAAACAGTCGCCCCTTTTTGGTCGGTGTACAGGTGGTGCATGGTTGTCGTCAGCTCGTGTCGTGAGATGTTGGGTTAAGTCCCGCAACGAGCGCAACCCTCGTTCTATGTTGCCAGCACGTTATGGTGGGAACTCATGGGATACTGCCGGGGTCAACTCGGAGGAAGGTGGGGATGACGTCAAATCATCATGCCCCTTATGTCTTGGGCTTCACGCATGCTACAATGGCCGGTACAATGGGCTGCGATACCGTGAGGTGGAGCGAATCCCAAAAAGCCGGTCCCAGTTCGGATCGTAGTCTGCAACTCGACTACGTGAAGTCGGAGTCGCTAGTAATCGCAGATCAGCAACGCTGCGGTGAATACGTTCCCGGGTCTTGTACACACCGCCCGTCAAGTCATGAAAGTCGGTAACACCTGAAGCCGGTGGCCTAACCCTTTTGGGAGGGAGCTGTCGAAGGTGGGATCGGTAATTAGGACTAAGTCGTAACAAGGTAGCCGTACCGGAAGGTGCGGCTGGATCACCTCCTTTCTAAGGAGCATCTGGGCATCTCTGTTCTCACGTGTGTGGGGGTGGGGGTGTGCAGGGGGCCAGGTCATCACCGGATGTGTGGTGCTGGTCGCTCATGGGTGGAACATTTGACAAGGCGCCTCAGTCGGCTAGGTCTTCTCAGTACGTCATGCTTCGGTGTGGTGGGAACGGGGGGTCTGGTTCGGGTGGGGCGTGTGCACGTTGTTGGGTCCTGAGGGCTCAGGCGTCCCCTGTTGTGGGGGGTGGTTGGTCTTCGTTGGGCCTCGTCTGAACCGGTGTGTGCCGGGGTGGGTGGGGTTCCGCCCGTACTTTGAGAACTACACAGTGGACGCGAGCATCTTTTAGAAAGAATGCGAACACACATTTTTGCTGTGCCCTTTTGGGGGTGTGGTGGGGTGTGTGGCTCATGTTTTGTCAAGTCTTTAAGAGCAAACGGTGGATGCCTTGGCATCTGGAGCCGAAGAAGGACGTAGCAATCTGCGATAAGCCTTGGGGAGCCGATAAGCGGGCTGTGATCCGAGGGTGTCCGAATGGGGAAACCCCGCCAGGCGGTGTGAGTCGTCCTGGTGACTCCTGTCTGAATATATAGGGCGGGTAGAGGGAACGCGGGGAAGTGAAACATCTCAGTACCCGCAGGAAGAGAAAACAATTGTGATTCCGTGAGTAGTGGCGAGCGAAAGCGGAGGAGGCTAAACCGGGCGTGTGTGATAGCCGGCAGGTGTTGCACGTTCGGGGTTGTGGGACCGTTTTGAGACTGCTGCCGTGGTCTCGATGGTATAGAAGCGTATAGGCGAACGGCTTTGAATGGCCGGCCGGAGTGGGTGGTAGCCCCGTAGCCGACATGCGTGTTCTTCCATGAGTGGTATCCCAAGTAGCACGGGGCCCGTGAAATCCCGTGTGAATCTGCCAGGACCACCTGGTAAGCCTAAATACTCCCAGATGACCGATAGCGGACTAGTACCGTGAGGGAAAGGTGAAAAGTACCCCGGGAGGGGAGTGAAAGAGTACCTGAAACCGTTTGCTTACAACCCGTCGGAGCCTCCTTGTTGGGGTGACGGCGTGCCTTTTGAAGAATGAGCCTGCGAGTTAGTGATACGTGGCGAGGTTAACCCGTGTGGGGGAGCCGTAGCGAAAGCGAGTCTGAACAGGGCGTTTGGAGTCGCGTGTCCTAGACCCGAAGCGAAGTGATCTATCCATGGCCAGGCTGAAGCGTCGGTAAGACGTCGTGGAGGGCCGAACCCACTTAGGTTGAAAACTGAGGGGATGAGCTGTGGATAGGGGTGAAAGGCCAATCAAACTTCGTGATAGCTGGTTCTCTCCGAAATGCATTTAGGTGCAGCGTTGCGTGTTTCTTGCTGGAGGTAGAGCTACTGGATGGCCGATGGGCCCGACAAGGTTACTGACGTCAGCCAAACTCCGAATGCCGGTAAGTGAGAGCGCAGCAGTGAGACGGTGGGGGATAAGCTTCATCGTCGAGAGGGAAACAACCCAGACCACCATCTAAGGTCCCTAAGCGCGTGCTAAGTGGGAAAGGATGTGGAGTTGCTGTGACAACCAGGAGGTTGGCTTAGAAGCAGCCACCCTTGAAAGAGTGCGTAATAGCTCACTGGTCAAGTGATTCCGCGCCGACAATGTAACGGGGCTCAAGCACGCCACCGAAGTTGTGGCATTCATATTTTTGACCGGCCTGTTCCTTTCGGGGGGCGGGTCCAGTTGTGTGGATGGGTAGGAGAGCGTCGTGTGCGGGGTGAAGCGGCGGAGTGATCCAGCCGTGGACGGCACACGAGTGAGAATGCAGGCATGAGTAGCGAATGACGTGTGAGAAACACGTCCTCCGGAAGACCAAGGGTTCCAGGGTCAAGCTAATCTTCCCTGGGTAAGTCGGGACCTAAGGCGAGGCCGACAGGCGTAGTCGATGGACAACGGGTTGATATTCCCGTACCGGCGAAGAACCGCCCAAGCTGATCCAGTGGTGCTAAGCGCCCGAGCCATCACACCGGGTCCTTCGGGACTCATCGTGGTGGGGAGCGCGTGACCCCATGCTGGTGCGGTTAGCGTGTTAACAGGTGTGACGCAGGAAGGTAGCCCAAGCCAGGCGATGGTTGTCCTGGTCCAAGCATGTAGCCCGACTTCTAGGTAAATCCGGGAGTCTTACAGGGTGAGATGTGATGGGGATGAAAAGTGGGTGATCCTCTGCTGCCAAGAAAAGCATCGACGCGAGGTTCGAGCTGCCCGTACCCCAAACCGACTCAGGTGGTCAGGTAGAGAATACTAAGGAGATCGAGATAATCGTGGTTAAGGAACTCGGCAAAATGCCCCCGTAACTTCGGGAGAAGGGGGGCCACCCGCTTATACCAGTTTTCCTGGGAAAGGGTGTGGTGGCCGCAGAGACCAGTGGGTAGCGACTGTTTATTAAAAACACAGGTCCGTGCGAAGTCGCAAGACGATGTATACGGACTGACGCCTGCCCGGTGCCGGAAGGTTAAGAGGACCGGTTAGCCCTTTGGGGCGAAGCTGAGAATTTAAGCCCCGGTAAACGGCGGTGGTAACTATAACCATCCTAAGGTAGCGAAATTCCTTGTCGGGTAAGTTCCGACCTGCACGAATGGCGTAACGACTTCCCAGCTGTCTCAACCACGAACTCGGCGAAATTGCATTACGAGTAAAGATGCTCGTTACGCGCAGCAGGACGGAAAGACCCCGTGACCTTTACTATAGCTTGGTATTGGTGTTCGGTGTGGCTTGTGTAGGATAGGTGGGAGACTGTGAAGCGGCCACGCCAGTGGTTGTGGAGTCGTTGTTGAAATACCACTCTGGTCATTCTGGATATCTAACTTCGGACCGTGATCCGGTTCAGGGACAGTGCCTGGTGGGTAGTTTAACTGGGGCGGTTGCCTCCTAAAGAGTAACGGAGGCGCCCAAAGGTTCCCTCAACCTGGTTGGCAATCAGGTGGCGAGTGTAAGTGCACAAGGGAGCTTGACTGTGAGACTGACAGGTCGAGCAGGGACGAAAGTCGGGACTAGTGATCCGGCAGTGGCTTGTGGAAGCGCTGTCGCTCAACGGATAAAAGGTACCTCGGGGATAACAGGCTGATCTTGCCCAAGAGTCCATATCGACGGCATGGTTTGGCACCTCGATGTCGGCTCGTCGCATCCTGGGGCTGGAGTAGGTCCCAAGGGTTGGGCTGTTCGCCCATTAAAGCGGTACGCGAGCTGGGTTTAGAACGTCGTGAGACAGTTCGGTCCCTATCCGCTGCGCGCGTTGGAAGTTTGAGAGGATCTGACCCTAGTACGAGAGGACCGGGTTGGACGAACCTCTGGTGTGCCAGTTGTACCGCCAGGTGCATGGCTGGTTGGCTACGTTCGGGATGGATAACCGCTGAAAGCATCTAAGCGGGAAGCCGGCCTCAAGATGAGACTTCCCTGCCCCTTTGAGGGTGTGAGGCTCCCAGCAGACTACTGGGTTGATAGGCCAGATGTGGAAGCACGGCAACGTGTGGAGCTGACTGGTACTAATAAGCCGACGACTTGAAAACAACATGACTCATCGTCGTTTTTTCGAGAGTGCGTGTTCGCGTCCACTTTGTGGTTCCCGATGTATGGGCACCCGTATAGTTTCATAGAGAAGCTTGATGTTCCGAAGCATCGCAGAGTGTTTCGGTGGTCATAGCGAGAGGGAAACGCCCGGTCACATTCCGAACCCGGAAGCTAAGCCTCTCAGCGCCGATGGTACTGCAAGGGAGACCTTGTGGGAGAGTAGGACACCGCCGGACTAAACCTAGACGAAAAGGCCACCCAACGAAGGATGGCCTTTTCGCATTTACACGGTCGTCAACCAGGAGCGGACATGCCGAACGACGGAGAGAAAGAGCGTCCCGAGGGCAAGCCGGATCGCCGTGGCGGCGCGGATCGGCGCGGTGACCGTGACTCCGGTGAGCGTCGTCCGTACCAGCGCGATGACCGCAACAGCGGTGAGCGTCGTCCCTACCAGGGTGGGGGACGTGATTCGGCGGAGCGTCGTCCCTACCAGGGTGGTAGCCGCGATAACGGTGAGCGTCGTCCCTACCAGGGCGGTGGCCGTGACAGCGGTGAGCGTCGTCCGTATCAGGGTGGTGGCCGCGATAACGGTGAACGTCGCCCGTATCAGGGTGGGGGCCGTGACAGCGGTGAGCGTCGTCCGTACCAGCGCGATGACCGCAACAGCGGTGAGCGTCGCCCGTACCAGGGTGGGGGACGTGATTCGGCGGAGCGTCGTCCCTACCAGGGAGACAGCCGCGCCCACGGCGACCGTCGCCCGCAGAGCCGTGACGGACAGGCGGGCCCGCGTCGTCCGTACGATCGAGACGGACGTCCGTCGCGACCTCGTTACGAGGACGATCCGTCCCGTCCCCCGCAGCGTGTGCGCATCCCCGACCCGGAGCTGCCCGATGACATCACGCCGAGCGACCTCCCGTCGAGCGCACGCAACGAGCTGAAGACCCTCAGCAAAGAGAACGCGGAGCGTGTCGCCCGTCATATGGCGATGGCCGTGCGCCTCATCGACGAGGACCCGGATCTTGCGCATGAGCACGCGCTGGCTGCGGTACGTCACGCCGGCCGGATCGGTATCGCTCGGGAGACCCTCGCGGTCACCGCGTACTCGAAGGGCGACTTCGCGCTTGCGCTGCGCGAGCTCCGCACACATCGCCGCATCACGGGCCGCAACGACAACGTCGCGCTCATCGTCGACAGCGAGCGCGGCGTGGGCCGTCCCGAGAAGGCGCTCGAAGAGGGCCGCTCGGCCGACCGGTCCGTCCTCGACACCGCGACCCGTGTCGAGCTCGCGATCGCGATGTCGGGTGCGCGTCTCGACCTCGGCCAGACCGAGCTCGCGCTGCACGAGCTCGACATCCCGGAGCTCGACCCCGACCGTGCGTTCGAGTGGAGCCCCGGGCTCTTCGGAGCACGGGCGAACGTGCTCGAGGATCTCGGACGCTCCGAGGAGGCCGCGTCATGGCGCCGTCGGGCCGAGATCGCGGAGGAGGCCCTCGGTCTGAACGACCAGGCCGACGCCGACGACTACGTGTTCGTCGACGACACCGACACGGAGCTCCTCGTCGAGGAGGGGGCGCAGCCCGGGCAAGACGAGGAGGACGCGTCGTCGGAGCCCGTCGAGCCCGATGACGCTCCCGACGACGCCGAGGAGCCGACCCGTTCCGCGGACGTCTCCGAGGCGGCATCCGATGTCGTCGAGACCTCCGGCGACGCATCGGGCATCGCCGATGCCATCGACGCGGCGGATGCCGAGGAGGCGGAGCGGACCGAGGACGATTCCGACGACGAAGACGTGCAGAGCGCCGCCGGGGACGCGCCGGACGCCGACACGGATGCGGTCGTGCCCGAGCAGCCCTCCGACCACGGCGACGACACGTTCACGATCGAGGACGAGGTCACCGAGATCCTCGTCGCCGCAGGCATCGAGGGAGCGGAGGACGTCGTCCTCGGGTCCGATGACGCGGCCGACGAGGAGACGCCCGACGCGGACACGGCGCCGGACGACGTCGACCCGGCCGGTGCGCCCGCCGACGGCGCAGACGACGCTCGGGGCCCCGAGGAGGACAAGCCCGATGGCGCTCTTTTCTAGGAGGTCCGACGGCGTCGCGCCCCTCGAGGGCGTCGACGTCGTCCTCGCCGATCTCGACGGCGTCGTGTACGCCGGGCCCGGCGCTCTGCCGCATGCGGTCGAGAGCCTCAACCGCGCGGTGGACGAGGGCCGCCGCCTCGGGTTCATCACGAACAACGCGTCGCGCACCGACGCGTCGGTCGCCGCGCACCTGAGCGATCTCGGGATCCCGACGCGAGCGGATGACGTCGTCACGAGCCCGCAGGCGGCGATGAGCCTTCTCGCCGATCGCATCCCGGCGGGGTCGACCGTGCTCGTCGTCGGGGGAGAGGGACTCGTCGTCGAGGTCGAGAAGGCGGGCTTCGTCGTCACCCGCAGCGCGGACGACGCGCCCGCGGCGGTCGTCCAGGGCTTCGCCCCCGAGGTCGGATGGACGCAGCTCGCGGAGGCCGCGTTCGCGTTGGCCGTCCCCGAGGAGGAGGGCGGCATCCCCTGGATCGCGACGAACACGGACTGGACGATCCCGCAGGCACGGGGGATCGCCCCGGGGAACGGCACCCTCGTGTCGGCCGTGCACACCGCCGTCGGCCGGCTGGCCACCGTGGCGGGGAAGCCCGAGGCGCCGATCTTCCACGCCGCCGTCGCCCGGTTCGGCGCGCAGAAGCCGTTGTTCCTCGGCGACCGCCTCGACACCGACATCATGGGCGCGCAGGCGGCGGGCATCGACTCCGCCATCGTGCTGACCGGCATCGACAGGCCCAAGCACATCCTCGCCGCGCCGTCGCACTCCCGGCCGACGTACATCCTCTCCGATCTGCGCGAGCTCTTCGAGCCGTATCCCGTCGCTCGCGTCAAGGGCGACACCGTGTGGGTGCGGGATGCCGCGGTCCGCATCGACGGCCCCGACGTGCGCGTCGTCAGCGAGGGCGGCAGCGACGTCGACCTGCTGCGGGCGGCGTCGAAGGCGATCTGGGACACCGATCGGCAGATCTTCGGCTTCCGCGTCCCCGAGCGCCTCTACGAGGATCGCTTCTGAGGCGGCCCGGCGCCCGCAGAGCGCCTGCCCGTCGCGTTACCCTGAACGGATGACGGATGAGGACGGCGACACGGGCCTGGTCAGCAGGCTGAAGGTCATCGAGGAACAGCCGCTCGCGACGCGGGCGACGGCGTATGCCGCGCTCCACGACGAGCTCGCGGCACGACTCGAGTCAGCGCCCGGCGAGGGCTCCGCATCGCGATGACGCAGCGGCTCGACGCGGCCCTCGCGGAACGGGGGCTCGTGCGATCGCGAACGCATGCGGCCGCTCTCATCGCCGATGCCGCCGTGCGCGTCGACGGCCGGGTCGTGACCAAGCCCTCGACGCGCGTGGAGGCGGACTCCGACCTCCAGGTGGACGCCGCCGACGACTACGTCAGCAGGGGCGCGCACAAGCTCGTCGCCGCGCTCGACGCCTTCTCGGTCGTCGTGGACGGGCGCCTCGCGCTCGACATGGGCGCGTCGACGGGCGGGTTCACGCAGGTGCTGCGCGAGCGCGGCGCGGCGCCCGTCATCGCGGCGGACGTGGGGCACGATCAGCTTTCCCCCTCGGTGGCGGCCGACCCCGGGGTGCACGCCCTGGAGGGGTACAACGTGCGGTTCATGACGCCGGAGAGCCTGGCCCGGGCGAGCGGAGTCGACGACACCCCGGCCGTGATCACGGGCGACCTCTCCTTCATCTCGCTCACGCACGTCCTGCCCGCCGTGTCTCTGGTCGCCGCTCCCGGCGCCGACGTCCTGCTGCTCGTCAAGCCGCAGTTCGAGGTGGGGCGCACGGGCGTCCGCGGCGGGGTGGTCGTCGATCCCGTCCTTCGCGTCGACGCGGTGCGCACGGTGCTCGCCGCCGCATGGGCCGCCGGGCTCGGAACCCTGGGCGTGCGACGCTCGCCCCTCGAGGGATCGCACGGCAATGTCGAGGTGCTCGTCCACATCTCCCCGGGACGCGGGTCGGATCCGACAGAATGGGAGGACGCCATCGCGCACGAAGGGGGAGGACGATGACCGAGCGCAAGATCCTGATCGTCGCTCACGCCTATCGCGACGACACCGTGCGCGCCGCCTCACGCGTCGTGGAGTCCGTGAGCGCGGAGGGGGCGACGCCCGTTCTCGCGCCGGAGGACCGCGCCGAGCTGTCGGCGGTCGCGCCCGCGCTGGCGGACGTCGACGTCCTCGGCCGCGACATCGCGCTCGCCGACATCGACATCGCCATCGTGCTGGGCGGCGACGGCACCATCCTGCGCGCCGCGGAGCTCGTCCGCGAGGGCACCGCCCCCGTGCTCGGGGTGAACATGGGGCACGTCGGGTTCCTCGCCGAGATCGAGCGCGACGACATGGACGAGGCCGTCCACCGCGCCATCCTGGGCGACTACGCGGTCGAGGAACGGCTCGCTCTCGCCGTCTCGGTGAAGGACAGGGACGGCCACGTCGTCTACGAGACATGGGCGCTCAACGAGGCGGCCATCGAGAAGGACCAGCGGGAGCGGATGATCGAGGTCGTCGTCGAGGTCGATCGCCGCCCGCTCACGGCCTACGGTGCCGACGGCGTCGTCATCGCGACGCCGACCGGGTCGACCGCGTACAACTTCTCCGCCGGGGGACCCGTCATCTGGCCGACCGTGCAGGCGATCTCCGTCGCGCCGCTGTCGGCGCACACCCTGTTCTCCAAGCCGCTCGTCGTCGGTCCCGACCACGCGGTGGCCGTCGAGCTGCGGGCGGGGTCCGTGGGGTCGGCCGTGCTCTGGTGCGACGGCCGGCGCTCCCATCCGCTGCCCGCGGGCGCCCGTGTCGTCGTACGCCGATCGGCGAAGCCGGTCCGCCTGGCGCGGCTGCACCCGGCGGCGTTCACCGACCGCCTGGTCCGCAAGTTCAAGCTGCCCACCGAGGGGTGGCGCGGGCCGAGCGAGCTCAATCCGACGGCGGCCGTGACGCTCCCGGTCACGGGGGCGTCCGAGTGATCGAGGAGATGCGCCTGCGCGACCTCGGCGTGATCGCCGAGGCGGCGCTGCCGATGGGCTCCGGCTTCACCGCCATCACGGGCGAGACGGGTGCGGGCAAGACCATGGTCGTCACCGGTCTCGGGCTCCTGCTCGGCCAGCGGGCGGACTCGGGCGTCGTGCGCGCCGGCGCGTCGCAGGCCTCCGTCGAAGGCGTGTGGGTCGTGCCGGAGGAGGGCGCGGTCGCGGACCGCGTGCGCGAGGCCGGGGGCGAGCTCGAGCCGATCGGCGGCGGGAGCGCCGAGCTCTACCTCTCCCGCTCCCTCGCCGCGGAGGGCCGCAGCCGCGCGAGCGTCGGCGGCCGTGCGGCTCCCGCCGGGGTGCTGGCCGATCTGGCCGACGCACTCGTCGTGGTGCACGGGCAGGCCGATCAGCTGCGGCTGAAGTCGGCGGCGGCGCAGCGCGATGCGCTCGACAGGTTCGCGGGCGACGCCGTGCGGGACGCGCTCGCGGCGTATCGCGAGGCGTGGGACGGGGTCCGGGCGCTCGACCAGGAGCTGGATCTCCTCGTCGCCCAGCGCGCCGCCCGCGCCGCCGAGGCCGAGTCCCTGCGTGCCGCGCTCGCGGAGATCGAGCAGGCGGAGCCCGCCGAGGGTGAGGACGTCGCGCTCGCCGCGCGGGCAGAGCGCCTCGCGAACGCCGAGGAGCTGCGATCGGCGGCCGCGGTCGCGCGCGAGGCGCTGTCGAGCGAGGAGGGACTCGCCGACGTGTCCGGCCTCGTCGGCGAGGCGAAGCGCGCTCTCGAGCGCACGGGCGATCCGGTGCTCACCGGGCTCGCGGAGCAGGTCGCCGACCTCGGATACCGGGCGGCCGACCTGGCGGTCGAGCTGTCGGGGTTCCTCGCCGACCTCGACGAGGCCGGGCCCCAGGAGCTCGCCGCGGTCGAGGAGCGCCGCGCCGTGATCGGAGCGCTCGTCCGGGCGCACGGATCGCTCGACGCCGCCATCTCGCTGCTCGACACGGGGTCGGCGCGCCTCGCGGAGCTGGACGACGACGGGGACCGCGTCGAGCGGCTCACGCTTGAGCGCGACGAGCTCCGCGAACGCCTCGATGCCGCCGCCGGCCTGGTCACGGCCGCGCGGACGGAGGCCGCCGCGCGGCTGGGGACCGCCGTCACGGAGGAGCTGCATGCGCTCGCGATGCCGGATGCGCTCCTCGTCGTGGAGGTGGCGCCGGGACCGGAGTCGGCATCCGGGCGGGACGACGTCGCCTTCCGGCTCGCCCCGCATCCGGGCGCCGAGCCCCGTGCCGTGTCCCGAGGGGCGTCGGGCGGCGAGCTCAGCCGCGTCATGCTCGCGATCGAGGTCGTCATCGCCGAGACCGACCCCGTCCCCACCTTCGTCTTCGACGAGGTGGACGCCGGCATCGGCGGCGCGGCGGCGATCGAGGTCGGCAAGCGCCTCGCCCGTCTCGCGCAGTCGTCGCAGGTCATCGCCGTGACGCACCTCGCGCAGGTCGCGGCGTTCGCGGGCAACCACCTCAGCGTCGTCAAGGCCCACGACGGGTCCGTGACGAGCTCGAGCGTGCAGCGGCTCGAGGGAGCGGCGCGGGAGGCGGAGATGGCGAGGCTGCTCTCGGGGCTGCCCGACAGTGACGCCGCGCTCGGCAACGCCCGCGAGCTCCTCGAGCTGGGGCGCAGGGAGGCTCCGCAGGCCGTTTGACGGTCGACGCCATGCCGGATCCCGCAGGATGCCCGGTCGTCTGTCGATGCTCGTGCACCGGCGCGGGGACGAGGCGTCCCGCGTGACACGATGAGGTCATGATCGACCCCGCCCCCTCGCCCGCCCGACTCGCACCATCCACCGCGCTCGCGGTCTTCTGTATCGTCGCGGGGCTCATCGGATGGGCCGTCTCCTTCCTGCTCTACCTGGAGTACATCGGACAGCTCACGGATGCGGAGCCGCTCATCAACTGCCAGCTGAGCGTGATCGTCACGTGCGGCCCGAACCTCCTCTCGCCGGGCGGCAACCTGCTGGGCTTCTCCAACTCGATCATCGGCATCGTGCTCTTCCCCGGCGCGGTCTACGCCGGCGTCAGCGCGTTCGCCGCGCGGGGCGGGCTGCGCCGCTGGTACTGGCGCGTCTACGTCTCGTTCGTCGCCGCGGCCTTCGTCTTCGTGCACTTCCTCGCGTACCGGAGCATCTTCGAGTACGGCTCGCTGTGCCCCTGGTGCATGGTCGTCTGGCTCGTGACGATCCCGCTGCTCTGGTTCACGCTGGGATGGTCGCTGCGCGACGGCGTCTGGGGTCGCCCCGCGCGCCGCGTCGGCGAGGTGCTGCTCTCATGGGCGCCGCTCGCGGTCGTCCTGGACTACGTCGTCATCGTCGTCGCCGCCCAGCTGCGCCTGGACGTCCTGGGCACGTTCTGACGCCCGAGGGCCCGCTCGGCGGGTGCGGACGATGCGCGCAGACGAGCTGTCGCGCGCCACGTCCGCATCACATCCCGGGCTGTTAGCATTGAAGCCCGTGATGCAGACATCTGAGGCGCGGCGCGACCACACCACCAAGCACATCTTCGTGACGGGCGGTGTCGTCTCCTCGCTGGGCAAGGGTCTCACGGCGGCGAGCCTCGGAAATCTGCTGACGGCGCGAGGTCTGCACGTCGTCATGCAGAAGCTCGACCCCTATCTCAACGTGGATCCGGGCACGATGAACCCGTTCCAGCACGGCGAGGTGTTCGTCACGGACGACGGCGCCGAGACCGACCTCGACATCGGCCACTACGAGCGCTTCCTCGACATCAACCTCTCGCAGGCGGCCAACGTCACGACCGGCCAGATCTACTCGCAGGTCATCGCGCGCGAGCGCCGCGGCGAGTACCTCGGCGACACGGTGCAGGTCATCCCGCACATCACCGACGAGATCAAGCGCCGCATGCGCCTGCAGGCCGAGGATGACCCGAAGCCCGACGTCATCATCACCGAGGTCGGCGGCACGGTCGGCGACATCGAGTCGCAGCCGTTCCTCGAGGCGGCGCGCCAGCTGCGCCACGAGCTCGGGCGCGACAGCGTCTTCTTCGCGCACGTCTCCCTCGTGCCGTTCATGGGCGCGTCCGGGGAGCAGAAGACCAAGCCCACCCAGCACTCCGTGGCCGCGCTGCGTCAGCTCGGCATCCAGCCCGACGCGCTCGTGCTGCGCAGCGACCGGCCCGTGAGCGAGGGCAACCGCAACAAGATCGCGCTCATGTGCGACGTCGACGTCGAGGGCGTCGTCAACACGGTCGACCTGCCGAGCATCTACGACATCCCGTCGACCCTGAACGACCAGGGGCTCGACGCGTACATCGCCCGTCGTCTCGGGCTCGCCGAGAAGGCCGGAGAGGTCGACTGGACGCGCTGGAGCCGGGTGCTCCACGCCGTGCACAACCCGAAGCACGAGGTGACCATCGGGCTCGTCGGCAAGTACATCGACCTGCCGGACGCCTACCTCTCGGTCACGGAGGCGCTCAAGGCCGGCGGGTTCGCGCAGGAGACCAAGGTCAGCGTCCGCTGGATCCCGTCCGACAGGTGCGAGACGCCGGAGGGCGCGAAGGAGCAGCTCGCGGAGCTCGACGGGATCTGCGTGCCGGGAGGCTTCGGCATCCGCGGGATCGAGGGCAAGCTCGGCGCCCTCCGGTTCGCGCGCGAGCAGGGGATCCCCACCCTCGGCCTCTGCCTCGGCCTGCAGTGCATGGTCATCGAGTACGCCCGCGACGTCGCGGGCATCGACGGCGCCTCGTCGAGCGAGTTCGACCCGGAGACGACCGCGGCCGTCATCGCGACGATGCAGGAGCAGGTCGACATCATCGACCACGGCGACCTCGGCGGCACGATGCGCCTGGGCCTCTATCCCGCACGGCTCGCGGAGGGGTCGCTCGCGGCGGAGCTCTACGGCTCGACCGACGTGCAGGAGCGCCACCGCCACCGCTATGAGGTCAACAACGCCTACCGCGAGCAGCTCGCCGACGCGGGCCTCGTCTTCTCCGGCATCAACCCCGACCTCGACCTCGTCGAGTTCGTCGAGCTGCCGCGC
This sequence comes from Microbacterium sp. AB, assembly GCF_032878875.1. Lineage (NCBI taxonomy): Bacteria > Bacillati > Actinomycetota > Actinomycetes > Micrococcales > Microbacteriaceae > Microbacterium > Microbacterium betulae. Next base: position 2,383,288 of record NZ_CP118157.1, on the reverse strand, counting down.
GACGTGCATCCGTACTACATCGCCACGCAGGCCCATCCCGAGCTCCGCTCGCGTCCCACCGACCCGCACCCGCTCTTCCGTGGGCTCGTGGGCGCCGCCGTCGAGCGCAGCCGCGCGAGCGAGCTGTTCGACGTCGAGAACGACTGACGGGGGCTCCGATGGCCGATGCGGGGTCGCTGCGCGACGAGCCGTCCGAGGTCGAGGTCGTCTCGCACGACGTCGTCTTCGAGGGCAGGGTGTGGGACATCGTCTCCGAGCGCTTCGCGTACGGGGACGGCGAGCTCACGCGAGAGTTCATGGCGCATCCGGGGGCGGCCGCGATCGTCGCCGTCGACCCGGAGCGCCGGGTGCTGCTCATCCAGCAGTACCGGCATCCGATCGGCGAGCGCGACTGGGAGCTCCCCGCGGGGCTCCTCGACGTGGCGGGGGAGAGCCCCCTCGAGGCCGCGCGGCGCGAGCTCGCCGAGGAGGCCGATCTCACCGCCGGTGTCTGGGACGAGCTCGGCGCCGTGCACCTCTCGCCCGGCGGCAGCTCGGAGCTCATCCACCTCTTCCTCGCGCGGGAGCTGTCCGCGACGGAGGCCGCCTTCGCCCGCGATGCCGAGGAGGCCGGCATCGTCGTCGAATGGATTCCGCTCGACGAGGCCGTGCGGGCCGTGGTCGACGGACGCTTCCGCAACGCCATCACGGGCATGGGCGTCCTGCTCGCCGCGGAGCGCCTGCGCGGAACGGATCGCTAGGCGGACCGGATGCGTCCCGATCGCGCGATCGACGCGTACCTCCGGCATCTGACGATCGAGCGCGGGCTGTCGGATCACACGATCGCCGCCTATCGCCGCGATCTGGACGGCTACGCGCGATGGCTCGAGGAGCACGGCGTCGACGACGCCGGCGCCGTCACCTCCGCCGTGGTGGCCGAGTTCGCGGCGGCGCGGGCGTCGGAGCAGCCGCCGCCCGCGGCGTCGTCGCTCGCACGGCTGCAGTCGTCGGTGCGGGGGCTCCATCGCTTCCTCACGCGCGAGGGGCTCAGCGCCGACGACCCGTCGCAGCGGCTCCGCCCGCCCAAGCAGGCGCAGCGGCTGCCCAAGGCGCTCACGATCGAGCAGGTCGAACGGCTGCTCGCCGCGCCGTCGCCGGAGGAGCCGCTGGGGATCCGCGACAGGGCGCTCCTGGAGCTGCTCTACGCGACCGGCGCGCGCGTCTCGGAGGCCATCTCCCTCGACGTCGACGATCTCGCGGGCGGCGAGGCGCTGCGCCTGCGCGGAAAGGGGTCGAAGGAGCGCATCGTGCCGGTCGGCTCCTTCGCGCGCGCGGCGCTCGACGCCTACCTCACGCGCGTGCGCCCGCAGCTCGCGGCGAAGGGGAGGGCGACCGCCAAGCTGTTCCTCGGCGCCCGCGGCGCGCCGCTGTCGCGGCAGAGCGCCTGGCTCGTCATCCAGGCCGCGGCCGAGCGTGCGCAGCTCGCCGCGCACGTCTCCCCGCACACGCTGCGGCACTCGTTCGCGACGCACCTGCTGCAGGGCGGGGCGGACGTGCGCGTCGTGCAGGAGCTGCTCGGCCACTCCTCCGTCGCGACGACCCAGATCTACACCCACGTCACCGTCGACACGCTGCGCGACGTGTATGCGACGAGCCATCCGCGCGCCCGCTGACGACGTCCGACGATCACGAAAGCATCACGAAGGCCGGCGGTCGGTCAGGATCCCCGCGCGAGCGCACACATCCGATACGAGAGCCTCGTCGCTCGCCGCCTCCGACATCATCCTTCAGGCGGATGCGCCGCGCGACGGGGCGTTGCGACGATGACATGACCAGCCCCGCGCACAGCGCGCTCCTTCGGATAGGGAAACGATGCGAATCACACGCCCCCTCGTGCTCACGGCCTCGGCGGCCCTCCTGGCCGCCACGCTCTCCGCCTGCTCGGAGGGAGGCGGAGGCGGCCTGACCTACGAGGACTCTCCTCTCAACGAGTATCTGTCCGCGGCGTGGGGCGACGACCAGTCGCCCGAGGAGTACGAGAAGCAGTACGAGGAGCAGAGCAGGCAGGCCGAGGAGCTCATCGCGGAGTGCATGGCCGCGGAGGGGTTCGAGTACACGCCCAACACCGGATCGGGCGGCGCCGTCTTCTCCTCGTCCGACGACGAGTGGGATCCCGACTCGCGCGAGTGGGTCTCGCAGTACGGCTACGGCGTCTTCACCGACCCCTGGGCGGACGAGGAGCCGATCGCGGAGGAGGAGTACGTCGATCCGAACGCCGACTACGTCTCCTCGCTGTCGGAGTCGGAGCAGATCGCCTACAACGAGGTGCTCAACGGCGAGCAGCCCCCGGAGGAGGCGTACGACGACCCCGACTTCGACTGGGACGGCTTCGACTGGGACAGCCTCGAGCCCGGCTGCTACGGCAACGCGTGGGAGGAGGTGCAGGGCGAGGACGCCACGCAGGCCCTGTACGAGGAGTACCAGCCCCTCATGGACCGCATCAACCTGATCTACGAGGGCCTCCAGGACTCGCCCGAGATGAGCGACCTGAACGCCGAGTGGGCGTCGTGCATGGCGGATGCGGGCTTCGCCGGCTACACCGCGCAGACGGACGCCTCGCAGGAGTTCTACGACGCGCAGGACGCGTTCTACACCGAGCAGAACGCCCAGTCGGAGGAGCTCGACTGGGACGACGCGACCCAGGAGGAGATCGACGCCTTCTCCGAGGAGACGGATCCGTCCAACTCCCCGGAGTGGAAGGAGAAGGCCGAGCGCGAGATCGAGGTCGCCCTCGCCGACCTCGACTGCAAGGAGGAGACCGGGTACAGCGATGAGAGCCTGCGCATCCAGTTCGCGCTGGAGGAGCAGTTCATCGCCGACAACGAGGCCGAGCTCGAGGCCTTCAAGGCCGCCGCAGAGCAGGCGGGCTGAGTGGCGCTGCGAGGTCGGCGCTCCCGAAAGGGCGAGGGCGCAGACGAGGAGAGCGTGACAGAGCCGATCCCCGCCGAGCGGAGGGACGACGACGTGCCCGTCGTGGAGGGCGAGGCGACCGACCCCGTCTTCGGCGAGGTCGTCACCGGCGACGGCGGCGAGATCGAGAGGGCCGCTCGTCGGGAGGAGGGGGCGGCCAACGGCGGCTGGGGGCGCGTGCTCCGGGGCAACAGGACGCTCTGGATCGTCGCCGGGGCGTCCGCGGTCGCCCTCGTCGCGGGGCTCGTGCTCGGGCGATTCGTCATCTCGCCGCTCGACGCGGCCGCCGGCGCCGGGGCGCCCGAGCCCGGGCTCGTGACGGTGCCGGTGGAGTACGGGGAGCTGAGCAACGACGTCACGCTGCGCGGCGACGTTGGATACGCCGACGCGGTCGAGCTGAAGCTCGACACGACGTCGTTCGAGGGAGCGGCGATCGTGACGGGGCAGGTGCCGGAGGTCGGCGCCGAGCTCTCGGCGCTCTCCATTGCCCTCGAGGTCACGGGACGGCCGGTGATCGTGCTGCCCGGGGAGCTGCCGGCGTACCGCACGCTCACGTTCGGCGTCTCGGGCCCCGACGTGCAGCAGCTCAAGGCGGCGCTCGCCGAGGTGGGCATCGAGCCGGGGGACCGCGAGTCGGACGTCTTCGACGAGGCCGCGGCGAACGCGGTCGGCGAGCTGTACCGCCAGGCCGGCTACCCCGCGCCGACGGCGACCGAGGGGCCGGATGCCGTGCGTGCGGCGGAGGACGGCGTCCGCGGCGCCGAGCAGGCGCTCGCCGACGCGCAGAAGGCCCTGAACGAGGCCGCGGCCGGCCCGAGCGATATCGAGCGCCGGCAGGCCGACAACGAGATCGCGAGCCTGCACCGGCAGATCGCGGCGGTCGAGAGCGAGGGCGCGGACGCGAGCGACCTGCGCGACCAGCTCGCCATCGCCGAGATGCAGCGTCAGGCGCTCGACGCGCCCCGGGACACGAGCGCGGAGCAGTCCCTCGTCGACGGCGCGGCGGCACAGGTCGCCGCGGCGAACGAGGAGCTCGTCTCGGCGCGGCAGGGCGCGCTGCCGTATCTCCCCGCCAGCGAGGTGCTGTTCCTCGCGGAGCTCCCGCGACGCGTCGACAGCGTCGAGGTGGAGCGAGGCTCGTCGCTGGAGGCCGCGGCCATGACCGTCTCGGGCGCGAGCGTGAGACTCACCGGCTCGGCGGCGAACGCGGACGTCGAGCTCCTCGAGGTCGGCGACGAGGTGTTCTTCGAGCTTCCCGACGGAGAGGACCACCGCGCCGTGATCTCCGACATCGCCGAGGGCGACGACGGCGCGCGCTCCACGTTGCAGTTCGAGCCGGATCCGCTCACCCCCGAGCAGATGGAGGCCGTGCAGGGCACGAACGTCCGCATCCAGATCCCCGTCGGCGCGACCGACGGGGAGGTGCTCTCGGTCCCGTACGCGGCGCTGACCGCGGGGCCCGGCGGGGAGTCGCGCGTCGAGGTCGTGACGGGCGACCCCCGCGACGGGGATCGTGCCGAGACGCGTCTCGTCGTCGTCGAGACGGGGCTCGCGGCAGGCGGGTACGTCGAGGTCGCGCCGGTCGACGACGAGCTCGCGGAGGGCGACCTCGTGGTGGTCGGTTCGTGACGGCGCCCGTCGTCGAGCTCAGGGACGTCACGCGCTCGTTCCCCGGGCCTCCCGAGGTGCAGGCGCTCAAGGGCGTGTCCCTCTCCCTCGAGCAGGGGGAGTACGTCTCCATCGTGGGGTCGAGCGGGTCGGGCAAGTCGACGATGCTCAACATCCTCGGACTGCTCGATCGTCCGACGGTCGGGGAGTATCGCCTGTCGGGTGCGCTCACGGGTGCGCTCACGGACGACGAGCGCGCCGCCGTGCGCGCCCAGTTCATCGGGTTCGTCTTCCAGGCGTTCCATCTCATGCCGCGGCGGACGGTGCTCGACAACGTCCTCATGCCGATGCTCTACAGCGGAGTGCCCCGCGCCGAGCGCGAGGAGCGCGCGCGGGCGGCCCTCGACCGCGTCGGGCTGCACCACCGCACGTCCTTCCTCCCCGGCACGCTGTCGGGCGGAGAGCGGCAGCGCGTCGCGGTCGCGCGCGCCGTCGTCAGCTCGCCGCGGCTGCTGCTCGCGGACGAGCCGACGGGGAGCCTCGACGAGAGGACGTCGTCCGAGGTCATGGCGCTCTTCGAGGAGCTCCACTCCGACGGGCTCACACTCGTCGTCATCACGCACGACAGCGCGATCGCCGAGCGCGCCGCGCGCAGCATCCGCATCTCCGACGGCCGGCTGAGCGAGGTGGCATGAGCACGTCGACGGAGGGCGTCGGGACCGAGGAGACGCCGGGTCCCCCGGAGGAGACGAAGACGGCCGGGCGCGCCGCGCGGAAGGCGAAGCGGCGGCGCGGCAGGAAGACGGACGCACCCGTCGCCGACGGGAGCGCGCCGAGCGCCGCCGACCTGCTGCGGCCCGTCGCCCGCCCCGATCGGTTCTCGGCGAGCGACCTCGTCGTCGAGGCGACGACCGACATCGGGTCGCGCCCCGGGCGGCTCGTCATGACCGTCCTCGGCACGGTGCTCGGGATCGGCTCGCTCGTCGCGACCTGGGGCTTCGCGCAGACCGCGGCGGGTCAGATCGCGAGCCAGTTCGATGCGGTCGCCGCCACGCAGGTGGTCATCACGCCCGCGACGACGCAGACGAGCGGCGGCAACTCCGCGGCGACGGGGCGGCTGCCGTGGGACGGCCCGGAACGCGTCGGGCGGCTGGCCGGCGCGGAGGACGCGGCGCTCGTCGGCGAGGTGGACCTCGGCGAGGCCGAGATCACCGCCGTTCCGCTGAACGACCCGTCCGCCGCGACGACGGCGCCTCCGCCGCTGCTGGCGGCCTCCGCGGGGCTGCTCGACACGGTCGGCGGGGAGCTCGTCGGCGGGCGGATGTTCGACGAGGGGCACGACGCGCGCGGCGATCGCGTCGCGGTGCTGGGCGACCGGGCCGCGGAGCGGCTGAGCGTCGCGGGCGTGGACCAGCAGCCGTCGATCTTCATCGACGGCCTGGCATATGCCGTCATCGGCATCGTCGGCGAGACGGCGACCCGGTCCGACGTCCGCGATGCGGTGGTCATCCCGAACGGCGCAGCTCGCGCGGACTTCGCGCTCGGCGCGCCGAGCGAGCTGCTCGTGCGCATCGCCGTGGGCGCGGGGCCGCAGATCTCCGAGCAGGCCGCGCTCGCGCTCGCGCCGCAGAACCCCGACTCGATCGAGGTGCGGGCTCCGGCCGGACGCTCCGAGCTCGGCAGCGCCGTGCAGTCGGACGTGAACGTCGTGTTCCTCATCGTCGGCGCGGTCTCGCTCCTGGCAGGAGGCCTCGGCATCGCCAACGTCACACTCCTGTCGGTCATGGAGCGCGTGGGCGAGATCGGCCTGCGCCGGGCGCTCGGGGCGACCCGACGGCAGATCGCGGCCCAGTTCACGGTCGAGTCGATCGTCATCGGGCTGCTCGGCGGCCTCATCGGCGCGGCGCTCGGCGTGCTGGCCGTGGTGGGGGTCGCCGCGCTCCAGCAGTGGACGGCCGTGGTCGATCCGCTCGTCGCGTGCGCGGGCGTCGTGCTGGGCGCGCTCGTCGGATGGCTGTCGGGCTGGTACCCCGCGCGGCGGGCCGCGCGCATCGAGCCGGTCGACGCCCTCCGCGGGGCCTAGGCCGGTTCGGCGCGAACTTCGCGGCGCCGGGCCCGTCGCACGGCGCGTGCGACGGGTCGGCGACTAGACTCGTCCGGACGGCAGGAATTGGTTCGCCATCGCGAAGGCAGGAGTTTCGGTGACGCGCAAGGCCCAGCAGGACGAGGGACCGATCGGTCCGACCGGTCGTCCGTACCACGGGTTCCCGACGCCGCCGAAGCTCGACAGCCACGGCCCGGCGCGCATCATCGCGCTGTGCAACCAGAAGGGCGGCGTCGGCAAGACGACGACCACCATCAACCTCGCGGCGTCGCTCGCGGAGTACGGGCGGAAGGTGCTGGCGGTCGACTTCGACCCCCAGGGCGCCCTCTCGGCCGGCCTCGGCGTGCCGACCCACGACGTGACGACGGTCTACGACCTGCTGCTGGAGCCCAAGCGCGACGCGCACGACGCGATCGTGCACACGGCGGTGGACGGCCTCGACCTCATCCCCGCGAACATCGACCTCTCGGCCGCCGAGGTGCACCTCGTCAACGAGGTCGCCCGCGAGATGATCCTCGCCCGCGTGCTGCGGGGAGTGGCCAACGAGTACGACGTCATCCTCATCGACTGCCAGCCCTCGCTCGGCATCCTCACGGTCAACGCCCTCACCGCCGCGCACGGCGTCCTCATCCCGCTCGAGTGCGAGTTCTTCGCGCTGCGCGGCGTCGCGCTCCTCATCGAGACGATCGACAAAGTCCGCGACCGCCTGAACCCCGCGATCGAGCTCGACGGCCTGCTCGCGACGATGTACGACTCCCGCACGCTGCACTCCCGGGAGGTCCTCGAGCGCATCGTCGACGCCTTCGGCGACACCGTGCTCGAGACGGTCATCGGGCGCACCGTGAAGTTCCCCGACGCCTCGGTCTCCGGCGTGCCGATCACGGAGTTCGCCCCCGAGCACCCCGCTGCGCAGGCGTATCTCAGGCTCGCACGGGAGCTGGTGTCCCGTGGCGCCGTCGCCTGACGAGGCCCAGCCGCTCGATCCCTCCGCCGCGGCAGGCGAAGGGCAGGAGGACACGACGGCCGAGCCCGGGACCGGCTTCCGCGTCTCCCTCGGGAACTTCGACGGCCCCTTCGACCTGCTGCTCTCGCTCATCTCGAAGCACGAGCTCGACATCACGGAGGTGTCGCTCAGCCGGGTGACGGACGAGTTCATCGCCTACCTGCGCGATCTCGGTCCGGACGAGGAGCTCGAGCAGGCGAGCGAGTTCCTCGTGGTCGCCGCCACGCTCCTCGACATGAAGGTCGCGGGTCTCCTGCCGCAGGGCGAGCTCGTCGACGCGGAGTCGGTGGCGCTGCTCGAGGCGCGGGATCTGCTCTTCGCGCGGCTGCTGCAGTACCGCGCGTTCAAGGAGGTCTCCTCGTGGTTCCGGTCTCGGCTGCAGGCGGAGGACCGCCGGCACGTGCGCACCGTGCCGCTGGAGGAGAAGTACCGCGCGAAGGCGCCGGAGCTCGTCTGGACGCTCACGAAGGAGGACTTCGCCGCCCTCGCGATGCTCGCCTTCGCCCCCAAGGCCCTTCCGCACGTCGGCCTCGACCATCTGCACGCCCCGCTCGTCTCCATCCGCGAGCAGGCGGCGGTCGTGGTGACGCAGCTGCGCTCGCGCGAGACGATGAGCTTCCGCGAGCTCGTGTCGGGCATCGATCAGTCCGGCGTCATCGTCGCGCGGTTCCTGTCGGTGCTCGAGCTCTACCGGCACGCGGCGATCACGTTCGAGCAGCTCGAGCCGCTGGGCGAGCTCACGCTGCGGTGGACGGCGGAGCACTGGTCGGATGAGACACTGGCGACGCTGGGGGCCGACTATGACAGGTGATGCGACCCGTGCGGCGGGACGACGAGCGGATGGCGGAGGAGGACGACGATGAGCGACGAAGGAGCGGAGCAGGCCGAGACGGCGGATGCCCCGCGCCCCCTCGGCACGGTGGCGCAGCGGCTGGAGGCGATCCTGCTGATCGTCGACGAGCCGCAGAGCGTCGTGAGCCTCGCGACGGCGGTCGGCGCGCCGGTGCCGGCCGTCCGGCAGGCGATCGAGACCCTCGTGGCCGACTACGACGGCGAGGGCGCGGGCCCTCTCCGGGGCTTCGAGCTGCGCGAGGTCGGCGGCGGGTGGCGGCTCTACGTGCGCGAGCGGTTCGACGACCTCGTCGCCGAGTTCGTGGGAGGCCAGGCGCCGGCCCGGCTCTCGCAGGCGGCCCTCGAGACCCTCGCCGTGATCGCCTACAAGCAGCCCGTCACGCGGTCGCAGGTGGCGTCCATCCGCGCCGTCAACGTCGACTCGGTCGTCCGCACGCTCCTCGCGCGCGGCCTCATCACCGAGCTCTACGCCGACCCCGAGACGGGCGCCATCAACTACGGCACGACCGACATGCTGCTCCAGCAGCTCGGCGTCAACGCTCTGGACGAGCTGCCGCCCATCTCGCCGCTGCTGGACGACGGCGCCGACGGATTCGAGGAGCTCACCGCATGAGCGAGGCAGAGGGCATCCGCCTGCAGAAGGTGCTGGCGAACGCGGGCGTGGCGTCGCGGCGCGTGTCGGAGCAGCTCATCGTCGAGGGCCGCGTGCGCGTCAACGGCGTGATCGTGTCGGAGCTCGGCGCGCGCATCGACCCGGAGAACGACCTCGTCGACGTCGACGGGACCGCCGTGCAGCTCGACGCGACGAAGCGCTACGTCATGCTGAACAAGCCCACGGGCGTCGTGAGCACCATGAAGGACGAGCGCGGCCGCGCCGACCTCCGCCGCTTCGCGGAGGAGTGGGAGGAGCGCCTGTACAACGTCGGCCGCCTCGACGCCGACACGAGCGGCCTGCTCGTGCTGACGAACGACGGCGAGCTCGCCCACGTGCTCGCGCATCCGCGCTTCGGCGTGACGAAGGTCTACATCGCGAAGGTCGAAGGTCGCGTGACGGCGCAGACCATCGCGAGGCTCACGCGCGGGATCGAGCTCGACGACGGCCCCATCGCGGCGGACAGGGCGCGGCTGCTCGACGCGTCGAGCGGGTCGAGCCTCGTCGAGCTGACCCTGCACTCTGGCCGCAACCGCATCGTGCGACGCATGCTCGCGGAGGTCGGCCATCCCGTCGCCGAGCTCGTCCGACGCCAGTTCGGGCCGCTGCACCTGGGAACCCTCCCAGTGGGACGCACGCGGGAACTGACTAAGGTGGAGCGTGGCGCGCTGCTGACCCTGTCGCGTCGAGAGCCGGATGCTCCGCCCGCCGAAGGCGTCGAGACTCCGGAATCGGAGGAGCAGGAGACCTCGTGAGCGATACCGTCATGCCGACAGGCGCCGCCGGGCACGACGCGGCGTCGCCCGTCGTCCCCGGGCGCGCGGCCCGGGTGAGCGGGACGGTGCGCATCGTGGGGTCCGGCCTGCTCGGCGCGAGCATCGGACACGCGCTGCGCCAGCAGGGCGTCGACGTCGCCCTCGCCGACACCTCGCCCTCGCAGCTACGGCTCGCGGTCGACTACGGCGCGGGGCGTGCGGCGTCGGATGCGGACGAGCCGTCGATCGTCGTCGTGTGCGTGCCGCCGGACGTCGTCGCCGACGTCGTGTCGGCGGAGCTCGCGCGCTTCCCCCGCGCCGTCGTGACGGACGTCGCCTCCGTCAAGCTCGAGCCCCTGCGCGCGCTGCGCGCCCGCGGCGTCGACCTGACGCACTACATCGGATCGCACCCGCTGGCGGGACGCGAGCGGGGCGGGGCGATCTCGGCGCGCGCGGACATCTTCGCCGCCCGCCCGTGGGTCATCTGCCGCGACGGCGAGACGCCGGCGGCCGACCTCGCGCTCGTGGAGGACCTCGCGCTCGACCTCGGCGCCGTCCCGATCGAGATGACGCCGGAGGAGCACGACCGCTCGGTCGCGCTCGTCTCGCACGTGCCGCAGGCCGTGGCCTCCCTCCTCGCCGCGCGTTTCGCCGACGCCCCCGAGCTGTCCCTGAGCCTCGCGGGCCAGGGCGTGCGCGACACCACGCGCATCGCGCACTCCGCGCCGGAGCTGTGGGTCCAGATCCTCGGCGCCAACGCCGGCCCCGTCGTCGAGGTGCTCGACGCGCTCGCGGCCGACCTCGCCGACGTCGCCGACGCTCTCCGCCGTCCCGACGCTCCCGGTGCGCGGCGCGTCGTCGCCGAGGCCGTCCGGCGCGGCAACGTGGGCGTCGAGCGGCTCCCCGGCAAGCACGGACAGCGACGCCGCTTCGAGTCGCTCGTGGTGATGGTCGACGACACGTCCGGCCAGCTCGGGCGCCTCTTCGGCGACCTGGGCGAGCTCGGCGTGAACGTCGAGGACTTCCGCCTGGAGCACTCGCCCGGCGCACCCGTGGGCCTCGCCGAGATCGCGGTCGACCCGTCCGTCCTCGGCGGCGCCGTCGAGGGCCTCGAGAGCCGGGGATGGCGGATTGCGAGCACCAGTGACTGAGCCGTTCTTCGTCGGCATCGACGGTCCCGCCGGCGCCGGCAAGTCGAGCGTGTCCAAGGAGAGCGCCCGCCGCCTCGGGTACGGCTACCTCGACACGGGGTCGGTGTACCGCGCGCTCGCCTGGCACGTGCGCGACGCGGGCGCGTCGACGGACGACCCCGACGCCGTGCTCGCCGCGTTCGACTCGTTCCGGCCGGGCGTCTCGCTCGACCCCGACGTGCGCACCGTGCGCGTGGGGGAGACCGACGTCACCGACGCCATCCGCACGCCGGAGACCTCCGCCGCCGTGAGCGGCGTCGCGCGCGTGCTGCCCGTGCGCGAGCGGGTCAACGCCCTGTTCCGCTCTCTCGTGGCGGCCTCCGGTCTTCCCGGCGTCGTCGTCGAGGGCCGTGACATCACGACCGTCGTCGCGCCCGACGCGCCCGTGCGCATCCTCCTCACCGCCCATCCCGACGTGCGCGCCGCGCGTCGCTCCGCGGAGCTGGGGGACGCGGACACCGCGGGCGTCGCCGCCGCCCTGCGCAAGCGCGACGCCTCCGACAGCAAGGTCGTCGACTTCCTCCATGCCGCACCCGGCGTGGCCGTCGTCGACACGACCGATTTGGATTTCGACCAGAGCGTCGCCGCCGTGCTCTCGGTGATCGACGAGAAGACCCACAGGGGAGGCCAGGATGGCCACTGAGAACGAGTACGAGGGCGCGCCCGATCGCCTTGCCGAGAAGCTCGCGGAGCTGGACGAGGAGCTCGTCGAGCGCCGCGCCGAGACGCTGCGTGCGAGCCTCGCCGACTACGAGCTCGACGACGAGGACGCCGCGCTCCTGGCCGGCCTGCACGACGAGGGCGACGGCATCGAGTACCTGCCGGCGCTTCCGGTCATCGCGATCGTCGGGCGCCCGAACGTCGGCAAGTCCGCGCTCGTGAACCGCATCCTCGGACGCCGCGAGGCCGTCGTCGAGGACACGCCGGGCGTCACGCGCGACCGCGTGACGTACAAGGCCGAGTGGCTCGGACGGCGGTTCTCCGTCGTCGACACGGGTGGATGGGAGCCCGACGCGAAGGGCATCGACCGCTCGGTCGCCCTGCAGTCGGAGGTGGCCATCGAGCTCGCCGACGTCATCCTCTTCGTCGTCGACGCGTCCGTCGGCGCGACCTCGACCGACGAGCACGTCGTGCGCCTGCTGCGCAAGACGTCCAAGCCCGTCTTCCTCGTCGCGAACAAGGTCGACGACGCCCGCCACGAGCCGGAGGCCGCCGCGCTCTGGAACCTCGGCCTCGGCGAGCCGCACCCCGTCTCGGCCATCCACGGCCGCGGCGTCGCGGACCTGCTCGAGGCCGTCCTCGCCAAGACGCCCGATGTCTCCGCCGTCGCGAAGCACGAGATCGGCGGGCCGCGTCGCGTCGCCATCCTCGGGCGCCCGAACGTGGGCAAGTCGTCGCTGCTGAACAAGGCGGCGGGGGAGGAGCGGGTCGTCGTCAACGAGCTCGCCGGCACCACGCGCGACCCCGTGGACGAGGTCGTCGAGCTCGGCGGGAAGCTGTGGCGTCTCGTCGACACCGCGGGCATCCGCCGTCGCGTGCACATGGCGCAGGGCGCCGACTTCTACGCGTCGCTGCGGACCTCCGCCGCGCTCGAGAAGGCGGAGGTCGCCGTCGTCGTGCTCGACGTGACGCAGCCCATCAGCGAGCAGGACGTGCGCATCATCGACCTCGTGCTCGAGTCGGGTCGCGCGCTCGTCCTCGCCTTCAACAAGTGGGACACGCTCGACACCCCCGAGATGATCGACAAGGAACGCCGCCGGTACCTGGAGCGCGAGATCGAGCGGGACCTCGCGCACGTCGCCTGGGCGCCGCGCGTGAACATCTCGGCGAAGACCGGGCGCCGCCTCGACAAGCTCGTGCCCGCGCTGGAGCAGGCGCTCGCGTCGTGGGACCAGCGCATCCCGACGGGCAAGTTCAACGCGTTCGTCACGGAGCTCGTCGCCGAGCACCCGCATCCGCTCCGCGGCGGCAAGCAGCCGCGCATCCTGTTCGGCACGCAGGCGGCCACGCGCCCGCCGACCTTCGTGCTCTTCACGACGGGCTTCCTCGACCAGGGCTACCGGCGCTTCGTGCAGCGCCGCCTGCGCGAGCTGTACGGCTTCGAGGGGACGCCGATCGTCATCAACATGCGCGTGCGCGAGAAGCGGCAGCGCCGGTAGCGAGGGCCGGCGCCCCGTGTGACAGCGGGTGACGTCGTCGCGTCGCAGGCCGGGAGCGGACGGGCATACCGTGTGGGTATGACCGTCCGCCCCGACAAGCACGATCCCGCCACCCTCGCCTTCGCCTCCCAGGCGGTGCACGCCGGCAACCGCATCGATGAGGGGACGGGCGCCATCCGCACCCCGCTCGTCCTCGCGAACTCGTATGCGCTGCCGGACGACCCGTCACGGATCGACTGGTCGGGCACCGAGGTGCCGCTCTACACGCGCAACTCCGGAGCGAATCAGATCGCGCTGCAGGAGAAGCTCGCGGCGCTCGAGGGCGGAGAGGACGCGGTCGCGCTGGCCACGGGCGTCGCCGCGCTGCACGCGGTGTTCTTCACGTTCCTGGACAGCGGCGATCACATCGTCGTGGCCGACGTCACGTACGAGGCGACGTGGCGTCTGTTCACCGAGCTGCTGCCCCGGAAGTACGGCGTCGAGGCGACGTTCGTCGACGCGTCGGACCCGGCCGCCGTGCGCGCCGCTCTGCGCGACAACACCCGGCTCGTGCACGTCGAAACGATCGGAAACCCCACGACGAAGGTCACCGACATCGCCGCGGTGGCCGAGATCGCGCACGAGGCCGGGGCGCTGCTGTCGGTCGACTCGACGTTCACGCCGCCGCCGCTCTACCGTCCGCTCGCCGATGGGGCCGACCTCGTCGTCCACTCGCTGACGAAGTACGTCAACGGGCACGGCGATGCGATGGGCGGTGCCGTGATCGGGCGGCGGGAGCACATCCAGCGGATCAGGGCGGACGCCATGGTCGACGTCGGCGGGGTGATCTCGCCGTTCAACGCCTGGCTCATCGGGCGGGGCGCGATCACCCTGCCGCTGCGCCTGCGGCAGCATCTCGACACGGCGCGGCGTCTGGCCGAGCTGCTCGATTCCGACCCGCGCGTGGCATATGTCGCGTATCCGGGCCTCGCGTCGCATCCGCAGCACGAGGTCGCGGCGCGTCAGTTCGGCGGGCGCGGGTACGGCGGCGTCATCGCGTTCGCCGTGGACGGCGACCCCGAGGCGCAGAACCGCTTCGTGGCGAACCTCCGCGTCGTCACGTCGGCGGTCTCGCTCGGGCATGACGAGTCGCTCATCGTGCACGTCGGGACGGACGGCCCGCGCGTGGCGGCGTATCCGGAGGCGTTCCGGCGCTACGGGCACCTGAGGTTCTCGGTCGGGCTGGAGGACCCGGACGACCTCGCGGCGGACCTGAGCACGGCGCTCGACGCGACCTTCGGCGCGGCGTGAGCGGGGTCGCCTCGGATGAGCCGCTCGTGATCCGCCGTTCACGGGGGTGTGCGAGGCTGTGAGGATGACCTCGGTTCCCCCACGCCCTCCCGGACCACGAGACCCCGGCGACGCCTGGGTCGTCGCGGAGACGGGGGAGCGGTACTGGGGGCGTTTCGGCGCCGCGGGCCTGCTGGCGTTCGACCCCGAACGCGGCGTGCTGCTGCAGCACCGCGTCGGATGGAGCCACCACGGCGGGACGTGGGCGCTGCCCGGCGGCGCCCTGCACGAGGGCGAGGGCCCGCTGCTCGGCGCGATCCGCGAGTCGCAGGAGGAGGCGGGCGTCCCCGACGGGGCCGTCGTGCCGCGGTTCACCCACGTCTACGACGTCGGCGTGTGGCGGTACACGACGGTGGTCGCGGACGTCGCCGAGCCGTTCGAGCCCGTCATCAGCGACCCCGAGAGCCTGGAGCTCGCCTGGGTCGCGCCCGGCGACATCGACGATCTGCCGCTGCATCCCGGCTTCGCCGCGGCCTGGCCGCTGCTGCGCTCGCAGCTGGCGGTCCGCCCGGCCGTGCTCATCGATGCCGCGAACGTCGTCGGATCGGTTCCGGACGGCTGGTGGCGCGACCGCGAGGGCGCCGCCGTGCGCCTGCGCGACCGGATCGCTTCGCTGGCCTCGACGGGCCTGCCCGCCGAGGCGCTGAGCCTCGTGGGCGAATGGTGGTTCCCCGGCTTCGAGCTGGTCGTCGAGGGCGTCGCGCGCGGCGTGCACGGTGCGGACGGCGTCCGCGTCGTCGCGGCGGACGGCTCGGGCGACGACGCGCTCGTGCGCCGCGCCGCGTCGGATGCGGAGGACGGTCTCCGTGTCACGGCGGTGACGAGCGACCGCGAGCTGCGCGGGCGGCTCGAGGGCGTCGGGGCGCGCGTGGTCGGGACGCGGTGGCTGCTCGACCTGCTGGGCTGAGCGCGGCCGTCGCACGGCGGGCCGATGCGCGCCGGAGTCGGGCCCGTCCGGTGACGCGGCGCCCTTCCCGGGCGGCGTGAGCGGGCTCAGTCGCGCCCGAGCAGGCGGTCGATCTCGCGCCTGTCGCGCTTCGTGGGGCGGCCGGCGCCGCGGTCGCGTGTGACGATCGGCGCGACGAACTCCCGTGGCGGCGGCGGGGGAGTGCGGTCTTCGTAGGCCGTCGCGGCGATCGGGGCCCCGACGCGCTTCTGCAGGAGCTGGCGGACGAGGAGGATGCGGTCGAAGCCGCTGATGCGCACGCGGACCTCGTCGCCGGCCTTCACGTTGTAGGCGGCCTTCACATGGTCGCCGTTGACGCGGACGTGGCCACCGCGGATGGCCGTGGTCGCGGCGGAGCGTGTCTTGTAGACGCGCACGGCCCACAGCCATACGTCGACCCGGACGGACTCGCTCATCGTCCGTCCATCGTACGGCGGCGCCGGATGGTCTCGTTCAGCGGGCGGGGACGGGTTCGAGCGTGCTCGGCCGCTCAGCGTGCCGGCGCGGGCGCGGGCGCGAGCGCTCGTGAGACGACGGCGCGCGTCGCGGTCGGGCGCGCGACGACGTCGAAGCCGGCGCGCTCGAAAGTCGACAGGGTTCCGACGTAGAGGTCGTTCGTGTTCGTCTTGCCGGCAGCATCGGTGTCGATGGGGTACGCCTCGAGGACGCGTGCGCCGTTCTCCGCCGCGTACCCGATCGCGGCGTCGAGGAGCGCGCGCGTCACGCCCTGTCGTCGATGCTCTCGTCGGATCGAGAAGCAGGTCACGGCCCAGACGGAGGCGTCGTCGAGCGGCTCGGCCGACCCGCTCTTGACGATGCGCATGCGGCCGAGGCGGTGCTGCGCCGTACGAGGCCCGACGCGGACCCAGCCGGCGGCCTCGCCATCCGCGTACGCCACGATGCCCGGGGGAGGGCCCGCGTCGATCTCGTCGCGCAGCATCGCCTCGCGCTCGGGCACGGTTGTCCTCCGCCAGTCGGCGTTGCCGAGCATCGGCCAGATGCACTGGCAGGTCCTGCCGTCGCCGCCGCCCGTGAGAGCGGTCTGCACGTCGCCCCAGAGGGCCGGTGTCGCCGGACGTGTCGTGATCTGCACCATGGTCCGACGGTAGCGCTCATCGCCGACACTCGCGGGGTCAGCGCGGTTCGCAGCGCGCTCTGGCACCGGGTAGACTGTTCGAGTTGTCCGCGCTCGCGGGGACGACGGGATGTGGCGCAGCTTGGTAGCGCACCTGACTGGGGGTCAAGGGGTTTACCCCGATCTGGTCGGCCCGAACAACTGAAAATCGATGCCACGGGCTGTGGCGCAGCTTGGTAGCGCACCTGACTGGGGGTCAGGGGGTCGCAGGTTCAAATCCTGTCAGCCCGACAGAAAAGCCCTGATGAGAAGCCATTTTCATCAGGGCTTTGTCATGTCTTCCGACGGGTTTTTGTTGGTCCCCCTCTGGTCCCCTCGCCGAGGCATCGATGCCTGCTCACAGACGTCGGAGGGCATATCTGGCTCTCTGGAGGTCGTTGCCTGTGGATAAGGGGACCAAAAGGGGACCAGAGCCTCCGATCGTGGCTCCCGGCTACCCGTCACAGTGACCTCGAGGCCTCGCGCCGGCTCGTTCTGCTGGCCTTGGCGGATCGGGCAAGGAAGGCGTTGGCCTGCTCCGCAGCGGAGGCGAGATGGCGGTCGTCGGGGTGCAGGTATCCGCGTGTGGTCTCGACGGAGGCGTGGCCGAGGATGTCCTGGAGGACGTGCAGCGGGATGCCTGCGTCCGCCATCCAGGTCGCGCCGGTGTGCCGGAGCCCGTGGCGGGTGAGATCAGGCAGGCCGAGATCGCTGACGATCTGGTCCCAGTTCGTCGCGTCCCGCACGGTCGCGGTCGTGAGAGCGCCGCCCTTCGGGCCGACCAGCAGCCGGTCCTCGGGCTCCTTGCCTTCCGCGAGGCGTTTCAGGATCGGTCGGAGCGGGTCGAGGATCGGGACGCGGCGTTCTCTCCGGCCTTTGGTCTGCTTCGTGATGAGCCCGCCTTTGCCGGGGTAGGTCTGTCGCGCGATCACCACGATGTTCTTGTCGAACCGGACGTCACCGGCCTGAAGACCCGAGACCTCGGATGAGCGCGCGGCGAGGAGGGCGGCGAGCATGACGAAGTCGGAGTACGACTGGTGAATCTTCCCGCAGGCTTCAGCGAGCTTCGTCAGCATTGCCATGTCGGGGATCGCATGGGCACGTGGGGAAGCATCCTCCGCGGGCTGAAGGCGGAAGGCGTTGCGGTTCAGGCTGCGTTTGGCACGGTTCTTCGCCGGGTTGATCGGGATGAGCCCATCGCGCACTGCTTCGTCAAGGACACGTACGAGCGGGGCGATCGAGTTCTTAATCGTCGAGGCCCCGTGCTGTTTCTCCCAGGCGTCGATGGTGCGGTCGATGATCCCGGCGGTGATCTGCGTGACCGGCAGGTGTCCGAGGGCAGGCAGCACGCGGAGCTTGAGCCCGTACCCGTAGGTCTCCCCGGTCGAGGTGGGGTCGAGGCCGCGCGCCCATCGGTCGCCGATCGCGGTGACGAACTCGGTGAGCGTCATGGACACGTCCATGCCCTTGGCCGATGACTGCCGCAGCGAGTCGAAGAACTCATGCGCTGCAGCCTCGTCGGCGACGATCTCGGAGCGGATGATGCGGCGTTTGCTGATCGGGTCCGTCCAGCGGGCACGGGCGCGGATGCCGTAGGAGCGACGTTCCAGGTCGGTGGAGATCCTCACGCCGACCGGAGGTACCGGCTTCGGCTGCGCTTGTGGGAGCGGGTCAGCCTTCCGGGGCATGGTCGTGCTCCAGCCCCGCCAGCCAGGCGTCGACCGCCTCGATGCGGTACCGGGCGATCCCGCCCAGCCGCAGGAACGGCGGCCCCTGGCCGGCGGAACGCCACCTCGACAGGGTTGACTCGGACACCTTGAGATAGGCGGCGATCTCGCGACTGTCCATGAGAGGCGAGACCACGATCGTGGCGGCGTTATCGCTCATGCGACTTCTCCGGTGTTCGGGTCGAGCCCGGCATAGAAGTCGTCCTCGGCCTGGCGGCGCGCGGCGACATCGTCGAGGACGAACTGTACGAAGTCCTGATCCCGGTGAGCGATGATCGTGTCCTCGACTGGACCTGCCGGGTCCTCGCCGGGCCAGGTGGTCTGCCGGGTGGGGCGGTCTCGGTCGAGACGGGTTCCGGAAGCGGCGACCCAGTCGCGGAGCCGCTGGCGGGCGTCGGCGAAGTCGCGATGCCAGCCCAGCGGCGCGGAGCCGTTCTGCTCCGGGTCGTAGGCGGACAGCCAATGCAGGTGCAGCGCGCTCAGCTCCCACACCAGCTCCGGGTGGCGGTGCCAGAACGGCGGAACCACCGAAGCAGGCAGCCCGTAGGTGCGGCGGAGCCAGTCGACCCAGCGGTTCAGCTCCAGCCACTCGGCCTCCGCCTCCTCGCTGGTCAGGAGGTTCCAGTTGATCGGGTGCGGAGGCTCCGGGATCAGCGGCCCGTCGAACTCCTCGGACTCTTCGTCCAGGTCCGGCTCGTCGGTCTCGGGGGCGGTATCGTTCTCGTTCATCACGGTCACCGCCGTTCAGAGCCCGAGCGTCGGGGCGGCGCCCGAGCTCTCGCGATGAGCTGCGCCGGCCGCCTGTACCACAGGCTCCTGCGTCGTGGCGGGCTGGCGGCGGGTGCGGTCGACCTCGTAGCTCGTGCGGGCGAGGTCGTGACCGAGCTTCTTCGCCACGAACTCATCGGCCTTGACCACCTCGCCTTCCGGCGTGGCGCGGTCGTACTCGCGGGTGTAGCCCTCGGCGACGAACTTGTCGCCCTTGGCGAGCCGGTCGTGAGCTCGCTCGGCGGTCTTCTTGAACGCCACGAGGTCGTGGAAGGTCGTCTCGGTCTGCGTGAACGACCCGTCCGGCTCCTTGCGATAGTGCTCCTGCCCGATCTTGGCGTAGAACCGGGCATCGCCACGCTCCGTGTAGGTGAGCTGCGGGTCGGAGGCGATGAACCCCGAGACGGATTCCTGCGTGTGGAGAGCCATCGGACTGCCCCTCTTTCTGACATCGGTGGCGACCCCACGACGGGGCCGCTCTGTCAGGCAGGTGCGCCAGGCGGCTCCTCCGAGCGGTGCTGCAACGTCGCCTCGATGTCGGCCCGGTCAGCGCGCAGCTCTTTCGCGTCGGGCCGGTCGGTCCAGGTCCGCATCCGGGTGACGATGGGCGGTGCGGACCGCAGCAGCACCAGTGCAGTCCCGAACGGGAGGGTGCGGATCGTGTCGGGCGGCATGATCGGCACGCGGCGGATGGAGCGTTGTGCGGAGCGGGAGCCGTGGTCTCCCACCGTGGTGGAGTCGGTCACCTCGTCGCGTTCACCGATGAGCGTGGTGAGGTCATGCAGATCCTTGGAGTTCGACGCTCCGCCGAGGACGATCTTGACGATCGAGGCGTCCCAGATCGCGCCGGCCGCGTTCTCCGACCACTTCTCCCGCGCCTGCGCGAGCGACTGGAGTACGGGCATGGTCGTGATCCCGGTTCCTCCGCCCTCGGCCATGAGCGTCGGCAATGACGGCAAGGGTGCGAGGTTGCCGACCTCATCGAGCGCGAGCAGCAGTGGCGGGTCGAGGCGGGCGCCTGGGCTGGTCGCGGCCAGACGGCGGGCGGCTTCCACGACGTCTTCCACGAACGCCGCCACCAACGCAGCGCTGTTGTTGGCGCCGGCTCCGGTAGCGAGGAGGTAGAGGGTTCCTCGGTCGCGGAGGAACGCTTCGGGGTCGAAGTCCTCGCCCTCGCGCGGCGATACGGCGTCGAGCACGCGCGGGTCTGCGAGCGCGGCGAGGGCGAGCGAGACGCCTTGCCAGATGGAGTCGCGCGTGCGGGGGTCGGAGTCGATCATCGCCTGCAACGAGTCCGCCCACCCGGCCGCGGCTCGCGGGTTCGCGGTGAGGATCGCCACCGCGTCCGCGGCGGTGGAGGGGTCGAGGGTCCAGCGGAACAGCTCCGAGGGCGTCCGGTGGTCGAGGGCGGCAGCATGGAGTAGCGCTTGGAGCGCGGTCCTCGTCTTGCCCTCCCAGAACCCGCCTCCCTCGACCCCGCCGGCCGAGAGACCGGTGCCGGCAGCAAGGCCGGTCGCGCGGATCATCGCCGTCAGCGGGTCCTCACACCCGCGGATGGGTGACCACCTGAGCCCGGCGGGTAGGCCTTTGGCGAGGTGCTGCGGGTCGAACACCGCGACCGGGCCGATCTTCTGCCGGGCGCGGAGGGTAGCGGTCAGGTTGTCCGGCCGCGTCGATGTGGTGACGACCGCGCCAGGCGCGTCCAAGATGGCGTTGATGACAATGTGGGCGCCCTTGCCGGATCGGGGTGGGCCGATCAGCAGGATGCTGTCCTCGACGGACGCCCACACGCTGGTGCCCCGTGAGGCGCCGATCCGGTAGCCGACATCCTGCGGGCGGGGCTTGTTGAGGGAGGGCCGCAGGTGACCCGCCCGGCGCAGCAGCGCCGCCTCTGAGGCGGCCTTGGCGACTTCGCTGCGGGTGGCGATCCCGGCGATGCGGTACGGATCGGTCTTCACTCGGCGGCCGTGCTCGCGGAAGAACCGCCATGCCCACCAGCCGGCCACCCCGGCGCCGAGGACCAGCAGACCGGCGGTGATCCAGTACGCGACGACGTTCAGGCCGGGAGCGTCGAGCGCGGCAGCGGGGTCGCCGGGGTGCAGCAGCACACCCAGGCCCGCGTCGATCCCGCCGGTGGGCTGGCCGGTCCCGGTGATCCAGGCGGCGACGGACCCGGCGCCGCGGAGGATGGCGGCGAGGACCGCGGCGCCGATGAGCAGGCCGATGCCGAGGTTGCTCAGCTCGTCCCCGAGCGACCCCGCAGGTCGGGGCGTGCTCATTGCGGGTGCCCGATCGTTAGGGTCCCGGAGACGCGGCCGAACAAGATGACCTCGCGGGTCGGACTCCTGCTGATCTGGCGGGCCTCGATGAGGCCGCGCATGGTGCCGTCCGGGGCGGCGTCGCCGTGGGCGATGACGACGGCGATCGCCACGTCCTCGCCCGGCACGAACCCCTCCCCGTGCAGCGCGACGAGCCCCGCCGCCGGCCCGCGGGACGGCGGCTCAGATGCTGCCTCTGGATCGGGTTCGGTGCGGCGGCGTCGGCTCGGGGTGATGATGTCGGTGAACACGGTCCCGTCCGCTTCGCGCACCTCGACCCGCACCGGCGAGCGGCGCAGGTCGGTGAGCTGATCGAGGACACGGGCGAAGTCTTCCCGCCGCCACGGCGGTGCGAACGGCTCCGGCTCGAACGGCGCCCTGTCGACAGTGACCGTCATGCGGCCGTCCTCGGTGATCGTGATGGCGACGAGCGGGAGCACGACCGGCACGCCCGCCTCCCGGTGCGCGGGCGGCGTTGAGGGGATGGCGCGCTTGTAGCGGGGCCGGGGCATCACGCCTCACCGCCCGTCATGGGAAGCGTCAGTGTGGATGACGCTTGCTCAGCCTGGGTGAACTTCTGGGCTTCTGCGGTCATGCGGCCGGTCGTATCGAACGCGGCAAGCTCAGCGGGGTGGAGCTGATGCTGCACGACGAAGGAGCGGTCCTTGATCCGCCAGAGCCCCTGCCCGGTCCCGAGACCGGGGAGCAGCTTCTGCTCGGTGCCGGTGAGCCCGAGCGCGAGGGCGGTGGAGCCGAGCTGGTCCGGCTCCTGCCGGTAGACGATCCTGGTCTCGGCGTTCGCCAACAGCGACGAGGCGAGGGCGCGCATCGCGGTCCCGGCATCGCCGACGTTGTCCAGGTCGGAGAGCTTGTGGAAGACGAGCATGTTCGCGATCCCGAAGTGCCGTGCCAGCCTCCACTGGGCGTCCATGCGGCGAAGCAGCGCCGGATACTGCATGAGCCGCCACGCCTCGTCGTAGATCACCCATCTCTGCCCGCCCGCCGGGTCGGACAGGGCGGACTCCATCCATGCGGATGAGCAGGTCATCAGCACCGAGATCAGCGTGCTGTTCTCGGCGACCCGCGACAGGTCGAGCGACACCATCGGCAACGACGGGTCGAACCTGACCGTTGAGGGGCCGTCGAACAGGCCTTGGAGGTCTCCCGCGACGAGCCGACGAAGCGCGTGACCGACAAGACGACCGTCTTCCGCGAGCCGCCCGTCCTCATCGTCCCCCGTGTTGGGGTTGAGGATGCGGTCGACGACCATCGGCAGGATAGGCACCTCGGCGCTACGGACGGCGTCCCGGAGGGCGAGGTCGATCGCGGTGTGCTCCAACGGCGAGAGCGGACGGTCCAGCACGGTCTCCGCGAGGGCGCCGATGAGGTCGCGGCGGCGGGAGGCGACCTGCATCGCCCACGCCGCATCCGACACCGCAGAGGGCCGGTGGCCCTCATCGAGCGGGTTCAGGCGATTGCGCAGGCCGTGGCCGAGGATGATCGCCCGCCCGCCGACCGCCTCCGCGACAGCCGTGTGTTCGCCCTTGGGATCGCCGGGGACGTAGACCCTGCGTCCGAACGGCAGGCTGCGCGTGTACAGCGACTTCGCCAGGGACGACTTGCCGCTCCCTACGATGCCGGCGAGCACGACGTTCGGTGCCGTGATGAGGCCTCGCTGATAGAGCACCCAGGGGTCGTAGACGAACGATCCGCCGCTGTAGAGGTCTTGGCCGACGAAGACGCCCTGGCTGCCGAGGCCGGCTTCTGCGAGGAAGGGGTACTGGCCGGCGAGCGTCGCGGAGGTGTCTTGGTGCTTGGGGAGTCGGAACCGGCCCGGCGTCCGCAACGCCGCAGGCCCGGCCTCGCCGGAGGCGGGCAGGTAGCTCGTGTTGCGGCGTTCGGCCTGCTCCGCCTCCCACTTCGCCTGAGCTTGTACCTTGCGATGCTGGCGGGCATCGGTCTCGACTTTCGCCGCCGCCTGTCTGCGGGCCTTGCGTTCCCGGCGTCGTTCGCCTTCGGGCCCGACGAGCACGGCGGTGTGCAGGCGGCTGTCGTCCTGCCCGGTCACAGCGCCAGCCCCTGGCCCTGCGCGGAGGCGGCGCCGGTGCGGCGGGTGAACCAGTCGGCCCCGTCTCGCGCCCGGCTGACAGCGGGGCCGATTGCGCGCGTGGACTTGTGCGCGGCGCGTTCCGCTTCCCGCCTCGACTCTGATGCGGGTGCGGAGGCTGGGGTGTCGATGCCGAGGAGTGCCGGGTCGGGCACGGTGTCGTGCTTGCGCAGCAGCGAGACGTGCCCGAGGAAGGGGTTGTAGGTGAGCGTGTAGACGTCTCTGATCGCCACCTTGTCGAGCGCACCTGCTGGGGGTTCGTCGTAGACGTACCCGTTCTCGAGCGCGGCCTGCGTCGTCTCCTCGCCGTAGTCGTGCCCGGCCAGGTGCTCGATCGCTGCATCCGTCCCGTCGCGGTCGATCATGTCCAGCACCTCGTCGGCCTCGGAGCCTTCCAGGAACACGACGCTGACCCACCGCATCGCCGGGCCTTCCTCGACGGCAGGTGCGGGGTGCCAGGCGATGCGCCCGGAGTGCTGGGAGGCGGCGTCCAGCCGCCACTCCACGGTGTCCAGCAGGGTGCCGGCCTGGTGCAGCTCGTCGGCAGCCGCGAGGGCCGAGGTCGCACCGGCGGCCTGGTTCCCGGCGTCGTCGTGCGCGATGCCGCGGGAGCGGATGTGGGCGGTGGCGAGCTGGTCGAGCACTTGCCGCAGCGACCTGACGCCGGCGAGCAGATCGCCGATCACCGGGAAGGTGTCGGCGGGACTCTCGAACGTGCGGGTCGCATGGGCCAGGCCCCGCAGCGCGGCGGACGCCTCGGCGGCGTCCGCGAGCGGGTCATCGAAGGTCGGCATGATCAGGGCTCCTCACAGGAAGGCGTGACGGTCGATGAGCAGGTGCGCCGAGTCAGACCGGCCGGCATAGCGGCAGCGCGGCAGCGGTGAACGCCTGTGCCTGCTGGCCGACGAGCCGCCTGGTCTCGCAGGACGCTTGGATCGCCGCCTGCTCGACCGCGGCCACCGCGGCGTCGAGCTCGTCCACGGTCGGCGCGGACACGGAGACGAGTCCGGAGACGCGCAGGACGCCGTGCCCGGCCGTCAGGTCCGCCTCTTGCTGGAGCACGTCGTCCAGCTCGGCGCTGCTAGCCGCGTCTTCGATCTGCCCGATCTTGCGCCGCTGGGCCGCGTCCGAGATGAGCTCCGTCTTCTTCTTCCGCAGATCCCGCGCAGCCTGGTCAGCACGCACCGGGGTGTAGTGCAGGGCGAAGGTGCGCAGGATGCCATTGGACAGCACGAGCGGGGCCAGGAATCCCGGATAGACCGCGGACCTGGGCCATTCGGTGATCCACAGCACCGCATGGTGCGCGGAGTCCGACCGCAGCCGGTCCCAGGTCTCGGTGACCGCGACCGGGCCGGCGGTCGCCAGGTCGCGGCCCAGGTCCCCGTGCCGCTCCAAGGCTGGTGCAGCAGCGGGGTCGTAGGCGGAGCGGAGGACGACGGCGACCTCGCCGGGCGTCAGCCACCCGGTCGACGTGAGCTCGGCCGCGCGCAGCGCCGTGGTCAGCGTGCTCATCTCCTGCCGCAGCACCGCGGCCGCACCGCGTATCCCGCCGCCGCTCGTCCTGATCTGCCGGGCGGCGGCCTTCATGTCGAGCGCGAGCGAGATGGTCGTCGCGTGGCGTTCTCCGGCGGGGCCGGCTCGGTCGATGAGCTCGGCGTAGGTGGTCGCGGCCCAGGAGCCGTCATCAGTGCCGTGCGTGCGCCACCACTCCGCCAGCCCCGTCCCGGAGTCCGGCAGAGTCCGCTCGGACACCTGAATCCGCGCGATCCGCCCGGACCTGCACGCGGCGGCCAGCACGCGGCCCCACCCGGAGACGCGGCGCTGCTGCTCACCCGGATCGAGCAAGACGAAGGCGGGGTGGGAGACACCGAGGATCGCGGTGAGGGTCTGCGCGTGCGGATCGTGGACCATCGCCGCGCCGGTCTCGGGGTCCTCCCACTCCCGCAGGCTCGCCGCATCTCCAGGGAGTGCGAGGGTCCCGGCAGGGCGGGGCTTGATGACGCAGCGCCGGTAGACGAGCTGCCCGAGATGGGTCCGGGCGGCCCAGCGGGCGAGGATCGGCACCCACTCGATCACCTTCCGGCCCCCAGCAGGGATCATCGCGAGCAGGGCGCAGGTCCCCCAGACGGGTGTAGTCCAGGCGAATCCCATCCCGCCGGCGGCGTAGAGGGAGAAGACGACCGTGAGCACCGCAACGCCGAGGACGATGAGCTGCGGCAGGGACAGGCCGAGCATGATGCCGCGCTTGGCGAGCCGGGAGAACTGCACCGGCGCCAGCGGGTAGTCGCTAGTCGAGTTCGTGACCATCAGGGGTTACTCCTTCCCGGCCGGTGCGGATGATGGCGGCGGCGGGTCCTGCCGACGCCGAGGCGCGGGAGACGGCGGCGTGGCCGGAGGCGGTGTCGACGGTGCGGGACGCGGCAGTGTGCCCTGCGACGGAGGCGGGGATGCCTGCTCGGGCGCCGCGCCGGCCTGGCTGTCCGCCGCGCCGCCCACCGCTTTGCCTGCCTTCGGGCCAGCGGTCGCTGCGGCCTTGACCACGGCGGCTCCGACGACCACCGCGGCACCGACAGGCCCCGCGGCCGCACCGGCACCAGCCGCGCCAGCGCCGGCAGCTCCGGCACCCGCTCCAGCCCCTGCTCCGGCACCGGATGTAGCGGCGCCGGTGCCCGCCGTGCCGACTCCCGTGCTGGCGGGGGCCGCGGTCGGTGCGCCGGGAGGAGGAGGTGGGGGCGGTGTCGAGCCTCCGCCCGCGCCGCCTCCACCGCTCGAGGGCTTGCTGCCGGGGTCGGTGCCGCTGTCGAGGACCTTCTTGGCCGTGTCGGCCTGCGGGGCGGACGGCACCGGCACGGGCCGGTTCAGCGCGGACTTCGCCTCCTGCTCGGAAGACATCGCGTGGTACATGTCGAAGCCCACGAACGACAGGAACTTGTAGGTGATGTAGGGCGCGAACGCGGCGATGAACATCAGCACGACGCCCGCGATCGGGTCGGAGATGGAAGCCAGGTCTGCCTCGATCGGCGCCGAGACCTGCCCGATCGCGACGAGGAAGATCACGACGAGGACGAGCTTGGAGAAAATCAGGGCGATCACGAACGCCGCCCACTTGGCGAACCACCCCTTCGTCGCATCCCACGTCGCCCCGGCCAGGGCGACCGGACCGAACACGACCGCCACCAGCAGCAGCGCCTTACGGATCAGCAGGGAGAACCACACGATCGCCGCCGCCGAGATGGCCAGGCCGGCGAGGAAGATAGTCAGGATCGCGCCGACACCGGGGGTTGCGATGTTGATCCCAGCGAGGCCGGTGGCGAGGAGCCCGATCTGGGTCCCCATTCCTTCCATCGTGTTGCCAGTGGCCTGCACGATCCCGACGGCGAGCCGGTCGGTGATTTCCAGCAGCAGCGCGGTAAGCGTGATGACCAGGAAGCTGCCGAGCACGGACTTCGCGAGCCCGAGGGCGGCGCGGGACAGGGCGGTGGGGTCGCGGTGGATGAGGCCGATGATGAGCTGGAGGCAGAAGAACACCAGCATCACGAACACGGCGACGCCGAAGAGGACGTTGTAGACGCCGACGTACTCCGGGCTGGTGACATCCACGAGGGTGGTGGTGTCGAACACGGTCCAGACCGCCTCGAACAGCCACGCGGCAGCACCAGCCATCGCCTGAGCGAGCCAGTCGAACGGCGCCGCGATCAGCGAGGCGGCGCCCTCGCCGACCGCGTCGCACACGGAGGAGATGACCGGGACATCGCAGATACTCACCGCACCTACCCCCGCAGGTGGTGGCGTGCTGTTCGGGTGGTCATCAGACGGCCTGCCCGACGCCCCAGAAGAAGTTGATGAGCGTGACTGCGGCACCGCAGATGATCGCCGCCCCGCACGAGACGAGGACGCCGACCTTCCCGCGCGAGGCGAGGTGCGGGTTGGAGGAGTTGGCGCCGAAACCCCACACGATCGCCGAGACGATCAGGGCGAGGACGGAGAGGATGAGGCCGACCGTCATGACGGCGCCGACGATGATGCGCAGTTGCTCGATACCGGGAAGGCCCGAGCTGTTGGGGTCGATGTCGATCACGATGCGTGCTCCTGACTGTTCACGGGGACGTGGGCTTCTGCCAGTCAGGTGCGCACCCACTCTCTCGCCGTCCGCCAGGGGCGCTCTGTGTGTGGTCTCGCATCGCGGGGTGGCTCGATGGATGAGGCGGGGCGGCATGCGAGCGTCGCGTGGCGCGAGTACATCGACGCGGCCACGGAACAGGGTCCGTGCACTCTCACGCTGTGTTGAGGTGACACGTGATGGCGTGCCCGTTGCACTATGGGAAAGTCGGTGACTGAGAGATTCGGACAGAGCATGAAGCCACGGAGAGCGCAACGGCCACAAGGTCCCCCGGAAGGATCGCCCCCAGCAGCCGCGACCACCGGGAGCGAAGACGTCGCTGACGAACCCTCCAGTGGGACAGCGATTCGCGGGATCGGCAAAGGATTTCGCTGGTACGACCTCCCCTATCTCCTTCTGCGCGGTCTTCAGCGTTCAAACGTGGAGCCGTGGATTCCAGCTCGTTGGCGCGTGAAGATCCGCGAGATGTCGAACTTCCTGTATCAGACGCACCACACGCGTGAACGGCGCCATGGGGACGAGCTCTATCGTTTCGACCAGATAGAGCTGCCTTTGGGGGAGGGCGTGACGATGCCATACGCATCGCTCGTTGAGTACTTCACGGCAAGTGGTGTTCGGGGACTGCACAAGGCGATCCGGCGGTCTGGTTGGGACGGTGCTCGGTTCCTTGGCATGGACCCAGGCGGAACAGAGACGGTCACCTCATCACGCCGCGGCGACGGCCGGACATGGTGGCGGATGGCGGAGCTGACATCGAGGTCAGCCGAGTACACGTCCATCGATGCGCAGCGGGCAAAGCTGCCTGCTGGCGTCAAGAGCATCAGCTTGATAGGCGTGTCGATCGGCAAAGGGATAACCGCCGTCGTAGCCGGGTTCTCACTTGACGAGTCCGTGTCCACTCGACTCAACGAGCAATTGCAGGCATCGCATCAGCACGAAGTGATCAGGAGGAAGGGTCAAATGGCGGTTTCGCAACCGCCGAAAGCCGTCCTGCACTACCGGACACAACGCGCTCGCAGCGAGGTGCATCGCGAGCTCCGTCGTTGGATGAGTCGTACGCTACCCGGAGCTTTCGCACGCGCTCGCCATCCTCAACCCCTCTTCGACGTCATCTTCTTCAACGTCGCTGACCCCGCGGTCGACGATGGACAACCCTCTCGCCGTGAGAATGATGCATTGCGCGCGATGGGACTGCACGAGCACGTTCCGTACCAAGTGACTAGTGAAGAATTGCCGGGACTCCTCCTGCAGGAGCCCGTATCTCGAGACTGGGCACCGGATACTTCGGAGAACGTCTGGTCTCTATGGGGGAATCGCGGCGCGGCAGCCCGCATAACGTCAGGGACTGGGCACTCCGGAGTCGAATCCGCCGGCTACTTCGTAGGTTCTCGATCGACCGACTTCATGGCAAGGTCGGGCCTCACGGCGCTTCTACGCCTTCTACGCAGCAATGCATCTATTGCTCACGACAACGCTCGCGAACTTCACGGTGGTACAAGCAGTCGCGACCTGAAACGGCTTCGCATACGCACCCTCACCACGAGCCTCGATCTCGCGACGCTTGAGGAGGACCTCAAGCTATACAACCGTCGACGATGGAGAGACCGCGAGCCGGTCTTCTATCTCGACTACACAACATGGTTCAAGGAACGGGACAAGGAGGAGGGGCGCAAGCCCCTCAAGCCCGTCAACCTGAACAAGCAAGAACGGAAGAATCAAAGGCGTCTTGCTCGCGAGCTGGTCGAGTTTGACGCGGAGTACCGCGAGGTGCTGAGTACCGTCGCGTCCCTTGGCGCGTCGCTCGATTCACGCCGAGTTCAGCGCGTTGCGATTTGGGTTTCCGTCGTATCGGTGATCGTAGCGCTGGTTACGTTGTGGGCGACACAGGAGTCACCACCGGACCTCGTCGGGCTCAACTGCTCATTCCTAGGAACGCTCGGCTGGGGACTTTGCTGACACACAATACGTTCGTATCGGTCCGATGCGGTGGCCGCGCCGGACGCCGCCACCGATTGGCTCAACACGATCGAGCAGCTACAGTCCCGCCCCTACGTCAAGGAGGAAGTTCACCCAGGTGACTCCGGCGCCGGCCAGCGCCGCCGCGCCGAGGGCGACGAACAGCCCGGTGCGGGCTTTGGTCGCGGCCTGGTAGTTGCCGCTGGAGGAGGCGATCGCCCAGATGATGGCGCAGACGATGAGCATGAGCACGGCGGTGGCGAGCACGAACATGAGCAGCGCGCCGACGATGGCGCGGAGGTCTGCGGCGCCGCCGACGCCGCCGAAGTCGGGGAACACGTCCATCACGCACCTCCGGCGGTGCAGGTGGCGGGTGCGGCCTCGCCGCCAGTGATGCCCTCGGCTCCGTGCTGGGTGAGCCAGGTGTCGGAGTCCACCGCCTCGGCGCCTGCGCCGCCGGGGTGGATCTGCAGGTGGAGGTGCGGGCCGGTCGAGTGTCCCGAGGAGCCGACGTCACCGATGTGCTGGCCCGCGGCCACGGTGTCGCCTTCCACGACGTGGAAGCCGTGCGACCACATGTGCACGTACATCGACGCGACCCGCTCGCTGTGGACGGTGTGCTCGACGACGATGACTCCGCCGCCCGCATCGGTGTAGTCCGCGCGCACCACGACGCCATCTGCGACGGCGTAGATGGGGGTGCCGTCGGGTGCGGCGAAGTCGCTGCCTGCGTGGAAGCGGCGTTCGCCAGTGATCGGGTCGCTGCGCCAACCGAACGGGCTCGTCCTGACCCAGGTGCCCTCGGGAAGCGGGAACACGATGCGCGTCGTCTCGGGCACGACCGGCGCCTCGCCGCTGTCGCCGCCGTGGCCGGAGGGGGCGGGGCGGGTGAGCGCGGCGAGGATCGCTTCGGCCACCGGCTGATAGTTCTGATACCTGTCCGGGTAAGCGCTGACCTCGACCGCCTGCGCGGCCTCTCCGGGGTCCATGTGCTGCCAGCCGGGGATATCGAGCAGGCCCCGCGGCGAGGGATAGTTCGGGCCGGACTCGCCGCCGTAGAAGGCTCGAGCTTGGTAGTCCGGGTCCATGAGCTCGGAGACCGTGCCCCACCCGCTGGCGGGCCGCATCTGGAACAGGCCGAGGGAGTCGTGGTCTGATCCGTTCCCGTCGTTGGGGTAGTTCGCGGACTCGGGGTAGGCGCTCGTGTTGGCGAGCATCCGCAGGGTCGACTCGGTGAGCGCGGCCATGAGCGCGATGACCACGCCGTCGCGGCCGACGCCGGCGGTCTGGCCGCCGACCGTGATGATCGTCGCGGCGTGGGTGAGCTGGGTCCGGTTCAGCGTGACCGTCTCCCCGTTACGGGTGGTGGCGGTCAGCGAGTCCGGGATCGGGCCGACATTGAGCGACCCAGGTGTGCAGACGGCGGCGGTCGCAGAGGTGCCGCCGAGCGTGGCGACGCCCAGCAGCGCCGTGGAAGGCCCGAGCAGCAGCAGCGTGAGGGCGAGGAGCGCGAACTTCTTCACAGCAGACCACCCGGCTCAGCGCAGCGGGTTGTCGAGCTGCGAGAGCCGCAGCACCTCGCACGACCCCGAACCGGCACCGCGACCGGGCGAAGGCGGGGTACAGGCGAGGAACACGGTGAAGGAGACCGGGCGGGATGCCTCGACCGGATCGGTGCCCAAGATGCCGTCCCGGTGCCGTGTGCCCTCGATCGTGTAGGAGACCGCGCCAGCCGGTATCTGACCTGGGGCAGCTTGCTCGACCGCGGTCTCCCACGCCTCCGGGACGAACACTTCGTCGATGGTCAGCCACTGGCGCGTGGCGTACTGGCGGAGCTGCGCCCACGCATCGTTCGTCGGAAGGTAGGCCCGCACGTCACCGACGAAAGCGTCGGCCTCGCTGCCGTGCGCGGCGTCCGCGAGCACCTGCGCGTAGTCCGAAGGAGCGTGCCCGGTCGTCGTGTCCCAGGTGAACAGCGCCTGCGCGACCGCTTGGGCGAACGCCACCGGCCCGAGGCTCTGATCCAACGGCTCGAGCTCTCCGTCTGGCGTCGGGCTTGGCGTGACCGGGGCGGTGGTGGAAGGCCGCCCGCTCGGCATCGGGTCGGTCGGGGCGGCGGGGCCGCGGACGAGTCCGTAGATGCCGGCTCCGACGAGGATGAGCAGGGCCAGTCCACCGCCAGTAGCGGCGATTAGCATGCGACGACGGCGGCGGTCGTCAGGCGAGGCGGGGTCCATGAGCACGAGGTCCTTCCCGGACGGCAACAGCGGATGCGTGGTCGCCAGGAAGGTGCACACGACGGCACCCACATCCGCGGTTCAGGCGATGTGCTCGGCCCGGTTCTGCCGTGCAACGCGGGCGGCGTCAGCGAATGCGACAGTGCCGAGAACGGTCTGCTCGAAGCCGGCCCACTGCTCGGCGGTGAGTGCCGGGCCTACGCCGGCCGGGTCGTAGTGGGTCCACCAGTGGGCCATGTCGTCCCAGGTGGCAAGGAACACGGTGAGCGGGAACGGCACCGGCTCGCCGGTCTTCACCGCCGTCAGCGTGGGCCGCTTTGGCTTCTTCTTTCCGGCGGCCTTGGCGGCCTTGACCCGGGCGAGCGCGGCCTGCGCCAACTGCTCCAGCTCCGCGGCCCGTGCCTCCCGCTCCGCGGCCCGCACCGTCTCGGCTTCGGTACGGGCCTGCTCGCGGAGCCCGGCAGACTGGGCCGGGTCGGCGGCGAGCTGGTCGAGCTCCGCCAGCGACAGCTCCGCGTTCACGCGCAGGTGCGACGGGTACACGCTGCCGCCTGCCCGCAGTCGTGCGACCTCCTCCGCGGCTTGTCGACGCACCGAGGCGGGCTGGGACGCATCGTTGGCGATGTCCTCGATCCGGCCGATGCGCTCCAGCGTCTTGTGGGAGTCGCGGCCGGTGACCATGCGGGCCGCTTGCACGCGGGCCTCACCGACCGGGGTGTCCCACGGTTCCGGCAAATTGCCGGAACCGTCTTCTCCGCCGTCGCCGGCCTGCCGGAAGCGGGTGGCCTCCTGTCGGCGTGCGGCGTCCTCGGCCAGCAGGGTCTTCAGCTCGCGGTAGAGGGCGGCGGCTTCGAGCTGGGTGAGGGGCTTGTGGAGCTGGTTGTCGTCCTGCTCCGCGAGGAGCTGCCCGAGCCGATCGGAGACCCCAGAGCGCACCCACACGTTGACGGTCTTGATGCCGAGCAGCTTGATCGCCGCCAGCCGTCGGGCTCCGCAGATCAGGTGCCCGTCGAGGGTGACCGTGATCGGCTGCAGCAGCCCGTGGCGGCGGATCGATTCGACCAACGGGGTCAGGTCGCCGTGGTCGTGCCGGTGCCGCGCTCCGACGATGATCGAATCGACCGCACGCTCCAGCTCGATACGGCCCTCCAGCGGCGTACTCATGACTCGTCGTTCCCGATGCGTGGGGCGGCGAGCCCGGCGGTGATGACGAGGTCGTCGTCTGTGAGGAGTGCTCGCAGCGGCTGGCCGATCAGCAGGCGGCGGAGCATCCCGCGCCCGGCGTTCGTGTGCGCGAGGGTCGGGTCGGGGTTGCCGAGCATGATCCGCAGCAGCGCCGTCCACGACGCACCCGGCAGGTCGAGGAGGGCGCGGGCCTGCCGGTCGCGGCGCAGCACCTCGAACGCCGACGCCCGCGACACTGACTCCGCCAGCCGCGTGGTGATGTATTCAACTACCGCGCGTGCTGTCGAGGGGGCCCAGCCGACCCACGAGAGGAACGCGATCGTGTCCTCGACGGCGGCGGTGACGTTCATCGGCCGCTCCCGCACCGGACGCTCGTCGTCCAGGTCGTCGGTGTCGGTGAACGGGTCGAAGCAGAATGCCGGGTGGTAGTCGGGCAGGGGGTTCTCGCGGTCGCTGAACCGCTCCGCGTCGTGGAACACCGAATACTTCGGGCGGCGGGCCTGGTGGACGGAGCACAGCAGCCCATTGCCGCGTTCTTCGGCGGTGCAGGTCACCTGTACCGCCCGCGTCACCACCGCCCACGGGTCCTCCGCTCGGCGCGTCGCGGCTCCCCGCATCGCCTCGAACGCGGCCGATGCGGCTTCCCACGGGTCGAGGCCGTGCTTGCGGGCGAGGGCGGCGTACTTGTTCGCGGCGTGCTCCATCAGCGCCGCCGCCTCCGGGTCGTTCCGCCACGCCCCGCGGCCGGCTCGGTGAAGCCGGTTCAGCAGGGCGCGCAGCGCCTCCGAGTTCTCGAAACGATTCCGTTCGGTTCTCGTGCCAGTGGTCGTCTGCATCAGGGCACCTCCTGACAGGCAGGTGCGCACACGCTCCCCAGCAGGCGTACTCACGGATCGGCCGGATGCGTGCACGGCGGCTACCCCAGCCCGATCCCGGAGCGTGACACCCACGAGAACCGCTCCCCGCCACCGCGGCCGAACGCGGTCACCGGAGGCAGCTTCCGCGCGCGCTCGCTCACGAACCGCGCACCCGACCGCGCCCCGGTCCTCGTCGCCCGGTACGCCTGGCCCGGTACCCTGCGGGCGCGGCGGGCGAGCTCGGCCTGGAAGCCGATGCCCCGCCCCGCCATCCGCGCCGAGTGCGACGCCACGAGGTCGGTCGGCCGCACCCACTCCACCCCCGGCCGTGCCTTCCTGGCCGCGTCCTTCGCCTTCGAGTCCTTGGTCAGTGACGGGTCGCGGTGCCGGGCCAGCGCCGACGCCTCGCTTTCACGCGGCGTCTCATCGGCACGGTCCTGATCGCGCTCGCGCAGGGCCGTGGCTGTGGCTGTGGCTGTGGGCTCGATGTTCGCGTTCCGGTCGTCGTTCATAGCGTCTCCTGTTCGTCACGGGTGGTGAGTTCGGGCCGCGCGAACCAGCGGCCCACGGTGGAGGGGTGCACGCCGAGGTGCCGGGCGATCGCTTTGTTAGACCAGCCCTCCTCGGCCCTCAGCCGCGCCGCCAGCTCCCGCACTGGCGCCTGCTCCGGCTCTGGCTCTGGAATGACGGCCTGCAACTCAGGCCGACCGCGCTCCGGCGCCGTCTTGTCTTCGTCGGCGAGGGGCGGCGTGGCGCCCTCGGATGCCGGGCGGGTGAGGATGACGGTGAGGTGCGTGATCGCCAGGAGCACCAGCGGCGGCACCGCCGCGACGGACGCGGCGAGCACCCCCGGCACATCGGCATCGGCGGCGACGACGGCGTGGATCGCGTTCGCGGTCACCGAGACGAGGGCGCCGGCGGCGAGCAGCGCCCACGGGTACAAGGCCGATCGCTGCCGGGCGAGCGCGACAACAGCGACGGTCGAGACGACGATGATGCCGTCCACGATGAGCGGCCACGCCCACGCCTGCCCCGCGTCGATGCCGGAACGGCGAGCGAGGTCCGCCAGGGCGGTGAAGGAGAGCCAGAACGCGCCGGCCGCGATGAGTACCGTCCCGGCAACCGCCGTCGCCACCGCGACCCGCCCGCCCCGCGTCCTCGCCGGCGCCTGCGGGTTCATGAGAGCACCTGCCCCGCAAGACGCGGCACCCGCCGCGAGGCATCGCCCTGCCCGGCGGTGGATACTGCGGGCTGGACGTGAACGGAACGGTAGGCGGAGCGGATCGTCGTCTCGACCTCGCGTGGCGGTAGCCCGGCCCGTTCGCCGGCCGGGGCTAGGACATCGACCATCTCCGGTAGCGATAGGCCCGCCTCGGCCAGGCGGCACGAGGCCCAGAACAGGCCCCGGTTGCGCTCGCCCTCGGCACGCATGGCCACCCAGGCCGCCAATCGCTGCGCGTCCCCCGAGCGGATCGGGCCACTCACCCGGTGCACGGCAGGTTCGGGGCGCGGGTCGAGAAAGTCCCGCAGTGCCGCCGCGTCGACCGGGGCGATCTTTCCCGTGGCGGGGGCGATCAACTCATAGCCCTTGCGATGCTCGCCGACAACGATGACCGAGGGTGGGACGATGATGTAGCCGCCGTCGCCACGGAAGTCCACGTGCGCCTTCGCCGCCTGCCACGATCGCTGCGGCCGGTCCGGATCGGCCGGGAGGTAGAAGTGCGCACCGCCCGACGCGGAACGCACCACGCCCAGCCAACCCGGCAACAGCCCGGCACGACGGGCGCGCTCGAACGCGACGAAGCCGTCGCCGCCGGGCTTGCGGTCCACATCGACGACATCGACCCCGGACGTGGTGCCGGTCGGGACGCCGATGTTCGCAGACGGCCACCGACGCCACCACGCCGCGACCTGCCGAGCATTGGTGGTAGCCATCCGGAAGCCGCCAGGGCGGGACTTCGGGTTCTCCTCGTCCGGCTTCAGCAGCGGGTTCTTCGCCCCAGGCACGCACGGGAAAACCGGTACCTCCGCCGCCGCGAGACGAGCCGCGGCGTGCGGCAACGACAGGCCGTTGAGCGAGGCGAGGACGCTGGCAACGCTCATGACAGACTCCTCACCACGGAGTCGGCGGCACGAGACGAACGCACCGGATCGACCGGCGCGGAGGCGGTCCGCTCCGAGCCGGCTCCGCGCGGTGTCGCGGCGGGCTCGCGGGTCAGACCGGGCGGGTCGCCGGTGCCGACCTGCGCGGTGTCGAGCGCGTCGAGGATCGTCCCGGCGGCCTTACGGACTCGCTCGCCGGTGGCCTGCACGACCTCGGTCGGCTCCTTGTCCTCGACCGTCCCTGCCCAGCCCGAGACATACGGGATCGTGTAGGCGGTGGTGTCCATGCCGTGCGCGGCACCGATCATCAGCGCCACGGACTCGGCCTCGACCTCGCCGATCCCGCGATGCCCGGTCGCGCCGGGATTGTGGGGACCGTGCAGCTTCACATGCGCCAGCTCGTGCGCGAGCGTCTTCACCTGCGCCGCATCGTCCATGTTCGTGCGCACGGCGACCGTGCGGTTCGCGTAGTCGGTCAATCCGTTCGCGCCGCGGATCATGCCCTCGTGCTCCACACGCAGCACCGCGAACCCCTCGGCCTCCACCAGCGCGGCCAGCCCCTCCCACAAGCTCGCGGGTGCCTGGCCTTCCAGCAGCGTCGGCGTCGGGCGCTCGGGCACGGCATCACCGCTGGTCTGCGACACGTCCCACACGTAGGCGGGCTTCGCACCCACCATGCGCGAGCGCACGACCTCTCCGGGCCTCGGCTTCTCGAACCGGCCCAGCCGGTGCCACGAATCGGGATCGGCCGGGTTGCTCGACGCGAACCGTCTCGTCACGGGAGCGAAGATCACGTAGCCCGGCTGGCCCCGCTCCACCTGACGGCCCAGGGACTGCCACTGCTTGTACCCGGCTACGTAGGACGGCTCCGGCGAGGCGACGCGGCCAGCGTCGAAGGCATCGAGGTGCTGGGAGAAGATCAACAGCGCGTTGAGGAACGACCGCGCCCGGAACCGGGCAGCGAACTCCAGCGCATGCTTCCAGTCCTCACCCGACACGAGCTGATCGACCGCAGCCGTCACCCGCTCATGAAGCTGCTCGAGCTTCGCTTCCCGCGCAGCCCGTGCCTCCTCGTCCGTCGCCATCATCGACCTCCTCCCGGCGTCGCCTGCACGCCCTGGAGAGGGCGGCGGTGCATCGATAAGGTGCGCCAGGAGAATCTGCAGTGGTGTCGAGACGGTCAGCGGACTACGAGGTCGGAAGGTTGGCCGTCAGGAGAACCTGTGGTGCGCCTGACGCAGGACATACCGGATTACCGGGAATCTCTAGCCCGGTGGGGTTCGGATACGGGATGCTCCCGATATCCCGCTCACGATGCTCAGATCGGGAGCGTCTCTCTTAGCTCATGCGGAGCGTCAGCTGGCGGTACCGCCTGGGTGTCATCCCCACGTACTTGCGGAACTGCTGGGCGGCGTGGCCGCGGCTGCGCCAGCCGACCTGCCGCATCGCAGTCTCGATCGGCAGGTCGGTGTCCCGCAAGCACTTGGCAAGGTGCTCCGCGCGCAGCATCGTCAGGTACGCCAGCGGCGTCTTCCCGTAGGCCTCAGCGAATACGCGGCTGAGCTGCGAAGGCGACAGGTGCACATGTGAGGCAAGAGCATCGAGAGTCCAGCGTGCTTCCGGTGCCTGACGCAGCAGCTCGGCAGCCCGGCGAGCCTCTGCACGCAATGGCGCGAACTTTCGTTGCCGTGGCAGCGATGGCCGGATGTGCGCACGCTGCGACGCCGATATCCGCACCGGGGAGACCCTCATGAACGGCGAGATCGTGTGAGCGATGCTGAACCACACCGCCTGCATCCGGTAGAAGTTCCGCGCGAAGCCGCCGTCGACGCTCCGCTCGACCAGCTCGTCCAGCCAGGGCATCAGCATCCCGGCGCGCTCCTCGCCCAGGCGGAGTATCTGCGCGGGCTCTGAGTAGACGGTCTCAGCGAGCTCCTGGGCTTCGAGACGGTCCTGCAGCAGGGCAGCGTGCTGCCAGAACACCTGATCGATCACATAGTCGGTGTCCAGGTAGACGGTGGTGGCAGTGACGTGCCCTTCGGGCTCTGCTCCGTGCAGCACGTTCGCGCCGACGATCACCGCGTCCCCGACGTTCACGGGCTTCTGCCCGAACTCGCTGAACAGTATCGCCGAGCCCGACCTGACGACGATTACCCTGACACAGTCGAAGGCCACCGGACCGATCGGCGAATGGGCTGTCCCGGTCCGCGCCAGGATCGGCTGGTGATCGTTCGTCCTCGACGGCATTGGCACGGCTTCTCACCTGAGGCTCATCAGCCCGCATCTGCCTGGGGACGGGCGCGCCTACTGGATTCGCGATAGGCCCATGGCGTGTTACCGGTGAACTCCCGGAACGCCTCATTTGCGCGGCTTCGGCTGCGCCATCCCGCCCTCCTGCCGGCCTCAGCGACCGTCGTGTCGGTCTCGCGGAGGATCTTCGCCATCCTTTCGACCCGCAGCATTGTGAGGTACGCATGAGGCGTCTTTCCGAAGGTGGCGCTGAACACCCGCGTCAGCTGCCTCACGGACAGGTTCGCCGTCGCGGCCAGCTCCGGCAGCGTCCAGTCCCGGGCGGGGTCCTGGTGCAGCGCGTCGCGGACGGCGAGCAGCTCGCCTCTTATCGAGACGAAGCTGCGCCCGCGGGGAAGGGTCGGCCGGGCGAGTGCTGGTCCCGTTGCTTTCGCTAGGCCCGGCGTCACCCGCAGATGCGGGTTGAGGACATCGGCGATCAGCAGCCACAGCGCCTGCATGCGGAGGAAATGTCCTCCGGCATCCTTGCTGGCACTCAAAGCCGCCATTTCATCCAGCCACGGCATGAGCATGCCGACCCGGTCCTCTCCCAACCTGATCACTTGCGCAGTCTGGGAAAAGAGCCCGGCGAAGAGCTCTTTCGCGTCCAGCCGGTCGTGCAGGGCGTGCGCATACTGCCAGAAGATCTGATCAGCGACGTAATCGGGGTCGAGGTGGACGACGGTGCTCGTGACGTGGCCATCCGGCTCCGTTGTGTAGCGGACGTTGGCGCCCAGGAGCGCGACATGGCCCAGGGCAACAGCCTCGACGCCGAATTCCCCATGGAGGAGGGCGGAACCATCGCGGATGACGACGACATTGATGCAGTCGAACGCGGCTGGCTCTGAGACGCGGTGGAATGAGCCCGTGCGTACCAGGATCGGCGAGTAGTCCGGGCTGCGTGGCGGGCCTGTCGCCGACGGCTGGAGTTCATTGCGCTTCGTCGTCATCGGTCACGCCCTCGCTGGCTCGGGCGTCTGCAGTCCGCTGCGAACGTCTTCGAGGCCCAGACCAGCCAGTCGGTAGCTGATTCCCCGGGCATCCACGAAGACGGCAGCAACGGCGACCATGACGTGAACCGGCCCCAGGATGGCCAGAGGGAAACCGGCGAAGAGCAGCGTGGGAACGACTGCCTGCACAGTGGTACCTCTGACGATGCAGCGCATCCTCGGAGCGTTCCGAGAGACGGGGCGAAGGTAGACCGTCCTCTGCCCGAGCGAAGCGCCCGTGCCGATGAACGCCGGAGCGAGCGCGATGAGAACTGCCGCTGCCCATGCTCCTGTGAAGATCACGCGTTCCAGTTCGAGGAGCTGCGACGCGGTGAAGTCGGCATCGGATGCTCTGCTCGTTACGGAGTACACGACTGCGGCGATCGTCCCGCCCACTGCTGCGCCGCCGGTCAGATACCAGGCATCCAGCATCATGCCGAGCAGACGGCGACCGCGAGTCACGGGTCGCGCTCTGTCTCGCTGGGCGAGGAGGTGGGCTTTGGTGGACAACAGCCGGGGGGTGAGCCGCTCCAGCGCGATCCCGACGAGCGCTCCGGCGCTATTGGTGGCCAAGTCGGTCACGTCGGCGAAGCGATACGGGCAGGGAGCCAGCCCCCAGTTCCCGGTCAGCTGCGTCAGTTCGATGAGGATCGAGACCCCGACGGCGGCGCCGAGCACTGTGGGCCGTGAGCACTCGAAGACGCGGCGGGCGATGAGGCCGAAGGGGACGAACAGCACCATGTTGAGCGCGAACTCCCAGACCACCCAGTCTCCGGTGAGCGCGATCACGCCTCGCTCCCGGATGACCGCTGTCACTTCGCGGGGGAACCGCAGCGGATCGAGCAGCGGGCGGACGTGGTGGGCGGTGCAGTAGTCCTCGGAGAAGTCGGGCAACGGGAAGACCGTGAAAGCCACCAGGCCCGCGGCGTAGACGAATGCAGTGACGGTCCAGACGGTTCTGGCTCCATTGAATCGGCCGTAGCGGCGGTACTGCCACAACACGAGGGGCAGGAAGCACACGGCCGAGACAACGAGGCCCACGACGACGGAGACGACGACTTGCTCGCTCATCTCAGGGACCTCGCGCTGCCTCGCTCGTGATCAGCCGAAGATCAGCTGCTTGATGTGGTCGATCACCTCGTGGAGCTCGTCGTAGTCCCGGATGGCGGGATCGGCGACGACGAAGTTCCACATGGTGGCGATGCCGGCGAGCAGCGCGAAGATGATGACGGAGACGATCAGTCCTGTCACCGCGGTCGCCGTACCGCGAGTGCTTCCGCGTAGTCCGAGCCCTGCGATGACCGCTCCGCCCCCGGCGATGAGCGCGGGGAAGAAGCCGACATACGGGATCAGCAGGAAGACGGGCGAGAAGAAGAGTGCTGCGCCTGCGAGGACGAGCGCGACGACACCGCTCGGGGTCGCGGACCGTCCTGTCGCCGGTGGTGCGGAGTGGGCGGGCTGGTGCACGTGCACCAGCGGTGGCTGCGGGGTGGACATGGCTGTTTCCTTCCTGGAGGGGGTCAGATGCGGGTGTCCCGGCGGTTCAGGACGAGCGTGGTCAGCGCGATCAGCAGCGCGGTCAGGACCGCTGAGGCCACGACGATCCCGGCGACGTCCTCTGGTGTGATCGCGCCGCTGTCGGCAAAGGAGCCGGTGCCCAGCAGCGTTGTCCGGGTGGCGAGGCCGTAGGGCGAGACGAGTGCGGCGTTGCCGAGCATCAGGAGCGCTGCGGTGGAGATCCCGGAGAGGACCAGTGCCACGGCGACGGGTGCTGCGAAGGAGCGCAGGAACATGGACAGCGCCGATTGGAGCGCGGCAGCCGGGATGGTGGCGAGCACCAGGAGTCCCGCCACGCCGATGTGCTCGGCGGGGAGCACTCCGGGCAATCCGAAGGCGAGCTTGCCGACCGCGATCACCGCGAGCACGAGCACGATCTGCATGATCGCGGTGAGACCGGCGACGACCCCGGCTTTGGCGACCACGATGCTCAGCGACCGCGTGGGCCCGCTCATGAGGGCGTTCCAGTTGCTGCCACGGTGTTCTGCGCGCCAGACGAGGGAGCCCAGGATGGCGATACCGATCGCGAGCGGGAACAGGCCGTAGAAGCCCACGGACTGCAGCCACACGGTGTCCCAGCCGTTCTCGGGCTCCGTGCCGCGTGCGAGCTGGGTCGCTGCGCCGGCGAGTACCAGGACGATCGGCAGCAACACGACGATCGGCCAGGCCAGTGATCGCTTGAGCTTGAGGAGTTCGGCGGATATCGCACGCATGATCAGGCCTCCTGACGGTCGAAGCGGTGAGTGAACAGGAGGAATAGCCCGCCGACGATGATCGCGAGCACAAGGATGCTCGGATAGGAGAGAGGAAGCGCGACGAACCGGTCGCCCTCGTAATCGGCGGCTCTTGCCAGGGCGTAGTACCCCCACGGCGTCACGTGGGCCAGCGTGGCGGGAAGCCCCTGCGAGAACACCGCTGCCACGCAGCCCAGGGCACCGATCCCGAGGGCCACGAGCTGGTTCTCGACCTTTGCCGAGAGCAGGATGTGCAGGGCGAGGACAGCGAGGTTGACCACGAGCATGCAAAGGATGAAGCCGCTCCAGTGGCCGAGAGGGAGCGACACGCGGATGCCGGCCAGGAGCCTGCCCGCGCCCAGCACGATGATCCCGGTGCCGAGCGTCACCGCCGTCACGATGCTGCCGAGCGCGATGAGCTTCGCCCGGCACACCGCACCGGGGGTGAGACCCGAGGTCGACTGCAGCAGCCAGCCGTTGCCCTGATGCTCGATGTCGGTCTGCCGTGAGGCCAGGACCGCCAGCAGGAGCGGGGAGACAAGTGGAATCCCCAGGGACATCCCGGCGAGCAGCGCGTTCCACGCCCCAGCCTCGTCAGGCGAGAACCCGGGGCTGGAGACGACCGTGTAGAGCGCGAGCACGACCACGGCGATCACCATGGCGGCCGCAATCAGGCCGATGCGGAGGTGCCGCATCTTGGCGAACTCGCCGGCCACTGCGCGGGCGATCACAGCTGGCCTCCGGCGGTGAGGCGCATGAAGACGTCCTCAAGGGTCTGCTCGTCTCGCCGAACGCCGTAGACGCCCACTTGCTCGCCCACGAGGGCGGCGACTATCCCTGCGGTCTGGCGATCATCCAGCCGGGGAACGGCGACCTCGCCTTCCTCGGTCAGCCGTGCGTCGAAGGAGCTGAGCCTCGATGTGGCGCGCTGAGGGTCGCTGCAGGTGAAGATCACGTCTGGCGTGGATGCGGCCATCAGCTCTGCACGGGTGCCCTGGAAGATCATCTGGCCCTGGCTGAGGATGCCCAGTACGGTGGCGGTCTTGTCGATCTCGCCAAGCAGATGCGACGACACCATGACGGTCACACCGCCCTGTGCGAGGCGCCGCAACAGGACGCGCATCTCCTCGATGCCCGCCGGGTCCAGTCCGTTGGTCGGCTCATCGAGGATGAGCAGCCTCGGCTGCCGGGCCAGCGCCATCGCGATCCCGAGACGCTGCTTCATTCCCAGCGAGTAGTCGCGAACCCTCTTGCCCATCTGATCCTGCAAGCGCACGGCGTGCACGGCATAGTCGACCTGCTGCCGGTTCAGACCCAGAAGCCGCTGGACGAGTCGCATGTTCTCCGCGCCGGTGAGGTGCGCGTACCCGGGGGGCGACTCGATCAGCGATCCGACGCTGCCGAGCAGTTCCCGCCGGGTGCCGCGCGTCATGGGCTGGCCGAGCACGCGGACCTCGCCGCTGGTGGGCCGGATCAGCGAGAGCAGCATCTTCATCGTCGTGGACTTGCCGGCCCCGTTCGGGCCGAGAAAGCCGTACACGGACCCTTGGGGGATGCGCAGGCCGAGATCCTCGACGACGGTGCGATCGCCGTAGCGCTTGGTCAGGTTCGAGGTCTCGACTGCATAAGCCATGCCCTCAACGATTCCCGCGCGGAGACGCGACGTCGTCTCGCCTCGGGCATATCTTCCGCCTACCACCTAAGGCATAGATGGCGACCCGATGCGCTATGGGCGGGAGATGCCGAAGCGCATCACGCAGTGAGTCAGCCGCTTCCTGGGGTGATCAGACCGGTCTCGTAGGCGAGTACCACGGCCTGGACGCGATCGCGCAGGCCGAGCTTGGTGAGCACGTGGCCGACATGGACCTTCACGGTTCCTTCGGTCAGCACCAGCTCGTCGGCGATCTCCCGGTTCGACAGCCCCCGGGCGACCAGGCGCAGGACCTCGTCTTCGCGGGGGGTGAGGTGCTCGAACGAGGCTGCTCGCGATGCGCTGTCATCGTGCGTGCCCCGCGTGCCCGCCCGGGTGAACTGCTCGAGCAGCCT
Source organism: Microbacterium sp. AB (assembly GCF_032878875.1). Classification (NCBI taxonomy): domain Bacteria; kingdom Bacillati; phylum Actinomycetota; class Actinomycetes; order Micrococcales; family Microbacteriaceae; genus Microbacterium; species Microbacterium betulae. The sequence continues at coordinate 2,339,634 of NZ_CP118157.1, read as the reverse complement.
TCGGGTGGTGCTCGGTGCGACCACGGCATCCCCGTCGTGCACGTGACGGATCGCTGACGCGATCTCCTCCAACGGCGCATCCTTCAGAAGGAACCCGGAGGCACCCGCATGAAGAGCCTCATAGGCGTACTCGTCGAGGTCGAATGTCGTCAGGACCAGAACCCGCGGCGGATCATCCAGCTGATTGATGCGCAGGGTGGCGTCGATGCCGTTCACACGGGGCATCCGGACGTCCATGAGCACGACATCCGCCGGGTGCTCGGCCAGCACCGCGAGCACCTCATCCCCGTCAGAAGCCTCGCCCACGACCTCGATCTCGGGCCGGGAGCTCAGGACCATCCGGAAGCCCATCCTGATCATCTCCTGGTCATCGACCAAGACCACGCGGATGCTCATAGGCCTGCGCTCTCCTTCGGCACGGTCGCGTTCACCTCGAAGCCGCCGTCCGGGCGTGCGCCGGTCCGCAGCACGCCCTGATGGGCGGCGACCCGCTCGCGCATGCCGATCAGGCCATGGCCACCCTGTGCAGCGGCATTCTCAGCTGGCCCGGCTCCGTCGTCGCTGACGCTCACGCGGATCATGTCCTTTTCGTGCCGCACCATCACGCGCACCTCCGTCACCGAGGGGCCGGCATGCCGGCGCACGTTCGTCAGCGCCTCCTGGACGACGCGGTACACCGTGAGGTCCACGCTCGCGGCCACAGGACCGGGCTGTCCCTCCACGCTGAAGGTCACCGGCAGGCCAGCCGCAGCAGAGTCCTCGATGAGGCGGTCGAGCTGAGCGATCCCGGGCTGGGGTGCCCGTGACCCCGGCTCACCGTCACGTAGGACCCCGAGCATCCGGCGCATGTCTGCCAGCGCTGTGCGGCCGGTGTCTCGGACGGCCAGCATGGCGGTCTTGGATTGAGCGGGCTCGGCGTCGATCGTCGTCGCCGCGCCATCGGACATCACGACCATCACGCTGAGGCTGTGAGAGACGACATCGTGGATCTCGCGGGCGATCCGCGTGCGCTCCGCGGTGGCGGCCATCGCTGCTTCCGCCGCCTTCTCCCGCTCGAGCTGCTCGGCTCGTTCGTGCAGGCTGCCGATGTAACGACGACGGGTCTGGACCAGACGCCCCCACGTCCACGCCCACGCGATGACGGCGATGAGGACTCCCACGTCACCGATGCTCAGGTGGCCCAGCGATAGAGCGGGGCCTACGGCGATGAGCAGCCACGCGACAGTGACAGCAGCGGCGGCTGCGGAAACCTGCCAGCGCATGCGGACGGCGAGGTTGTATACGGCGAGCAGCAGCAGCACGTCGGCCACCAGCAGCCCGACGCCGAGCCCGATCTGCGCGAAGGCTGCCGCCTGGATGCAGGCGTAGACCAGGAGCGGGCGGCGTCGCCGCCACAGGTACGGCGCGCACAGTGCCACCGACAGCGCCAGAGACGTCCCTGGCCACAGGCCTTCCGGCACGGAGCCGAACTGGATCGGCAGGTTGTAGGCGAAGATCGCGAGTACCACGACCAGGTCGATAAGGCGGGGATGCTGCCGGAACCACGTCCCACGGCCCCGCTCCTCACCGCCGCCAGGCAGGGCTCCGCCGCCGCGGTCCCGGCCGGCGGTGCCTCCATCCATGGCCAGGGATTCTACCGTCGGACTTCTCGCGGGGCCTGGGGTCGTATGCCGCTCGACTGCGACTTCAGCCGCGGTTGCAGTACGTCTGGCAGCGACGGGCGCCGGGAACCGGAGGCGCGGTGCGTCATCCGACGCAGCGCGTAGAGGGCGAGAGCTGTCGCGGCAACAGCCCACGCGCCGAGCACGAGAGCCGTCTCGGCAGCCCTCCAGCTTTCCCCGATCTCGAACGATGCGATCTCCTCCGGGAGAAGTGCCGAACGCATTCCCAGCCCGAGCCAGTACAGCGGCAGGCACTGCCCGACCACCTGGAGGCCGGTGCCTTGCAACGCGAGCGGATAGAAAATACCGCACACCGCGGTCATTCCCATCAGCAGCAGCGACAGGAGGCTGAGCTGCCTTGGCTGTTTGACCAGGCCACCGATGGCGATGCCCAGGGGGAGCATTGCCGCGATGCCCAGCGGCAGCACCCACAGCAGGCTCAGGACCCTCAGCGGATCGGGGGCGAAGCCGTCGAAGAGGACGACAGCGAGAGTCATGACCACGACGAAGGTCACCAGCGTCAGCGCCGTCTGGCTCAGGATCTTTCCGACCAGGTAGCCGACCGTCCCGTGCGGGACAGTCCTCACGCGCAGCAGCGTGCCATCCTCCCGTTCGGTGAGCAGCGCCGAGGCAACCCCCATCAGGCTCGTGAACAGGATGTTCATCGCGACGATCCCGGGAATCGCGTACATGCCCAGGGACGGACCGTCCTCAGCGACGCGGAAGTCGCGCAGGAAGTACATCACCACGATCGCGATCGTCGGGAAGAAGACGTAGTTCGCGATCAGGCTCAGCCCCTGACGCAGTTCGATGGCACCGCGGGAGACTCCGGCGCTCAGCGCGGTGAGGGGGAATCTCATGCAACCACGTCCTGCGCCACCGGCTTTCCGACGTTGATCCGCGACTCATCGCTCACGAGATCGAGGTAGGCGCTCTCCAGGCTGGGCCGCACCACCTCCAGCTGGGTGATCTGAGAGCGATCGGCGAGCACCTCGTGAACGAAGGCCTCGACCTCATCGGCGGGAACGTCGTGACGGTATTCGCGTCCGTGCAGACGGTAGGAGACGACAGCACGGCTCGCGAGACGGGCCTTCAGCATCGCCGGGGTGTCGTCGATGACGATCCGGCCGTGATTCAGGATCGCGATCCTGCTCGCCAGCCTCTCCGCCTCGGCGAGGTCGTGAGTCGTCAGGACGATGGCGGTGTCGCTCGTCTGCGAGATCTGCCAGATCGCCTGATGGAATCCTTGGCGGGCCTCAGGGTCGAACCCCACGGTCGGCTCGTCTAGGAACAGCAGCTCAGGATTCCCCACCAGCCCGATCGCGACATCCAGCCGGCGCCTCTGGCCGCCGGAGAGCTTGGCGATGCTCGTCGAGGCTTGCTGCTGGAGACCGAACTGCGCGAGCAGCCGCCCGGCGGGGATCGGGCGAGGCCGCGCGGGCGTGCTGTAGGGCTTGTAGTAGCGACCGAGATGCTCAAGGAGTTCACCGACGCGCCAGCGCCGATGGTCTCTCCAGTCCTGGAGCACGATGCCGAGGCGGGCGCGCCAGCGCTCGTCGCCGTGCTGAGGGTCCTGTCCGAGGACTCGGACAGTGCCGGAGGAGCGGCGCCGGAAGCCTTCAAGGATCTCGATTGTCGTGGTCTTGCCCGCACCATTGGGCCCGAGCAGGCCGAGGATCGTTCCCCGGTCGATGCGCAGGTCGATGCCGCGCAGGACGTCGCGGGTGCCGTAACGCATGCGAAGGTCACTGATCTCGACCGCGGGGGAGTGGCCATCGTGCATGCGGTGCTCCTCTCATGGTCCGGGCATGCTGATCGGAAGAACGGCCCGGTACGAGACGACGCGTGTTCGCCTCGTACCGGGCCGGTTGGGCTGAACGGCACAGATCACGGTGAGTGATCCTCGAGCGGGAGGATCTGCTCATCGTGCGGGCCGATGAACTCGCCCGTGTCGTGGTGGAAATCTCCCACCTGCACAAGCGCCGGTGCCTCGTACTTGCTGGTCATTGCTGTCACCTCCTCTCATCGTTCTCGGCGCGACAGGAGCTGTCGCGGGGCGTTCAGGGGCGGTCCGCCAGGGGCCACCAGCCCTCGGCCGACGTGCCGATGCCGGCGCCGGTCACGGCAGCGAAGCTGCCGAGCTCGACGAGGGCGGGAGCCTCGTAGGTCTTGTCCATCACGGTTGCACCTCCTCTCGTGACGCGTTGGGAAGTTCGACCGGCCGGAGGGACGGTCGACGGCTCGGTTGCACCTTGAAGAACGCCTTGTAGTCCGTCTCGTCCATCGGCTCGTCGACGATGCGTCCTTCGGCTTCGACCCAGGCGTGAGCTGCGAACGGCGGAACGGCGAGTACCCCGACCGCCCAGGTGGGCCAGGTGCTCCGCTGACGGCACACGAGCGCGACAGCTATCGACCGGAGCAGGCACGCTGTGCCTCCTCTGCAGTAGGCGCTCACAGTCAGGACCTGATCGCGCGCGAGCTTCGTCTCGGCGTAGCTGGCGGGCGCCGCACCGGTCGCCACCCTCTCAAGCCATGTGCGCATCTTGTCCGGGGACCGTCCCTGAATCGCCCGGGCGCCGATAAGCGCCGCCTGGACTTGCACGCGTTCAATGAATGTGAGCCGGGCGGGTGTCTCGGGGAGCACTTCACTCATAGCGCCCCCAGCTTCTGCAGGCTGGCCGAGATGACCTCGATGTCCTGGCGAGCGCGTACTTCGTCGATCTCGTAGACGTCGACAAGGTCGCGCACGGCATCTTCCACTGAACCCCCGCTGTCGAGCACGGCGACGACTCGCGATGCGCTCTCGTTCAGATGCCAGTAGGCCCCGGTCCTCTCGTTGAGGATGACGTCGCCATACTCGGTCGACACACGGTGAAGCGACGGGTTCCTGGTTTCGGGTGTGTTCGTCACTTCTGCTCCTGGATGTCTAGAGAGGAAAGAGATGACCCGGATCTCTGAGATTGGGCGAATATCGCCGCGTCAGTGAGCGCGTGGATGTGACTCGAAGGAGTGGCGGTGGATGACGGCGAGGCGTTCTCGAAGAGCGCGTCCCTGTCGACGTAGCCCGAGTCCAGAACGCCCGACTCCTCCCAGAGAGCGCGGAGCGTCTCGTAGTTCGCCGCGTATCCCCGGACCGCCTGGGGCGCGCCCCCGATCTTGTTCGTGCGCCGGAGGTAGTCGGCCGGGAGCAGGCCTGCCATCGCCTCCTTGATCAGCGGCTTCCAATCGACCGGCGTGTCGCGCTCCTCGTACCTCACGGAGAAGACTGCCTCGACGACGCGGTCGTCCAGCAGCGGTGAGTCGTAGGAGACTCCCATGGCGTCACCGATCAGCCCCATGCTGCGGGCCAGCCGGCCGGCTTGCCTCACGGTGAAGAGGTCGAAATGACCGGCGATTCCTGGCGCGAGCGGCTCCGCATCTTCTGCGGCCGAATGCAGGCGGCGGAGGATCTCGTTTCGCCCATCCGCTGTCAGCCAGGGCGGCAGGGTGACCGGCACGGACCAGTCATTTGACCGAGGCAGCTGGGGTGGCTCGACTCCGAGCTCGGCGTCCCCGATGCTGTCGAGCAGCCAGCGACGGTACGGCCGGCGGTCCGCAAGCTGCCGCGCCGTCGTCCTGGCGGGCACGCGGGACGGAATGTCTTCGGCGCGGGCCCTCGACCAGGCGAGAGCCGGTCGTGACCTGGCGAGGGTGTGATTCCACGCTCGCACTCCCCGGAACAGGTGGTCACCTCCGAGACCGTTGATGTGTACCGACACGTCCCGTTCGAGGTCGTCACGGAGCATGTGCCTGACCCGCGGGATCGTGCCGCCGGCCTGTGTCGGTTCGTCGAGGGGAACACCGAGACCGTAGAGGTCCTCATAGAAGCCCGGGATGCCTGCTGTCGAGAACACGACATGCTCGCTGATCGAGCTCATGGCCGGGAGTGCTCGCTTCGCCCAGTCCAGGTCCTCGCGTCCTCCGGGGTCCTCTGTGAAGAATGTGCGAGCGATCAATGGCCTGCCCGATTGTGCCGCGAAGTAGCACAGCGGCGTCGAGTCCAGCCCGCCCGACAGATCACACGCGAACGTGCCGCTTGGGGGCACCCGGACGGCCACCGAATCGGCGATCGCCTCGCGGACTGCCGCAGCACCTTCACGGCGGTCCAGGACAGGGGCAGGGCGCGACCACCAGCTCTGCGTGCTCACGCGCTCGTCAGCGTCGACGATGATGAACTGGCCGCCCGGGACCGCCGATATCTCGCGCCACATCGGAGCCGAATCGACGGGATGCGGCACGCCCCGGCTGAGACGCAGCGCCACCGAGCCGTCGTCGAGAGCGAAACCTCCGAGACGCGCGAGGACATCCGCGCGGTCCGCGACGACAGGTACGCCGTGGATCATGCTCCAGAACATCCGGCGGCTCTCGAGTGCAGGGGCGCTGGCATACAGAGAGCCCCGGAAGATGCCGACGACCGAGAAGCTCCCCGCGTAGATCTTCTGGATCCTGGCGAAGTCACCCGGGGAGCGCGCAGATCTCACTGACCGATCGAGCTGCGCCTGATCGGCGCCGACGGGGCCGATCACGGCCGCCGTTCCGTCGGAAGAGATCAGGAACGGGAGATGGTCCGGGGCGCTGGCCACGAGCCATGGCCGGCCAGAAGGATAGAGGAGCCGATGAGTTGCGTGGCCGACCTGTCCCTCAATCAGGCGGGCGGCACGATCCGTATCCGGCAGTGCGATCACGAATGACTGAATCGACTCCACCTGGCCAGCACCTCCGTCACCATCACCCGTTCGCCTGACGGTCGTCGTGACCGGCGAGGGTCGACCGGCCGCCATGCTCGATTCGATGTCGGGATCGAGAAGGCGTCCGCTTCTGCGTCGTCCCGATGTCGTGATAGAGGTCTACGCGCCTCGTACATCGGGCGGTCGACGGAACCCCGGAATCCGACCTCATAGCGAACACTGATGTCGTGATCCCGGACGCAGGAGTCCGTGCGAGGCGGTACGTCAGGTCTGCCACGCGCTGCTCGCTGCCGTGAACTCGATATCGGGCTGCTCAACTTCCAGGTGCTCGCGCCGCCTCCTGTACCCGGTCTCGCACCGGCGGCGCCGCCCTGTCGAGCAGCCCTCCCGAATCTCGTATCGGAGCCAACACGCCTCTTGCAGATCGAGGTTGAGCCCGCCGTCAGCGGGCCGCTGCTCACCTTGTGAGCAGACGGAGAAGGGCGGCCTGGGTGACGGTCTCGATGCGCGTGATGTCGGCGGGCGACGGTTACAAGTACCTGCTGCGCACAGTCGCGGCCAGCGACGGCGACCGCTCGCTCTCCACCCCGCTGACGCGTTACTACAACTCCGAGGGCACCCCGCCGGGCCGGTGGCTCGGCGCCGGGATCGCCACGCTCGGCAGTGGGCGGATCAGCGCAGGCGATCACGTCTCCGAAGTCCAACTCCAGCTCCTGGTCGGTATGGGCCGTGACCCGATGACGGGGGAACCGCTTGGCCGTGCGTACCCCGAGTACCGAACCGTGGCTGAGCGGATTGAGGCGCGCACCGAGGCGCTTGATCCATCCCTCGGGCCGGCGTCACGTGCGGAGGCGGTCGTGGCGATCGAAGCGGAGGAGGCCGAGCGTGGGACGCGACGGGCGGTTGCGGGGTTCGACTTCACGTTCTCGGTCCCGAAGTCCGCGAGCGTGCTCTGGGCGGTTGCGGATGCCGGGACGCAGACGTTGATCGCGGACGCACACCATGCGGCGGTTGCGGAGGTCGTTGCGTTCATGGAGCGGGAGGTTGCAGCCACGCGCACGGGCGCAAGCGGCCGCGACGGCGCGGTTGCGCAGGTCGATGTCGCAGGTCTGATCGCCACCGCGTTCGACCACTACGACAGCCGGGCGGGCGACCCCCATCTGCACACGCACGTCGTCATCAGCAACAAGGTCCAGGCCGTCCTTGACGGGAAATGGCGCAGCCTGGATGGGCGGCCGATGCACGCGGCTGTCGTCGCGCTCTCCGAACTGCACGAGGCGGTCTTCGCGGACCACCTCACCCGAATGCTCGGCGTCTCTTGGGAGGCGCGGGATAGAGGCCGCGACCGGAACCCCGCCTGGGCGATCACCGGGGTGCCGGAGGCACTGGTCAAGGAGTTCTCCACTCGTGCCCGGTACATCGACGCCGAGACCGATCGCCTCATCGACAACTACGTCTCCGAGCATGGGCGGCGGCCGTCGCCGGTGACGATCATGAAGCTCCGCGCCCAGGCCACGCTCACCACTCGGCCGGAGAAGGAGGTGTGGTCGCTGGCTGACCTCACGGCCTCGTGGCGGGAGCGGGCCGGGAGGGTGCTCGGGGAGGATGCGACCTCGTGGGCGCGCGGCGTGACGGTGAACGATGAGCCGTTGCTGCTGCGCGCCGATGACGTGCCGCTCGACGTGGTCGCCTCGCTCGGGCGAGACGTGGTGGCCGCGGTAGGTGAGAAGCGCTCCACCTGGCACCGGTGGAATCTCACCGCTGAGGCGGCGAGGCAAACGATGGATTACCGGTTCGCGTCGACCGAGGATCGCGAAGCCGTCGTCGGACTGGTCGTGGATGCCGCCGAAGCAGCGTCGCTGCGCCTGACCCCGCCGGAGCTCGCATCTAGCCCGGCGGAGTTCCGCCGACCGGACGGCACGAGTGTGTTCCGTCCGAAGCACTCCGCGCTGTTCTCCTCCGAGGTGCTGCTGGCTGCCGAAGACCGCCTCCTCGAGCGCGCCCGCACCACCACTGCGCCGACGGTTCCGCTGACCACCGTCGAACGAATCACGAAACGCCCCGACAGCAAGGGGCGGATGCTCGGTGACGACCAGGCAGCCGCGTTGACGAAGGTCGCGCTCTCGGGCCGGATGGTCGATGTGCTGGTCGGCCCGGCCGGTGCGGGGAAGACTACGGCGATGTCGGCGTTGCGGCGGGCGTGGGAGCACGAGCACGGGCGCGGCAGCGTGGTCGGGCTCGCGCCGTCCGCGGTCGCCGCGCAGGTTTTGGCTGATGACCTCGGCATCCAGACCGAGAACACGGCGAAGTGGCTCGACACCCACGACCGCACCGGGGAGACGTTCCGCAAGGGACAGCTCGTCATCGTCGACGAGGCGTCCCTGGCGGGCACGCTCTCCCTCGACCGCATCACCACATTGGCGGCGGAAGGCGGGGCGAAGGTGCTGCTGGTCGGGGATCACGCCCAGCTTCAGTCCGTTACAGCCGGGGGCGCGTTCTCCCTCCTCGTCCGCGACCGCGACGATGTCCCGGAGCTGTTCGACGTGCACCGGTTCGTGAACGTGTGGGAGAAGACCGCATCCCTCGCGCTGCGGTACGGCCGCACCGACGTCATCGACACCTACGCCGAGCACGGCCGCGTGATCGGCGGGGAGACAGAGGAGATGATCGACGCCGCCTACACCGCCTGGCGTACGGACCCCCTCGACGGGCGAGCCAGCATCCTCGTCACCGACTCCAACGAGTCCGTCCAGGCGCTCAACAACAGGGCGCGCGCTGATCTGATCCTCGACGGCACCGTGAACGCCCGCCGCGAGGTCGAGCTGCACGACGGCACCCGTGCCGCGGCCGGGGACACCGTCATCACCCGCCGCAACGACCGCCGCCTGCGCGCCGGCCGGTCCTGGGTCCGCAACGGCGACAGGTGGAACGTCACCGAGGTCCGCGACGACGGCGCTCTTACCTTGCGCCGCGCCGGGCGTACGTGGGGCGCATCGGTCGTGGTCCCGGCCAAGTACGCGGCCGAACATCTCGACCTCGGCTACGCCATCACCTCCTACCGGGCGCAGGGCATCACGGTCGACTCCTCGCACGTCCTGGCAGACGCGTCGATGACCAGAGAGACGTTCTACGTCGCCATGACACGAGGCCGCAAGCAGAACATCACCTACGTCGCCATCGACAAGCCCGACCCCGCCCACGACGGACCACACCCCGGCGACAACACCGAGGCCACTGCCCGCTCGGTGCTGTTCGGGGTGCTGCAGCACGTCGGCGCCGAGCGGTCCGCGCACGAGACGATCACCGTCGAGCAGAACACGTGGGGCTCGATCGCGCAGCTCGCCGCAGAATACGAGACCCTGGCCGCTGCCGCACAACACGACCGCTGGGCCACACTCATCCGATCGTCTGGGCTCAGCAACGACGACGCAGACGACACGATCTCCTCACCCGCATTCGGAGCGCTGACCACCGAGCTGCGGCGGGCAGAGGCGAACCAGCACGACATCGACGCCCTGCTGCCGCGCCTCGTGGGAGCACGCGGGTTCGGGGACGCCGATGACATCGCGGCCATCCTTCACTACCGCGTCGCTAAGGCGACCGCCCGACCTGGAGGGTCCGGTCGCACGCGGAAGGCACCACGCTTGATCGCCGGCCTCATCCCCGAAGCCACTGGCACCATGCCATCGGAGATGCGGCAGGCACTGGCAGAGCGGCGCAACCTCATCGAGACCCGGACCGACGCACTCCTCGACAACGCGCTCACCGAGAAACACGAGTGGATCACGAAACTCGGCGTCCAGCCGAAACAGGCACGAGCAGCCCACGAATGGCGGAACGCCGCGCGCACCATCGCTGTCTACCGCGACCGCTACGGCGTCACTGGGCCCCCACCCCTCGGAGCACCCGCCGAGACCGAGACGCAGAAGCTCGACGCCGCCCGCGCCCGTGCCGCGCTCGACAGGGCACGAAGGCTAAGTGATCTCCGAGTAGCAGTCCAGGAATTGGGTGGTACGGCGCCACCAGCTCAGAGAAGTCGCACTCTCTAGAATCTGGACGCACGGAGGTTCGTGAGCTGCGCGAAACTACGCCTCTCTGTAATGCAGCCTTCGCAAGTGGGACACCTGATCGACACCCGGGAGCCGTGTCCCGAACCGTGCCCAGTGCCCGTTGCAGACATGCAGCCCTTCTATGATGCCTTGGTCGCCGTACTGGTACATGAGCCAAAGATGAACATCGGAAAGCGGAGCGTTCAGCTGTGGCGGAATGAGGTCGCGCGGGTCAGGCGGCGTGGCAAAACTGGCGAACGCGGCCGTCAGATTGCCGGGAGGACCGAACGGGTACATAACCAGATGCTTGTTCGGATACCCGATCAGCTTGTCCGCCAGAGCCTGCACGCCGCCGCGCTTCTGCGCATCAACGATTCGCAGCGATCGCCGAATCAACTCCCACGGATCATAGGACGACGGCGCATGCTCGATTGACCACCGGATCTGATGTACTCCTGCGTCCGGATGGAAGCAGGACTGAACGCACATCGCTCGGACACCATCGTCGTAGGCGCCAAGACCGAGGAACGGAGCGGTACCTGGGTCGTCGAACGATTGATGCTGGGTGAGTGACGGCCAATGAAAGACGCAACCGGCTTCCTCGACCCACCGGACGATGTCAGCGCCGATCTTGCTGCGTACATCTTTCGTGACGCCTCCCAGCACCGTGTATGGGATTATCACCCATACGCAATGAGGCAGGCGCGGCTCAACCAGTGGCTCGAGGCGTCGTTCAGCTTCGCGCACGGCGGGCAGGACGGTAGTAATTACCTCCGCGACATGCTTGCCGTCGGCAGAGAGCAAGTCGGGCATGCTCGGCCTCGAACCATCGTCATAGACACAGAAATCGACACCGAGCTCGCCGACGAGCATGAGCCTCGCGTGCTCCTCTTCAACTTTGCTCACGATCCGCTGCCCCTCGCTGCTGCTTGCCCGTGTCATCCATAGCTGACACGTCACTAGCGAACCAGAGTTTGGGACGAGACGTACCCAGCGCGCCAGAGGAGAAGCGAAGGGGGCGTGAGCCGCAGAAGCGCGTGCCCCTCCCGTCTGGGCCTGCTCCGGGGGGAGCGGATGCCACAATGAAACATGTCGTCTGCACGCTCCAAGCCGCTGCGTTTGCTCGAATCGGTGCCGAACAAGGTATACAGCCGACTGATTGTCCGCTATCCGTATCAAACGAATCGCGACTACGCGCTGTCCTACCGCTTCGCGGCGAAACGCCTCGCCGAAACTTTCACAGGGGACACCATTGACGACCTCATCCTGCTCCCGTTCCTCACTCTCTACAGACAGGCGTTCGAGCTTGAGCTAAAGAACCTCATCCAGTTCTTGGTGAGCACCCGCATGACCTACGTCGAAGGAAGAACGTCAGAGCTCGAGCAAGCGAGATCAGACGAGCGGTTCAAAGAGCTGGGGCACAACCTCCATAAGCTCCTCAACGAGGCCAAGAAGCACTACGACGCGCTCGACCTGGATGAATCGTTCCCGCCGGAGGTGGAGAAGCTCATCGCTATGCTTCATGAGGCAGACAAGAGCGGCACCGCGTTTCGGTATGCGGGTCAGTTACCCAACACCCAGGAGCACGCTGACTTCCCCGACCTCGCCGCGCTGCTCGAGCAGCAGTACGACAATCTCACCGTCATCACGGACTACGTTGACGGGCTGTACTCGGCAGGCCCGACACTCAACGAGCTCGCTGGAGACTACTACTGAGCGAAAGCACTGTACGTAGGACGCAAGAACGGGTATCGCGCCTGGTGCGACTTCCTCACAGGAGAGCATTCAGAAGGAGCGAACCGACGCCTCCTGTCGTGCCGGACGGCCGAGCCCAACTCCGTGTTCGATGGTGCTTCGGCTCGTCTCAGTCGACCGGTCGAGGAGCGCTGTCACGTCTTGAACCCGGGTCACGAGGGACGCGATGCCTTCGCGCAGGAGCCGGTGCGTGCCGGCACTGGACACGCTGGTGACCGGACCGGGGACTGCGCCCACGGGTCGCCCGAGCTGCGCGGCGCGGGCGGCGAGGTTGAGGGAGCCGGAGCGGTAGCCGGCTTCCACGACGACGGTCGCACCGGAGAGGGCGCCGAGGATGCGATTGCGGGCGAGGAAGCGCCACTTGCTCGGTGTCGCGCCGGGCGGCATCTCGCTGGCGAGAAGCCCGAGGTCTCCGACTCGTTCCAGGAGCTCACGGTTGCCGGACGGGTAGAGCCGATCCAAGCCGCCGACCATCACGGCGACAGTCTGCCCACCGGAGGCGAGCGCGGGTCGGTGTGCGGCGGCGTCGATACCGTAGGCGCCGCCGGCCACGATGATCCGCTCGGCATGCGTCAGATCGGAGGCGAGCTCGCCCGTGACGTGCTCGCCGTAGCTTGTGGCGGCGCGGGCTCCGGTGACCGTCACGCGATCACTCAGCGGAGCAGTGAGGAACGATGTTGCGCCGCGCACCCACAGGGCAGTCGGGGTACGCTCGCCCAAGTCGTTGAGCGCGGCCGGCCAATCATCGTCTCCAGGGATGAGGATGCGCAGCCCGAGACGGTCGCTCTCCGACAGCGCCTGCGTGACCGTGCGGGCATCCATTCGTGGGGCAACCTTGTTGCGCCACAGCCCCGCCTCGATCGCATCCACCTTCTTCGGGAACGCACCGGTACCAGCTGCCAGGCGCACAGTCTCCACGGTGCCGACCGCGGTGATGAGCCGGCCGGTCACCGCGTCATCGGGCTCCAAGGTTGCAGCCAGAGTCACCCGCGCGGCGCGCTCATCCTTGGAGAGAGAAGTGATTGTGGCCATGCCGGCTCCCGTCCGTGTGTGCCAGACAGGTGCGCGAGCGCCACCCGAACGAGCGGGCGCACCTCTTACGGATGTCTCCGGGGAGTCGTACCCTGGGAGCGAGGCAGATTCCTCCTTGATATGGCGTCCCACTACGGACAGGCCCCCGGGCCACTCTCTACGCACTGTCTCGACACCTGACCGTGCCACGAGAGGAAACGCCATGATCCGGCTGCTTTGGGCGCTCAGCGCCCACGCCCGCTACTACCTGCGGCGCTACATGCCCACCAACATCGCGCTCGACGCGATCCGCACCCGCCGCGGCCTGAAATGGGGCACCCCCGCGATGCTCCTCGCCGCGCCGTACTTCCTCGCCGCGAACTACTGCCTCACCCTGATCGAGGACGGCGGCCCCGGCTGGCTGAACCTCCTCGTGCTCCTGTTCTGCTGGAACGCGCTCAAGTTCCTCATCATGGGCCCGATCAGCGTTGTCCTCCTCGTCCGCGCTCGCCTTGAGGAGTCGGCAACCCGACGCCGCGACCACCGTACACGTCGGCCGATTGAGCCTGCTGAACCGACAACGGCGCGCATGCCATAGGAACTGCATCGCGACCTCGCCCGCACCGTTCGAACAGCGACGCCGCAACGGCAGGCGCTGATTCGCGTGCCGGGCGGCGGGCAACTCGACGGGGAGCAGGGCGGGAGAACAGACCCGGTCATCTGTCCTTCGAGACTGGAAGGATGAATCAACACCAGTCCAGCCCGCACGGCCTGGAACCGCTCCTGAACATCGACGAACTCGCCGACTACCTCGGCGTCCCCGTCTCCACCATCTACGACTGGCGCACCAACGGCAAAGGCCCCCGCGCCTACCGCTTCGGCAAGCGCATCATGTTCGGCATCACCGACATCCGCGCCTGGATGGACACCATGCGCGAGGCCGCCGCCTCTACCGGGGCTGCCACCTTTCCCGGAGCAGGGGAGGGCGCGCGTGGGTAGGCCCCGCACACCCATCGGCACCTTCGGGATCATCGCCACCCGCGCCCAGCCGAACGGCAACCATGTGGCCCGCGCCCGGTACCGGGACTGGGATGGCACCAACCGACTCGTCCAAGCCACCGGCGCCTCACGGGCCGCCGCGGAGCGCAAGCTCAAGCAGAAGCTCGCCGAACGCTCCCTCTACCAGCCCGGATTCAACGGGATGAGCGCCGACAGCTCGTTCCCGGAGCTCGTCACGTACTGGCTGGAAGACATGGAGATCGAAGACCGCCTCTCCCGAACCACGAGGAATCTCTACGAGCGCGACATGCGCGCCCTCGTCCTCCCTGCATTCAAAGACCTCACCCTCCGGGAGATCGGGGTCGCCCGCTGCGACTACTTCCTCAAACGACTCGCTAAGCGCAGCTACAGTCGGGCCAAGCACGCCCGCGTCGTCCTCCGCCTCGCACTCGCGCTCGCGGTCCGTCACGAGATCCTTCCTCGCAACCCGATGGATCACGTCTCTCGGCTGCATCGGAAGAGGACCATCCCGGAGGCGTTCACCATCGGCGAGGTGCAGGACATCCGCGCCGCGATCAAGGCTTGGGAGTCCCGGCGGATACTGGCGGGACCGAGGCCGGATAGGCAGCTCGGGCAGATCGTCGAAGTCATGCTCGGCACCTCTGCGCGTATCGGCGAAGTCCTCGCCATCCGCCTCCAGGATCTCGACATGGACGGCCCGATCCCGACAGCGCGGATTGCCGGGACGATTATCAGTCGCAAGGGCGAGCCGACCCACCGGCAGGATCATCCGAAGACGGATCGCTCGGTTCGCCGCGTCGCGCTGCCGTCGTTCGCGCTGCAGGCGATCCGCTCGCGCCTGTTGCGTAGCGGCGACACCGAACCGGCCACGCTCCTGTTCAGCACGCGTGTGGGTACGCCCCACACGACGAACAACGTCCGCCGGCTCCTGCGCGACGTGATGGACGCAGCCGGGATCGAGAACGTCACCCCACACCGCTTCCGCCGCACCGTCGCGACCGTCGTCAACGACGCACAAGGCGTGCTCCTCGCTTCGGAACTCCTCGGGCACACCGACCCGCGGATCACGATGCAGCACTACATCCAGCGCAACGAGACCGTGAACCCCGCCACCGCTGAGCACCTCGAACGCGCGTTCGGGCGAGCGGTGTGACCGTCGAGAGCTTCTCGGCCGCTGTCAAGGTGGGGTGAATCTCTAGGCGATCTTGGGGCGGGATGGACTAGCTACGTGCGCAGGAGTGCTTCCGGACTCAACGAGCACACGCCCTACCTGGCTCCGCGCGGCCAGATCCCGCTCGCGATAGGCTGTGAAGGTATCGCTAGCACTACGATGGGGGTTTTGCCTTGACACCGTCCGATGACGCGACCTCGGTCCCTGCCCTTCGGGTGAAGCAGTGGCTTCCGGAGTGGGACAAGGTCAACTTTGACGAGGGTCAGAATCAATCCCGGCCAGGCCCGCACTTCTATCTCTTCTCGATGTCTGCAGCTCAGTTGCGCAAGCTTTCCGCTATCTACCGGCGTGATACGGATTCGATGACGCCGCGCAAGGACGATCTGGGCATTCAACGGCGTCACGACAAAGAACGAAGCGCCGAAATTCGGCGGTACGTAGCTGAGGGTTTTCCTCGCTCAGGTTTGAGCGACGTGCAGAGAAAAGACCCGTCGAACGAAGGCCTGCGTAAGCCTGGATGGCTGCCTACCGCCGTCGTGGTGAACATTCTCGAGACTGGCGATGAGCGAAACGGTCGAAAGATCGACGCTGATCACGCTGTGCGCGTGCAAGATAGTTCAGACGGCTCCTTCTCCCTGCTGACACTGCCCGAAGCGATTGACGAGGCATTGCCTCCAATCGAGGTTATCGATGGGCAGCACCGGCTATTTGCCTTTGATGATGATGATCCGAATGTGGCTGATTTCGAGTTGCCTGTTGTGGCATTTCATGGTCTCGATATCTCCTGGCAGGCGTACCTCTTTTGGACGATCAACATCAAGCCCAAGAAGATCAACGCTTCATTGGCCTTTGACCTGTATCCACTGCTACGCGAACAAGACTGGCTAGACAGTGGTGATCGAATCCTTGTCTACAGAGAAAGTCGTGCGCAGGAGCTGACTGAAGTTCTCTGGGCTACGCCTGAGAGCCCATGGTTCAAACGGATCAATATGCTAGGCGGACCGCGCAAGGAGAACGGTCCCGTCACTCAGGCCGCATTCGTTCGCAGCCTAATAGCGAGCATGGTTAAGCCTTGGGAACCGTCTGGGAGAAACCGCGTGGGTGGCATTTTTGGAGGCACCCCAAATCAGAATGATGGGCTTGCTTGGTCGCGCTTGCAACAAGGCGCGTTCCTTGTGACTGCTTGGCGTCTTCTGGCGGAAGCGGTTCAACAGAGCGATTGCGCCTGGGCTGCAGAGTTGAGGATTCAGCGAGCGGAACTAGAACCTGCGGACGGCGACCCTGCCTTCAGCGGGGGGTTCAGCTTGTTGGCGACTGACCAGGGAGTCCGTGGATTCCAATCGGTCGTCAATGACCTCTGCTATATCCGGCAGACGAAACTTGGGCTTACGGACTGGCGCGATTCTGGTGATCTTGCGGACGTGTCAGCTGAGAACGTACGCGAAGTCGCGTCCACCCTCCCGGAGCCTATTCATGCGTTCCTGAAGGAGATTGCTGCTGGACTTTCGACATACGATTGGCGCACGAGTAGCTTCCCGAACCTCCCGGAGCAGGAGAGACTCGCGAAAGCTGCTCTCCGTGGTAGTGGTGGCTACAAGGAACTGCGCGACCAGCTCCTCGCTCATCTTCGCAAGCATGGTGGAGAAGCAGTCATCTCGGCGGCCGATGAACTGGCAGGCTGGGCGTAGTGGCGCATCAAACGCAACCGTTTGGTGCCAGTCATTTGGCGACGGTCCAGTCAGCGGATCGGAGCACAATTGCTGCGGCACTTGGGGGTGTGCTCCCGCTCTCGGGAGAGCGCTGGTTTCCGCGAGGGAACGGATACCTTCCAAACGCAGGGGCTCGCATCGAAGCGGACAGCAAGGCGATCCCTGCTGGGCGGAGGCTGAACTTCGTTCGGTATATGGCGGGATCCACATTTGCCCATTGCGGTGACGCCTGGGGATTTCTTGGGCGCGCGTTGGACTCTCTTCTGCATGGTGATGTCGGCGGCGCGGTCCACCTCACTTACTACGCAGAACTCCGCGCGGCCCTTTCTCTGCTTGCGGGTGAAGGAATCTACGTAGGCAACCGAACTCATTTTGCGATCAGCTCTATCGGAGTCCAGCCGTTTGGTGGCTCTGCAGGTACCCATTCTGTCGCTTGGCAAGCGCTCCAAGCTTGGACCGACAGCAGTCGCAGTCAGGACCTGCTTGGAAAGATCATCCGCCCGGGCGGTGAGCCTTTTGCAGATTGGGTTGACTCTCTAACCGCTCAAGCGGCGCGTGCCAAGATTGATGACCTTTTCAGGCTCATGTCTCTTGATCTGCGCAAGTTCGATCAGGACCATCATCGAAGGAACGTCGTCAGCTACAACCCGAGTCGCCTTCATCCGAAGGATATGACGGCGGAGCAGGTTCGAGATCTCGCGACTGATGTCTGGCAGGCTCTCGAACCAGGTCGATCGGGGACGTTTCCAGTTTTGGATGATGCCCTGCTTCCCGAGTTGCTTAGATCGATCTATGTTTCAATCCGACGGAAGACCTCGTGGTCAGAGTGGGTTGCTGAGCTCGCTCCCGCCTCGCAGCAAGGGACTGCATTGCTTTCTGCGCTCCAAGCGAGCAACTCCAAGACGCAAGCTACGGGTCTAGTTGGCGCCATTTATGAGTCACGCGTGGCGGAAGTTAATCCGGCGCTCTACCTTCGGCCGATGGTGGCTCGAACCGTTCTTCTATTGCGTGTAGCGACGGGATCAGCGATTCAACTGGTGCGGGAGAGTGGGCACTCGTCCACAGCTCTGCGGCCGTGGCTGGACTCGCTGGCGTTGTCTCGCGGTTATTGGTCCGACGAGTCACCGCTTGAGGACGCGCTCGATCTCTGGGCGGACGTAGAGTTAGCGATCGAGGAGGCCGAAGTCGCTGACGTGGATTCACTCCACGGCTTGCTACGTGGATTGCCAACAGCAACACGCACTTTTGGGCAGGCAGAGAGAGTGCCAGTCTGGAGCTTCGCGTGAAGTATATGGGCAGTAAGACTTCGTTGCTTGCTGGTGAACTGGGCGAGATTATTCTTCGGGAAAGCGAGTCGGCCGAACGATTCGTCGATCTCTTCGCAGGATCGGGGGCTGTAGCGCACTTTGTTGCGCAACGCACGTCATTGCCAGTGCTGACCGTTGATCTTCAGGAGTACGCACGGATCTTGGCGGCCTCCGTGATTGAGAGAACGCGGAGCCTCGCGAGCGACCCAGCTCTGGCTAAGTGGTTGGAGCGAATCGCGGAACCAGATGCGAGCGGCAACAAGCCAGCATTGTCCAAGGCCGAGGTGCTGCGACAGCGGGTCGCGAGCGAGGCGAGCGCGGAAGGATTCATCACTCGGCACTACGGTGGCCACTACTTTTCGCTGGCCCAAGCCAGAGAGTTCGATCAGCTGTACGCCTCGTTGCCTAACGAGGAAGGTGTACGCACAACCGCGCTCGCGGTCCTGCTACAGGCGGCGAGCATCTGCGCGGCAGCTCCGGGACACACGGCGCAGCCGTTCCAGCCGACTGACTCCCTCTTGCCGTACATATCACAGTCCTGGTCACGCAGCGTCCGTGCGACATCCCGGAACGTGCTCGAAACCATCGCACCGCTGCACGCGAACCAGGTCGGCGAGGCAGTTACGGGAGATGCTGAGACTGTTGCGGCATCACTCACTTGTACGGATCTTGTTTTCTGTGACCCGCCATACTCCGCAGTTCAGTACAGCCGTTTTTATCATGTCCTCGAAGGAATTGCCCGAGGCGGATGGCCCGCG
Organism: Microbacterium sp. AB; assembly: GCF_032878875.1. NCBI lineage: Bacteria > Bacillati > Actinomycetota > Actinomycetes > Micrococcales > Microbacteriaceae > Microbacterium > Microbacterium betulae. The sequence continues at coordinate 2,320,466 of NZ_CP118157.1, read as the reverse complement.
GTGGAGGGTAAGGGGCGTGCGCCTGCGCAGTCTTCGAGAAAGGCCTCAGCGTTCAGCATGAAAAGCAAAGCGAAGTCAGCGATGCGTGATCTCCTCAAAGTGCTACGAGAGAAGGATGCTCGGGCAATCGTCACCTTTCCAGACGCTGATGCCAGCAACGGGCTCAGTGGAAGCGACATCATTAGTATCGCCGACGAGGATTGGTACGTAGATACTCGTTACGTTGATTCGGTTCATAGCACATTGGGTGGGTCAAACGCCGAGACCGGGCGAGGTGGGCGCCGAACCCTAAAGGAGGCGGTCATCTTGCTCTCGCCGAAGAGATCGTTGATTCCTGTGATGCCGACTCGACCTATCGAGGTAGGGAATGCCAGCGAACCACAGTTGATGGTTGCGGTTGGCACGTGACTTGATCTACTAGTTCATGTCGCTCGCGGAGAACCCCTTGACTCGGTCAACGCACCTAAGGCGTCCGGGTGAGCGAACGCGCGTACGGTAACTTCGACGTGCGCTGTGTGCGACCCATGCGCGACTGATCTAGGGGGACCAGAAGGGGACCAGAATCATGAAATCCATGCATTTCGTGACGTGCTCTGCATGATCTGAGGCCCGGAAACACGCGGATTTCGCTCCCTAAGGATGCGTCTGGACGCCTGGGGGTCAAGGGGTCGCAGGTTCAAATCCTGTCATCCCGACAAAAAGCCCTGGTGAGAGGCAACTGTCACCAGGGCTTCGTCGTTCCTGGGAGTGGTCACTGGCTGGTCCACTCTCTCGATCTGCTCGATCCGTACGCCGCCGAAGTGGACCAATCCCGTTCGGCGTTCTCGCCAGCGAAGTGCACCAGAAGGTGCCCGTGGAGTGGACCAGAATCCGGGCAGGACAGTGCTCCGGCCCTCTCTTGGAAGGTCGGAGCGTGGGTTCGCGGGCGGTCACAGGCGGGGTCCGTCGCGGCGGGTGGTGTCCCTTCTGGTGGGTGCTGCGGAGAGGAACTGGTTGGCCTGTCGGGCGGCTTCGGCGAGGTGTCGATGGTCGGGGTGCAGATAGCCCTTGGTGGTCTCGATCGACTGGTGCCCGAGGATCTCTTGGAGCACGTGCAGGGGAATGCTGATGATTTGGTTGACTCCAGGACTGCTTGAGCTTGCGGGCTTGGGCGGGAAAGGATGGCAGTCATGCCGGTCAAATATTCGGATGAGTTCAAGCGGGACGCGGTCGCGCTCGTGGTGACCCAGGGGATGTCGCAGAAGCAAGTGTGTGCGGATCTGGGGATCTCGAAATCCGCGCTGCAGGCATGGGTCCGCGGCGCGCAGCTGCGGGATCGCGGGATCGAGCCCGCCCCAACCGGGAACGTGGACATGCAGCGTGAGCAGGCGAAGATGCTGAAACGGATCCGCGAGTTGGAGATGGAGAACGAGGTGCTCCGGCGGGCGGCGGCGTATCTGTCGCAGGCGAACCTGAAGATCGGGTCTGCTAGCCCAAAATAGTGTTCCCGCTCGTCCGTGAACTGGCCGCGACCGACGCTCCTTCCCGGGTGTCGGTCGCGGGGGCGTGCAGGGTCCTCGGCTTCTCCAAGCAGGCGTACTACCAATGGCTCGCGAAGCCCGTCAGTGACCGCGATTGGGACGAGGCGCATTTGATCAACGCGGCCCGGGATGTGTGGGACGAGGACCGGTGCCAGGGGTATCGGCTCATCTGCGACGAGCTCGTCGATGACGGGTGGCAGGTGTCGGAGCGGCGAGTGTGGCGGGTGTGTTCGCAAGAGGGCATGTTCTCGGCCGCGCATCGACGCAAGGGCAAACGCAAACACCGTCGGCCGGGTCCGGCCGTCCACGACGATCACGTGAGACGGGACTTCACTGCCCAGTCTCCGAACCAGCTCTGGCTCACGGACATCACTGAACACCGAACTGCCGAGGGGAAGCTGTATCTCTGCGCGGTCAAAGACGTGTTCAGCAACCGGATCGTCGGGTATTCCATCGACTCGAGGATGAAGGCCTGGCTGGCCGTGAACGCGCTCGAGGACGCGATCAACCGGCGCGAAAACCCGACCGGAGTGATCGTGCACTCGGACAGGGGCAGTCAGTTTCGTAGCCGACGCTTCCGGCGAGCACTGCGTCGACATCATCTGCGAGGTTCGATGGGCCGTGTCGGGGCCTGTGCCGACAATGCCGCGATGGAGAACTGGTTCAGCCTGCTGCAGAAGAACGTCCTCAACCAGCAGCACTGGGCCACCCGCGACGAACTGCGCCTCGCGATCGTGCACTGGATCGAAGCCCGCTACCACCGACGCCGCCGTCAACGCCAACTCGGGAAGTTGACCCCCATCGAATACGAAGCAATCATGAACACCACCGCCGACCTGGCGGCATAAGGAAACGAGTCAACCAAACCATCAGCATTCCCCTTGCATGAAGCGGTCCGCTCACCGGAAACCGCCCAGATACGGTTCAGATCGGACGTCATTCATCGTGCAGCAGTCCCCCGGCGTTCCTGCTTGTGCCGCCGTCGCACTTTGTCGCGGTCGGCTCTGGCGGCTTCGACGGCGCGCTCGGCATCGATCACACGGCTATCACTCTCTGCCTATCGTGCCGCTGCCTACGCTGCCCAGGCGGGTAGCGCCTCGGGGGTGCGGGGCGGCTCACCCCAGGCATCGCGGACCTGCGCCCTGGCGGTGCGCACCTGTTCGGCCGCGGCGTGGTGCTCAGTGCGTGCCTTTCGCCTGCCGAACCGTCCCGCAGTGGTGAGCCGGGCACCCACAGCCGCTTCGGCCTGCATGGCTGCGAGGTAGGCCGCACCATCATTCTCAGCCTGCACGATGAGTGGCTGGGCGACCTCTTCACGTACCCGCTTTGCCTCGTTCTCGGCGCGATGGAGCACGTCGGCCTGTTCGTCGTCCTCAGCTCGGTGCGCGGCACGTTGGGCATCGAGGCGCGCGGCGACCTGTTCCCACCGTTCCGCCGAGCGCTCGGCGCGCTCGGCCTCCTGGTCGTGGCGTGCGAGCTCGTCGGTGACCAGCTTGACGGGGCCATCGCTGAGGAGGCCGCGCACGGCTTCGGTGGCTTGGGCGGTGGCGTGGTCGAGGCCGCGGTCTGCCGGGGGCGTTTGACCCCTGGTTTTGGACACGCTGTTTCCAGCACGACGCTGGGTGAGTCACTATGCGCCCGCGCGACCCTCGCCCCGCGCCCGCGTGTGCCACGCGGCGGCGGTCTCCGAAACGACGTCGGTCCACGCAGTCGGTGGGACGCCGAGGCGTTCGGTGGTCTCCGATCCGTCGGAGACGAACGGCGCGTCGAACTGGTACAGCACGCCGACGACCTCCCTCACCAGTGGGACGAACGGGCTCGCAGTGCGCAGCACCCACCGCGGTATGCGCTGGAGCCGCGGTTCTGCGAGCCCGATCTCCGTGTGCAGGGCCTGCAGGACCTGGCGCACCGTCTGTGGCGGGTTGGAGGGGACGATCCATGCGGAGCCCCACGCCTTCTCGTTCTGCCCGAGCGCGGACAGGGTCGCCGCGACGTCTTCGATCGCGGTCCAGGTGTGTGGCTGGTCGGGATCGGCGAACACCCTCGCGGTGCTGCCCGCGAGGGTCGCGTCGGCGTACATCGCCAGCAGGCCGTTGCCGACGGGAAGCGTCGGGCCGATGTAGTCGGATGCCCGGGCCTCGGCCACGCGCACTCGTCCAGCTTCGTGCGCGGCCAGCGCATCGTGCCACATCCTCGTCCGAAGCGCGCCCTTATGGTCGGAAGGGCGCAGAGGAGTGGAACGGTTCATGGGCTCGCTCACCGGTCCGTAGCCGTAGAGGTTGCTCGCGGTGACCAGCACCGCCCCTGTGCGCTCGGCCGCCGTCAGGAAGGCCGCCGCGAGCGGAGGCCACTCGCGCTCCCACGCCTGGTATGCGCCGGGGTTGGCGCAGTTGTACAGCACCTGCGCTCCGCTCGTCGCGGCGGTGAGCTGCTCGGGGTCGGAGGCGTCCGTCGCGACGAACTCGACGTCGGCGATGCCGGTGTCGCGGCCCGAGCGGGTGAGCACCCGCACGCGCTTTCCCTCGCGGGAGAGGCGTACCGCGAGCGCCGTGCCGACCGGGCCGGCGCCGACGATCACCTGGAGGGAGTCGGCCGCATCCATGCGGTCATCCTTCCACGTCCTCTCGTCACGTCTTCACGACCGGCGGAAAGTCGCCATCGGCGCTCGGCCCGGCGACGACGCCGGGGTCGTCGCCGGCCCGCAAAGCGAGCGTCGTGCGGACGGGCTATGAGCGGCTGCGTCGTCGAGATCGCGCGGCGATCGCCCAGATCAGCAGGATCAGGAGGGCGACGACGACCGCGGCGGCAGCCCAAGGGATCCACGGCGGTATGGTCTCGGCCGGGTCGGGGGCGTCTGCCGTCTTCGGGCTGGTGAGCGTCAGATTCGCGGTCGCTTCGCGAGTCGTCATTCCGCTCGTGAGGGAGAGCGTCACATTCCACTCGCCCGCCGAGAGCGCGGAGTCTGTCGTGGTCCGGACGGCTCCGCTCTGCCCGGGGCCGAGCGTGAGGTTGTCGGCGGAGAACGGGCCGGCCGACACCCCGCCGCTCGGCGTCTCGAGCGTCGCCTGACCACCGAGATCGACGGCCGTCGTGCCGGTGTTCGTGACCTGCGCGACGATCGCGGGCAGGCCGTCGGCTCCGAACTCGAAAGCAAGGGCACCGATCTCGAAATCGGGCGCCGGGCCATTGCCCTCGCCGACGGTCAGATAGACGCGCACACCCACCCTGTTCGCGAGGGTGACGGAGTCTTCGGTGTCGGCGGACCGCAGCTCCGCCCAGATCGCCGCGTAATACTCGCCCTCCGGTGCGTCCGTGGGCACGCTGACCGTGATCGGCACCTCTGCGCTCACGCCGGGCTCGAGATCGATCTCGGTCTCTCCGGCTGTGATCCACGAGGAGATGTCGGGACCGTCTACCCCGTCCACGGTGAAGGCTCCGTCGGAGATCTCCGCTGCGCTGGCATAGACGAAGACGTGCTTGTCCGTTGCGGACGGGTTGTCGATCTGCACCGTCCGTCGGATCTGATCGCCCGGCGGAACATCACCGACGAGGTAGGCGCGCGAACGTGCGTCGCTCTGATCCCCGTCGGGGACCAGCCGGATCCCCACGCTGTCGTCGTCGCCGGTCGCGGCAGACGCGGTCGTCGCGCCCCAGGCGACGGATCCCAGAGAGATCGCGATCAGCAGGATGGCGCGCATGCGGATGGTCGAGAACGCTGAGCGCACCGTCGGTTCCTTCTGTCTGTGTGTCGTGTCATTCCCGGGACGTGCTCTGCGGAGTGTGCCGTCACCGTGACCGGCACACTCCGGGCCTCACTCAGATGACCGAGTGCGTGAGCGTCGCGGAGTACTCGTCGGCCAGGGCATCGCTGGGGATGACCAGGGTGACGTCGGCGGTCCAGCTCGCGGTGTTCACGCCCGTGACGCCCGTGGCGGTCTGCACCGTGCTCGGGCCCGCGCCAGTTGCGGTGGCGGCCACCACGGTGACGGTTCCGCTGGTCGTCGCGGTGCTCGGCACGTAGGTGAATCCGCTCACGGGAATGGCGGATCCACTCACATTCGCGCCCGTGAAGTCGCTGATCGACACGGATGTCACCCAACCGAGCACATCCGCGCGCTCGTCGGTGACGGTCACGGCGTCAAGGGAGGCATTGGCGGTCGTTCCGGGAGTGTTGGACCCCAGATCGAGGGCCGCGGGAGCGGTGATCGCGAGGGCGCCCGCAGCCACCTCGGCCGTGACGGGCGTGTCCTGGTCGTCCGCGGCTGCTGTCTGAGCGCCGACGCCCAGGAGAGCGACAGCCGCGAGGGCTCCGAGAGTGGCTGGAATGGGCTTGCGCATGATGATTCCGATCTTCGTTAGACGATCGTCTAACGAACTCTCAGTCTGTCACGATGTCCGTCGTTATGGTGAGCGTTTCGACATCGGCTCTCACCGGGCGCGTGGCGTTGACGGCATCGTCGTTCACAGAGGCCCCGGGGTAACGTGGACGGGTGCCGATGCGTGAGGAACAGAAGGCTCAGACGCGGGAGCGGATCCTCCGGGCGGCGGCCGGCGAATTCGCATTGCATGGTTATGCGGCTACGAGCTTCTCGTCGATCGCTGCGGCGATGGGGCAACCGAAGTCGGCGTTGAGCTACGCCCACTTCCGGTCGAAGGAAGAGCTGGCCGGTGCCGTGGTCGACCGGCAAGCCGAGGTCTGGGAGCGTTTTCGTCGTCGCGCAGAAAAGACGGAGGGCCCCGGCCTGCCGCAGCTGCTCAGCGTCCTGCTCACAGCCGCCTTGGACTCGCGCACGAACGTGTTCAGCCCTGCTGTCGTCAGGCTCATCCTCGAAAGCCGACGTCTCGGCACGTTCCGTGTTCCCGACCTCTCCTTCAGCTGGTTCGAATACGCGGATGCGCAGATGCTCGCGGCGACACGAGCAGGCCAGTTCCAGCCGTGCGTCGACACCGTCCAGACGGGCCGGCTCATCATCACCGCAAGCTTCGGCCTGTTCGAGGCGCAGAATCACGGCTTCCACGCCGACGACACCGAGTCGTCGTTCCGCGATCTCTGGCGTCAGCTGCTGACCGGTGCCGGTGCACAAGACCCCGACGGGATCCTCCGAGCGACGAGGTCCTTGCTCGACGGCTCGTAGGGGGAAGAGCTCTTTCGCCGTCGCTTTCCCGATGAGAGCGGGATGATCATGAGGTGGCGTGACGTCGATGCTCTCCACGTTCAGGCGTGGCGAGATCCCATGCAGACGTGGATCTCACGATGCGCTCGTCGAGCCGATCGCGCGGCCCGTGATCATGGCGACGGGGACGTGCCCGGCGGCGAGCACGAGGGCGGCCACCGCGATCCAAGGGCTGCCGAGCCAAGCCGCAGCGGCGAGGAAGACCACCGCGATGAACGCGCTCCGCCGGGCATGGGAGACCGAGCGGGGTCGAGGTTCGGTCGTGGGGCTCGCCCCGTCCGCGGTCGCAGCGCAAGTCCTCGCCGATGACCTCGGGATCGAGGCGGAGAACACTGCGAAGTGGTGGGATACGCACGTGCGCACCGGCGCCACGTTCCGTAGGGGGCAGCTGGTCATCGTGGACGAAGCCTGGGTCTGGTGTAGGAACAGGTGACAGTTCTAGTTAGGCCGCGAGGGCCAGGTCGTTGTTCATGATGGTCTCGAACTCGATGGGCGTCAAACGGCCCAGGCGGACCTGTCGACGTCGCCGGTGATAGGTCCGCTCGATCCAGGTCACGATCGCGATGCGCAGCTGTTCGCGGGTGGCCCAGGAGCGCCGGTTCAGGACGTTCTTCTGCAGCAGGCTGAAGAACGATTCCATCGCCGCGTTGTCGCCGCAAGAAGCGACCCTGCCCATCGAGCCGACGAGATTATGGGCAGCGAGTTCGCGGCGCAGCTTCCTGCTTCGAAACTGCGACCCTCTGTCCGAATGAACGATGCAGCCGTTCACGTTTCCGCGCATCCGGACAGCGTTGCGGACAGCGCGAACCGCGAGAGATGCCTTCATGCGCGAGTCGATCGAGTAGCCCACGATCCGGCCGCTGAAGGCGTCCTTGACCGCGCAAAGATAAAGTCGGCCTTCGCTCGTTTTGTGTTCCGTGATGTCGGTCAGCCAGAGCTGGTTCGGTCGGGAAGCGACGAACTGGTGACGCTCCCGGCCGTGCTCGTCGATGACGACACAGAGATCGTCATGAACAGCAGGGCCAGGCTTCTTGCCGTTCTTGCTCCGCTTCTTCCCGAACACACTCCACCAGCCGTTCAACGATGCGATCCGCCACGCCGTCCGATCCGCCATCGGCTCGCCCTCGTCGCGGGCTTCGTCGGCGAGGAGCCGATACCCGAACTCCGGGTCGTCACGGTGAGCATCGAACAGCGCGTTCGCACGATACGCCTCCTCCAACTCCCGCCTCGTGACGGGGTTGTTCAGCCAGCGGTAGTACGGCTGACGAGCGAGCTTCAATACCCGGCACGACACCACGACAGGAATCCCGTCCGCGGCGAGCTCGCTCACGAGCGGGTACATCATTTACCCGGCAGATGAGCCTGAGACAGATACGCGGTCGCGCGACGCAGGACCTCGACCTCCTGCTCGAGGAGGCGATTGCGCTTACGGAGCTCACGCAGCTCCACGGACTCCTGCTTCGTCTCACCCGCCTGTTCGCCGGCCTCGATGCGGGCTTGCCGCATCCACTTGTCCAAAGTTCCGACATGGACGCCGAAGTCCTTCGCGATCTGCGCGAGCGTCACTTCCGGATCACGATTCTCCGCAACGCGGATCACGTCGCCGCGGAACTCCTTGGGAAACGGCTTAGGCATGATGACATCCTTCCAGGCCAGCCCTCCGGGCTAGCCACGTTCGATGTCACCTGTTCCTGCACCAGACCCCACCTCCCGCACATGGCGTGCTCTCGACCGCGACACCGCGAGCCGGCCGAGCCCGTCGGTGCGCCGGAACGAGACGAGACGCACGCCGTCCATCCGCGCACCCGGGATCGGATCCGCGTCTGAGAAGACCACGAGGTCGACGGCGACGCCGAGGCGCACGAGCGCGGGGAGGAGCGCCGCATAGTGCCGCCCGATGCCGCCGGTGTAGCCCGTCAGGCCCGCATACTCCGTGGTCGCGACGAGCCATCGTTCCCGCCGGCCGCCCGAGGATGCGGATTCCATGACGGAAGGCTAGGCGACGCCGAGGACCGATGCGTGTCCCTTGACAGCACGACCGACGTCTCCGCTCGCGCCGCAATAGCTATGCTAGCATAGCTATATGATCATGGTCTGGTGGTCGTCGAGCGCATCGCGCACGACGACCGGTCGGATGTCGCCCGACGGGCGCACCGATCCCGCCGTCTCGCTCGGCACCCGCCGGACCTCCTCACCCTCCGTCGGGCTTTCGACGTCGTCGTCGCCTCGACCCCATGCGTACGAGCCAGGGCGTGCCCGCAGCGGCGCGGACGCCCTTCGCGGCCCCTAGGAGAAAGAGGACAACCATGAACCAGACGAGGGAATTCGACATCGTCGTCTTCGGCGCGACCGGCTTCACCGGCCGTCTCGTGGCGGAGCACCTGCTGCAGAAGCACGGTCTCGGCGGTGAGGTCGCGTGGGCGATGGGCGGCCAGTTCGAGGCGGATCTCGTCGAGGCGAGGGACGCGATCGGCGCGCCCGAGGACACGCCCTTCGTCATCGCCGACGCCAAGGACCCGGTGTCGTTGCGGGAGATGGTCGCCCGGACCAAGGCCGTGATCACCACGGTCGGCCCCTACCGTCTCTACGGGTCCGATCTGGTGGCCGCCTGCGCGGAGTCGGGGACGGACTATCTCGACCTCTCCGGCGAGTCCCACTGGATGCGCCGCATGATCGACGAGCACGAGGCGCGGGCCAAGGAGAGCGGTGCGCGGATCCTGTTCGCCTGCGGTTTCGACTCCATCCCGTCCGACACCGGCGTCTGGTTCTGCCAGGACACGGCGCGCACGGCGCTGGGCGCACCGGTCCCGCGCGTGAAGGGGCGCGTCCGCGCGTTCAAGGGCGGAGTCTCCGGCGGATCGATCGCCAGCATGAAGAGCACGGCGGAGGCGCTGGAGGACGATCCCTCCCTGGCGGAGGTGGTCAACAGCCCGTTCGGCCTCACCCCCGGCTTCGAGGGCCCCGCCCAGCCCTCGGGGGCGGTGCCGACGACGGACCCCGATGTGGGGGCGGTCGTCCCGTTCATGCTGGGGGTCGTCGACACCCAGGTCGTCCATCGCTCGAACCTGCTCCTGGAGCACGCGTACGGCCGCGGGTTCGTCTACGACGAGATGATGGTCGCCGGGGAGGAGCCCGGCGACGAGGACGGGCCGGGAGCCTCGCCGGACGCCGATGCCCCGTCCCCGGCGGCCCCGAAGCCGGGCGAAGGGCCGCAGGACAGGCAGGCGGGATACTTCGACCTGCTCCTCATCGGCATCGCGCCCGACGGCCGTCAGGTGCGCGTGTCGGTCAAGGGCGACGAGGATCCCGGATACGGCTCGACGCCCAGGATGATCGCCGAGAGCGCGATCTGCCTGGTCACGGAGGCCGACGCCGTCCCCGGCGGCTTCTGGACGCCCGCGGCAGCGCTTCAGGGACGCCTCGTGGAGCGGCTGCAGCGGTACGCCGGACTGACCTTCGCCGTGGAGGGCTGACCGGGGGCGCGGCGCGGAAGGACGCCCTGCCCGGCCTGGCGCGAGCAGGCCCGGCAGGGCCGTCCCGACCTGCCGTCCCGAGCGTGCGCTTCGTCTCTCCGGCGCTGACGCCGGCCGTCGCCACGAGACTCCATCCGCCCGGTTTGTGACGTTCGTGCCGCCGGACACGTCTTACGAGTGTCGCTGGCCGCAGCGGCCCGCATCCAGGGGTGCGGCAGAGCGGAAGCAACGAAGGAGCACGACATGTCGAATGTGACCGGCGGGATCCGGCCCGACGGCGAGACGGAGATCGACGACGGCGTGGTCGCGAAGATCGTGGGCATCGCGGCCCGCGGGGTCGACGGCGTGCACGCCCTCGGGGGTGGGGCCGCGCGGGCGGTCGGCGCGATCCGCGACGCGTTCGACACGTCCGATCCGTCCCAGGGCGTCAGCGTCGAGGTGGGGGAGACGCAGGTGGCGGTGGACGTCACGATCGTCGCGGAGTATCCGGTGGCGCTTCGCACCGTGGCGGACGAGGTGCGTGCGGCGATCTCTCAGGCGGCTCAGGATCTCATCGGGCTCGACGTCACCGAGGTGAACGTCGCGATCGACGACATCCACATCCCGTCCGAGGACGACGACGGGTCCGAGCCGGCGCGAGCCGAGTGAAAGCAGCCGTCGACGACGCGACGCGGGATGTCCGCGACGGGTCGGCGGCCCCCGAGGGAAGGCAGAGACGGATGAAGAAGAACCTGTTGATCATCGCGATCCTCGTGGTCGCGTCGTATCTCGTGGGGGTGGAGTCGGCGAAGTCGCGAGGCAAGGGCTACGAGGACCTCCGTCATCAGGCGGAACGGCTGTGGACCAGCCCGGAGGCGAAGAAGTCGCGTCGTCGCCTGGCGAAGAAGGCCCGGAAGTCGATCGAGAAGACCCGGAAGCAGCTGGGGAAGCTCGGCGATTGATCTGACGGCGCAACGACGCCGTCACGTGCACGGCCATCCGGACCCGGGGTCGTGAAGAAGAGAGAAAGGAAGCAGACATGAGCGCTCAGGACAAGATCAAGGCCGCCGCCGACAAGGTCGCCGGCAAGGCGAAGGAAGCGGCCGGTCACGTCTCCGACAACGACAAGCTCGTCGCGGAGGGCAAGGCGGACCAGGCCAAGGGCGACATCAGGAAGACGGCCGAGGACGTGAAGGACACGTTCAAGAAGTGAGCTGTGCGCGGGGAGGCGCGGGATCCATTCCGGCGTCTCCCCGCGATCGTCGCCGTGTGTGGGTGTCCTACGGGCACGGCGCACGGTCGCGCGGGATGACTGGATGGACCATACAACCTCCGTGCGCGCGACATGTCTCCGAGGCATCGTGTGGCCAGCGGCGGCGCGTGAGCGCCGTCGTGGGCCCTCATGGGGGAGGGCCTCTTGCGTGAGGGGGGGCATGCATGGGCGGCGAGCACGTCCGTAGTCTTCTCGACCATGCCGACGACGGCATCGTGGCCGGTCGTGCCGCCGACGGCGATCAGGCCGCGTTCGCGGTGCTCGTCCGCAGGTACACGCCCATGATGCGGGCGTGCATCCGGCGGATGCTGAGGGGAACGGCCGACGTCGACGACGTCGTGCAGGAGGCTTTCATCGCCGCCTGGAGGGGACTTCCCGGGCTGGAGGACCCGGCGGCGGTGAAGAGCTGGCTGATGAGGATCGTGAGCCGCAAGGCGGTGGACCGCATCCGCGCGGAACGGCCGCGGGCCGACGTCGACGACGCCGAGCTGCCCGCCCCCGCGGACGCCTCTCCTCCGCGGGTGGCGGAGGCGCACGAGGAGCTCGAGGCACTCGGCGACGCGCTGCGCGAGCTCCCCGTCGCGCAACGCGAATGCTGGGTGCTGCGGGAACTGGCCGGTCTCACCTACGACGAGGTGGCGGAGGAGATGAGCGTCCCCGTCACCACCGTCAGGGGACTCCTGGCGCGTGCCAGGAAGGACGTCATCGCGCGGATGGCCGACTGGCGCTGACCCGCCGGAGCCGCCCATCGTCGCACTCCCTCCCGCTCCGCCGCAAGCCGCTTGCGGCGTCACAGATCGTCGTCTTGTGTGGACGGAGGAGCGGGGACGAGTGCTCTCCGTGCGAGAAGGGACGATCATCATGGCGACGATCACCGTCGGAACCGAGAACAGCACGCCCGTCGAGCTCTTCTACGAGGATCACGGCACGGGCCAGCCCGTCGTGCTCATCCACGGATACCCCCTCGACGGCTCGTCGTGGGAGAAGCAGACGGCCGCGCTCCTCGACGCCGGCCACCGCGTGGTGACGTACGACCGCCGGGGGTTCGGCAAGAGCTCGAAGCCCACGGAGGGCTACGACTACGACACGTTCGCCGCCGACCTGAAGACGCTGCTCGAGACGCTCGATCTGAGGGAGGCCGTGCTCGTCGGCTTCTCGATGGGCACGGGCGAGGTCGCGCGCTACATCTCCCGCTTCGGCTCGGAGCGCGTGGCGAAGGCCGTGTTCCTCGGCTCGCTCGAGCCCTTCCTGCTGCAGACCGACGACAACCCCGATGGCGTGCCGCAGTCGGTGTTCGACCCGCTGCTCGCGGCGGTGACGAAGGACCGGTACGCCTTCTTCGCCTCGTTCTTCCACGACTTCTTCAACACGGACGACTTCCTCGGGAACCGTCTGAGCCCCGAGGCGCTCGAGGCGAACCGGCAGCTCGCGTACACGGCCTCGGCCTATGCGTCGATCGCCGCGCAGCCGACGTGGCTCACCGACTTCCGGGACGACGTCCCGCGCATCGACGTGCCGTCGCTCATCGTCCACGGCACGGCCGACAACATCCTGCCGATCGACAACACCGGCCGTCGCTTCGCCCGGGCGCTGCCGACCGCGGAGTACCGCGAGATCGAGGGGGCTCCGCACGGGCTCCTCTGGACCCATGCCGACGAGGTGAACGCGATCCTCCTCGAGTTCCTCGGCCGCTGAACCCCGCAGGCGCGGCCCTCCGTACGGTGCAGCACGGCGACGGCGTCGAACGACACGGCGCCCGGGGATCGTGCACCGGGACCACGCCGTCGCGCCCCGTCTGCGGCTGGAGCTCGTCCCATCCGTCCTGCGTCAGGCCGTGCGGTGATCCCGGTAGTACGCGAGCAGCGCCCGCGTCGAGGCGTCCTGGTCCGCGAGCGCGTCCGCATCGCCCTCGATGGCGGGCGCGATCTGCAGCGCGAGCTGCTTGCCGAGCTCGACGCCCCACTGGTCGAAGGAGTTGATGCCCCACACCGCGCCCTGGGCGAACACGATGTGCTCGTAGAGGGCGATGAGCTGGCCGAGGACGGAGGGGGTCAGGGCCGGGCCGAAGATCGACGTCGTCGGGCGGTTGCCGGCGAACGTGCGCGCCGCGACGAGCGCGCCCGTCGTTCCCTCCGCCTCGACCTCCTCCGCGGTCTTCCCGAAGGCCAGCGCCTTCGTCTGCGCGAGGAAGTTCGCGAGGAACAGCCCGTGCACGTCCCGCTCGCCGTCCCGAAGGGGGTAGGCGGGATTCGCGAACGCGACGAAGTCGGCGGGGATGAGGCGCGTGCCCTGATGGATGAGCTGGTAGAAGGCGTGCTGGCCGTTCGTCCCCGGCTCGCCCCAGAAGATCTCGCCCGTGTCGGTCGTGACGGGCGAGCCGTCCCAGCGGACCGACTTGCCGTTGGACTCCATCGTCAGCTGCTGCAGATAGGCGGGGAAGCGGTGCAGCTGCTGCGCGTAGGGGAGGACCGCGTGGGTCTGGGCGCCGAGGAAGTTCGTGTACCAGACGTTGAGGAGGCCCATGAGCGCGGGCACGTTCCGCTCGAGCGGCGTCGTGCGGACGTGCTCGTCGACGGCGTGGAAGCCCGCGAGCAGCTCGCGGAACACGTCGGGGCCGAGCACGACGGCCAGCGACGTGCCGATCGCGGAGTCCACCGAGTAGCGGCCGCCGACCCAGTCCCAGAAGCCGAACGCGTTCCGGGGGTCGATGCCGAACGCCTCGACCTTGTCGAGGGCGGTCGACACGGCCACGAAGTGATGCGCGACGGCGTCGGCGCGCGACGTCTCGTCGGAGCCGGTCGCGCCCTTCTCCTCCAGCCGCGTCCACAGCCAGTCGCGGGCGAGGCGGGCGTTCGTGAGCGTCTCGAGCGTCGTGAAGGTCTTCGACGCGACGATGAACAGCGTCGTCTCGGCATCGAGGTCGGCGGTCTTCTGGGCGAGGTCGGTCGGGTCGATGTTCGACACGAAGCGCGCCTCGAGCCCGGCGTCGGCATACGGCTTCAGCGCCTCGTAGACCATGACGGGGCCGAGGTCGGAGCCGCCGATGCCGATGTTCACGACGTGCGTGACGCGCTTGCCGGTCACGCCGACCCAGTCGCCGCCGCGGACGCGCTCGGCGAACGACGAGACCTCGTCGAGGACGGCCTGGACGTCCTCGTCGATCCGCTGCCCGTCGACGACGAGCGCGGGCGAGGAGCCGGCAGGCCGTCGCAGCGCGGTGTGCAGGACGGCGCGGTCCTCGGTCGTGTTGATGTGCTCGCCGGCGAGCAGGGCGGCGAACCGCTCGGCGACGCCGGTCTGCTCGGCGAGGCGCACGAGCGCGGCGAGGACGTCGTCGGTCACGAGGTTCTTCGAGAGGTCGACGTGCAGATCGGCGAGCGGCAGGCTGAGACGCTCGGCGCGCGTGGGGTCCTCGGCGAACCATGCGCGCAGATCGGGGGAGAAGCTCGCGCGGAGCGCATCGAGCTCCGCCCAGGCCTCGGTGGACGTGGGGTCGACGGGAGCGGTCATGATGCAACCGTACCGAGTGCCGCGAGCGCCCGGCCGCCGTCCGGCGGGAGATCCCGGAAACACGACGGAAACACGCCGTCCTCATCTCGCTAACGGCGCCCTCCTAGTCTCGCCAGGCAGGCAGGCAGATGCGCCGCGCAGCGAGCCCCATGGAGGAGCACATGAAGATCCTGAAGAACCCCGCGCTCCAGATCGGGGTCGCCGCGATCGCGGGGATCGTCTTCGGGCTGATCGCGGGCGAGTGGGCGGCCAACCTGACGTTCGTCGGAGACCTGTTCATCCGCCTCATCCAGATGTCGATCGTGCCGCTCGTCATGGCGTCCGTCATCGTCGCGACCGGCTCGATGACGGGGAAGGGCGCCGGCCGGCTGGCGTTCCGGACGTTCGCGTGGATGATCGGCTTCTCCGTCGTCGCGGCCGTCCTCGCCTGGGGGCTGAGCGTGCTGTTCCGGCCCGGCGACGGCATGGTGTTCGCCGGCGAGCTCGACCCGTCGCTGCAGGACTCCGCGACCGAGACCACCGGCTGGCAGGAGACCGTCCTCGGCTTCGTCTCGACGAACATCTTCGAGGCGATGTCCACGGCGTCCATGGTGCCGATCATCGTCTTCTCGCTGCTGTTCGGAGCGGCGCTCAACAGCTCCGTCGCGAGGACCGGGAACCGTCTCGTCCTGGGGTTCTTCGACCAGCTGCAGCAGATCGTGCTCACGATGATCCGGTTCGTCATGCACATCGCGCCGATCGGCGTGTTCTGCCTGCTCGCCGCCCTCGCCGGAGACGTCGGGTTCGCCGTCGTGACGACGGCGCTGAAGTACCTCGGGACGACCCTCGTGGGCGTCGTCGTCCTCCTCGTGCTGTTCGTCGCCGTGGTCGCGGCGCGCACCCGGCTCAGCCCTTGGAAGCTCCCGCGCAAGCTCGCCGAGCAGACCGCCATCGCCGTCACGACGACGAGCTCGGCCGTCACCTTCCCCACGGTGCTCCGCAACGCCGTCGAGAAGGTCGGCGTCAGCCAGCGTGTGGCGAGCTTCACGCTCTCCGTGGGGCTCACGATGGGCTCCTACGGCGCCGTGCTCAACTACATGATCGTCGTGATGTTCCTCGCGCAGGCGGGGGACGTCGCGCTCACGCCGGGCCAGATCGTCCTGGGGATGGCGTTGGCCGTGCTGCTCAACATGGGCACCATCACGGTCCCCGGCGGCTTCCCCGTCGTCGCGATGTTCCTGGCGACCTCGCTCGGGCTCCCGTTCGAGGCGGTGGGGCTCCTCATCGCCGTGGACTGGTTCGCCGGCATCTTCCGCACGTTCCTCAACGTCAACGGCGACACGCTCGTCGCGATGCTCGTGGCGGACGCGAGCGACGAGATCGACCGCGACGTCTACGACGGGAAGAGGACGGCCGACGCGGTGAGCGTCGACACGGCCGCCGACGAGGAGCGGCTCGAACGCGCGGACCGCGCCGACTGAGGCCGCGCCGCCGCCGGGACCGCGTCAGCGCCTTCCCGCGGGAGACGAGGGCTCTCGAGAGTCGTCTCCGACGATTTCGTGACATCCGTCCCCGTCGCCGCGTCCTACCGATATCGCCGCGCCCCGGCTCCGAGCCGGCTCGACGAGGCGGCCGCTTCGGAGAGGCAGCGAGGAGAGCACCGTGGACCCGACGGCAGGACCGAGGATGTCAAGCGCGACGTGGAGTCGATCCCGCTGTGGCAAGATGCGGTCCAGGGCATCAGTGCCGCGCCGGCTCGCTGTCGGTCGCACACTCCGGGGGGAGGAGCAGGGGATGAACGGAGGGTCGTCGTCGGATCGGCTGGAGGAAGCGGATGACGGGATCGTCGTGGGGCGTGCGGCGGACGGCGACGTCGCGGCCTTCACGGTCCTCGTGCGTCGCTACGCTCCTCTCCTGCGCGCCTATACGCGCCGGATGCTCGCAGGCACCGCCGACGTCGACGACGTCGTGCAGGAGTCGTTCGTGACGGCGTGGCAGCGGCTCCCCGACCTGGACGACCCGTCGAAGGTCAAGAGCTGGCTGATGCGCATCGTGAGCCGGAAGGCCGTGGACCGCCTGCGCGCGACGCGTCCGGCGGAGGACATCGACGCGATCGAGCGCAGTGCCCCCGACCATGCCGGCCCCGCGCAGGTCGTCGAGGTGCGATCCGAGGTGGAGGCGCTCGGGGCGGCCCTGCAGGAGCTGCCGCCGTCGCAGCGGGAGTGCTGGATGATGCGCGAGCTCGGCGGCTACGGCTACGACGAGATCGCCGCCGAGCTGGACCTCCCCGTCTCGACCGTGCGCGGCCTTCTGGCTCGTGCGCGCAAGTTCATCATCGTGCGGATGGAGGCCTGGCGATGACCCAGGACGACCGACCGGACCTCGACGCGGAAGCGTGGGGACTCGAGCCGGAGGACCTCGACGGGCACACCCTCGAGGAGCTGAGCGACTACCTGGACGCCGGTCGGCGGCCGGAGGACCCGTCCATCGAGCAGTCGCCCGGGTGCCAGCTGGCGTTGCAGGCGATGGAGCGCCTGCGCGACATCACGCCCGCGCTGTTCGCGGCCGACACCGCGGCCGAGCCCGCGGTCGACGAGCGCTGGGTGCAGCGTGTGCTCGGCTCCATCGCGCTCGACGCGCGCGCAGGGAGGCGGATCCCGCTCGCGTCCGAGGACGACGCCCTCGACCTCGGCCTGACCGAGGGCGCGGTGAGGGGGCTCGTGCGGGCCGCCGAGACGGCCGTGCCGGGACTGCTCATCGGGCGATGTCGCCTCGAGGGCGACGTCCTCACGCCGTCCGCGCCTCTGCGCGTCACGGTCGACGTGAGCACGCCGTACGGCACACCGATCGCCGAGGCGGCGGAGAGGCTCAGGGGTGAGATCGACCGGCGCCTCGCGACGCACACGGAGCTGCGCGTCGTGGGGATCGACATCACGGTGAAGGACGTCGCCGGGCCCGGTGCGGACCCGGCGGGGGAGGGACGATGAGCGTGCAGCGCCGGACGGAGATCGCGCGGGCCGTGCAGGGTGCCCTCGAGTCGACGCCCGGCGTCACGGGGCTGTTCCGCACCGGGCCGCTCATCGCACGCGTGGTCGACGCCGGCGCCGAGCTGCTCGGATGGCGCGACGCCGAGCGGCCGTTCGTCGACCTGAAGGACGCCGACGGCGAGCTGCGCGCGATCGCGTCGATCGGCGTGGACGTCGCCGCTCCGGCCGCGGCGACGTGCCGGCTGGCCGCGGAGAACGCGTCGGGCGCGCTGGCGGCGCTCGGCGCCGGAGACGTGACGATCGAGCTGACGATCGTGCTCATCAACGAGCCGTGACCCGGCGAGGCGGCCGCGGCGACCGGTCAGCGGTCGGCCGCGGGGCCTCCGGCGATCTCGTTCCACACCGTCCGCATGTGCGAGCGCGAGTGGCGCTCGGCCGCCTCGGCGTCGCCGGCGGCGATCGCCTGCGCCGTCAGGAGATGGTCCTCCAGCGTCCCGGGGACGGGGGTCCCCGGCGTCATCCCGAGGTTCGTGCGACCGCTCAGGACCTCGTGCACGGGCGTCTCGAGCGCCGTCAGCAGCGGGTTGCCGGACGCGGCGAGGAGCGTCCCGTGGAAGGCGAGGTCGGCGTCGAGATACGGTGCCGTGTCGCCGAGGCCGCGGCCGCCGAGATCTCCGAGCGTCTCGGCGAGTCGCAGCAGCTCCGCCCGCTGCCCGGGCGTCGCGCGGGTCGCCGCGAGCCGGGCCGCCATCGGCTCGACGGAGACGCGCAGCTCCATGAGGGACTCGAGCTGCTGCTGACGGAAGGGTCCCGCGAGATTCCACTGGATGAGCTGCGGGTCGAACGCGTCCCAGTGCTCTCGGGGCAGCACGGTGATGCCGACCCGTCTCCGCGATGCGACCATCCGGATGCTCTCCAGCACGCGCACCGCCTCGCGCACCACGGTCCGCGAGGCGCCGTACTCGCTCTCGAGCCGTGCGAGCGTGAAGACGGCGCCCGGGCGCGGGTCTCCCGACGCGATGCGGCGACCGATGTCGTCGAGCACGTCGTGGTGCACTCCTCCGTGCACTCCGATGGCCATGTCGCTCCCTTGCTCCCGGAATAGGTAGTATCTTACCGTCGCGTTAAGTACTACTTTTTGATCCCGACCTCCGCGCAGCATCGCGCGCCCCTCGATTTCAACGGAGAAACCCATGGAAGAGTGGACCCAGACCCTGGGGACCGGACCTCTGCTCGCGATCGCCGCCGCGGCGGTCGCGCTGATCCTGTTCCTCGTCATCAGGATCCGGCTGCATCCGTTCCTCGTGCTGGTCGTCGTGTCCCTGCTGACCGCGGTCGCCACGGGCATCCCCGCCGGCTCCATCGTCGACGAGGTGCTGGTGGAGTACTTCGGCTCGACGCTCGGATCGGTCGCCCTCCTCATCGGGCTCGGGGCGATCCTCGGCCGCCTCATCGAGTCGAGCGGAGGCGCCAAGGTGGTCGCCGCGCGGATGGTCGAGGTCTTCGGCGAGAAGCGGGCGGCGTTCGCCCTCGGCATCACCTCTCTCATCCTCGGGTTCCCGATCTTCTTCGACGCCGGGCTCATCGTCGTCCTGCCGATCATCTTCGCCGTCGCGCGACGCATCGGGGGGAAGAACCTTCTGCTCTACGGGTTCAGCGGCGCCGCGGCGTTCTCGGTCATGCACGTGTTCCTGCCGCCGCACCCGGGCCCCGTCGCGGCGACGGAGTTCTTCGGAGCGAATCTCGGCGTCGTCATGCTCATCGGCCTCGTCATCGCGTTCCCGACCTGGTACCTCTCCGGCTACCTGTGGGGGCGGTTCGTCAACGGGCGCTACCCGATGATCGTGCCCGACCTCTTCGGGGCGACCGACGACGACCAGCCGGAGAACCCGCCGTCGGCGGGCACGGTGATCGCGGTCCTCGTGCTCCCCATCCTGCTCATCTTCCTGAACACGGGGCTCGACGCGCTCGCCTCGGTCGGCGTCGTCGACGCGACGGAGACGTGGGTGCAGGCTCTCATGCTCATCGGGACATCGCCCATCGCGCTCCTCATCACGGTGCTCGTCGCCCTCCTCGTCCTCGGGAGGTTCCGCGGAGCGAACGGATCCGCGCTGGAGAAGCTCGTGGAGGGCACCTTCGGCCCCGTCTCGTCGGTCATCCTCATCACGGGTGCCGGCGGCATGTTCGGCGGGGTCCTGCGCGCCTCGGGCATCGGCGACGCGCTCTCGAGCACCCTCGCCGATCTCGGCCTGCCGCTGATCTTCGCCGCATACGTCATCGCCGTGGTGCTCCGCGTCGCCCAGGGATCGGCGACGGTCGCCCTCGTCACGACGGCCGGGCTGCTCGCCCCCGCGGTCACGACGGGCGGCTTCGGCGTCGTGGACACCGCGGCCATCACCCTCGCCGCGGCGGCCGGATCGGTCTTCGCGAGCCACGTCAACGACTCGGGGTTCTGGCTCGTCGGCCGTCTCATGGGCATGGACGTCAAGACGACGCTCAAGACCTGGACGGTCCAGCAGGCGATCGAGTCGGTCGTCGGCTTCGCGCTCGTGCTCGTCGTCTACGCGATCTTCTGAGAGGCGCCGGCATGGACGACATCTTCGACGTCACGGGGCGTCCCGCCCTCGTCGCGGGCCCGGGTCCGATCGGCCCGCGGGAGGAGACATGACGACACGAGCGCGTGAGGCGCGACGGGACGCCGTGATCGGCGTCGACATGGGGACGACGGCGACGAAGGCCGTCGCCTACACGGTGGACGGCACGCAGATCGCATCGGCCTCGCAGGGCTATCCGCTCGAGGAGCCCCACCCCGGACACGCGGTGCAGGACCCCGACCTCATCCTCGGAGCCGTCTACCAGTGCGTGCGCGAGGTCGTCGCCGAGATCGGCGCCGACAGGGTGGCGGGCCTGTCGTTCTCCTCGGCGATGCACTCGCTCCTCGCCCTCGACGCGCAGCTGCGGCCCATCACCTCCGTCGTGACGTGGGCGGACACCCGCGCCGCGGCCCAGGCCGAGCGGGTGCGCGCGTCGTCGGGCGGCCTCGCGCTCCACCGGCGCACGGGCACTCCCATCCACCCCATGTCGCCGCTCACGAAGCTCATCTGGTTCCGGGAGCAGGAGCCGCGCATCCGCCAGGACGCGGCGATCTGGGCGGGGGTCAAGGACTGGGTGCTCCTGCGGATGTGCGGAGCCCTCGTCGTCGACCACTCGCTCGCCTCCTGCTCGGGGCTCATGGACATCCACCGGCTCGCCTGGGACGACGAGGCGCTCTCCCTCGCGGGGATCCGCGCCGAGCAGCTGCCCGAGCTCGTGCCGACGACGACCGTCCTCGACTCGCTGACGGAGGAGGGCGCGGCGGCCACCGGCCTGCCGCTGTCGACGCCCGTCGTCGTGGGCGCGGGCGACGGCCCGCTCGCGAACCTCGGCGTGGGCGCCGTCCGTCCCGGGGTGGCCGCGTGCTCGATCGGCACGAGCGGCGCCCTGCGCGTGGCCGTCGACCGGCCGGCGGTCGACCCCCGCGGCGGCGTGTTCTGCTACGCCCTCACGGAGAGCCGCTGGGTCATCGGCGGTGCGATCAACAACGGCGGGGTGACCCTCGACTGGGTGCGATCGGAGATCGCGGGCGGTCACGACATCTCCGCGGCGGAGCTGCTCGACGCCGCGTCGACCGTGCCGGCGGGATCGGGCGGCCTCCTCATGCTGCCCTACCTCCTCAGCGAGCGCGCGCCGCACTGGAGCAGCATCGCGCGCGGATCGTACATCGGCCTGACCCGGGCGCACCGGACGGAGCACCTCGTGCGCGCGGCCGTGGAGGGCGTCGCGCTCCAGCTCGCCCTCGTGCTGCAGTCGATGCGGGCGGCCGATCTCGAGATCGACGAGATCCGCGCGACGGGCGGCGTCATGCGGCATCCGCTCTGGCAGCAGACCCTCGCCGACGCCTTCGGCTCGCCGATCGGCCTCCTCGAGGGCCAGGAGGGGTCGAGCTACGGCGCCGCCCTGCTCGGCATGGAGGCGCTCGGCCTCGTCGAGTCGATCGACGTGGCCGCCCAGCACCTCCCCGTCGACCGCACCGTCCGCCCGCATCCGGGCGATGCCGCGGTGTACGCGGCGCTGCTGCCGCTCTTCGACGAGCTCTACGAGGCGCTGCTCCCGACGCACACGCGCTTGCGGCGCCTCGCTCCGTCGCTCCCGATCTCGTTCTGACCGGAGCCCCCCGCCCGCCCGACGCGGGAGCCGGGCCGACGCCGACGGCCCGCGGCGAGCACGACGGCCTGGACCGAATACGATGACAGGGTGTCGTCCGGGAAGAAGAGCAAGCGGGTGAAGCCGAAGAAGTCCTGCTGCGCGTCGAAGCCGCGCTGCACGCGCTGCCCGATCCGCCTGCTCGCCGAAGGACGGCTCGACCCGGCCGATGCGAAGAAGATCTTCGCCGACGACCGCAACCGCAAGCAGGCGAAGAAGGCGAAGCTCGACATCCCCGCCCGCTGAGCGCGGGGAGGAGCGGACGCACACATCCGAACGAGGGGATGACATGGCAGGTGACAGGATCGCGATCGTGTGGAACCCGTCGAAGGTGAAGCGCGAGGATCTCGAGCAGGCGCTGAGGGCGGCGCACGGCGGCGAGTCCGCCGAGGTGAGCTGGTGGGAGACGACCCGCGAGGACGCCGGGCAGGAGGTCGCGGGCGACGCGCTCGCGTCCGGCGCGGACGTGGTCGTCGCCGCAGGAGGTGACGGCACCGTGCGCGCCGTCGCCGAGCGGCTCGCACAGCCGGACGCCGAGGCGGAGCTGGCCATCATCCCGCTCGGCACGGGCAACCTGCTCGCACGCAATCTCGAGGTGCCCCTCGGCAACCTGTCGTCCGCGTTCCGGCGGGTGCTCACCGGCGAGGCGCGCACGATCGACCTCGGCTGGGTCGAGGCCGAGATCGACGGGTCCGCCCAGCGCAGGGCCTTCGCGGTCATGGCGGGCTTCGGCATCGACGCGCACATGATCGTGGAGACGGACGACGATCTGAAGGGCCGGGTCGGCTGGCTCGCCTACGTCGAGTCGCTCGGCCGCGCCGTGAGCGCGAGCGAGGTCGTCGAGCTCGAGATCTCGGTCGACGGCGGCGAGGCGGAGAGCGTCGCGGGGCACACCCTGCTCGTCGGGAACTGCGGCATGCTGCAGGGCGGCTTCACGCTGCTGCCCGACGCCGACCCCTCCGACGGCGAGCTCGACCTGCTGCTGCTCAGCGCGGAGGGCGTGGCCGGATGGCTCGACACCTTCCGCTCCTTCGTCTGGGACAACGGCATCCGGCGTCTCCTGAGCCGTTCCGAGCGCGCCGAGAGCGCGGAGACGACGACGCACGCGCGGGCGAGGAGCGTCCGGGTGGCGCTGCCCGAGCCCCGCGTGCTCGAGATCGACGGCGAGGACCTCGGCGAGGTGCGCGCGTTCTCGATCGAGATCCAGGCCGCCGCTCTCCGCATCCGCTGAGCCCGAAGCATGCAGGGCCGCGGCCCGGGGCATGCAGGGCCGCGCGGGCGGCGCAGCGCTCAGGGCAGGCGGATGGTGCCCGTCCCGGAATGCTCGCGCGGCATGCGGTCGCGCTCGTAGGTGATCGTCGAGTGGCCGTGCGGGGCGGGGACGCCGTCCTCGTCCATGTTGACGAAGACGATCTTCTCGATCGTCAGGATCGTCTTGCGCGTGATCATGTTGCGCACGACGGCGCGCATCGTCATGGACGTGCGGCCGAAGTGCGTCGCGATGAGGCCCATCTCGACGAGGTCGCCCTGCTGCGCCGACGCCTCGAAGTTGATCTCGGAGATGAACTTCGTCACCACCCGGTAGTTGCCGAGCTGGATGATGGCGTAGATCGCCGCCTCCTCGTCGATCCATTTGAGGAGGCTGCCCCCGAAGAGCGTCCCGTTCGCGTTGAGGTCCTCGGGGCGCACCCACTTGCGGGTGTGGAAGTTCATCCGGCCGTCGTCTGCGGGAGTGCTCATCGCCCTCCAGCGTACGCCCGTCGTCTCGGACGGTCGCACGAGACGACGCGTGGAACGATGGAGGGATGAGCTCCGCCAACCTCACGCGCGAAGAGACGGTCGCGCGATCCGCGGTCGTCGCCGTCCACGCCGTCCGCGTCGAGCTCGACGTCACCGGAGCGGTCGACGCCGAGTGCACGGGGTTCCCCACGACGACGACGCTCGAGTTCGACGCGACGGCCGCGAGCACCTGGATCGACTTCGTCGGCGAGGCCGTGCACCGTGTGACGGTGAACGGCGTCGGACGGCCCGTCGAATGGGATGGCGCCCGCATCCGGATCGCCGGTCTGTCCTCCTCGAACGAGGTGGTCGTCGAGGCGACCGCCGCCTACAGCCGCTCCGGGGAGGGCCTGCACCGCTTCGTGGACCCCGTCGACGGCGCGACCTACCTCTACACGCAGTACGAGCCGGCCGATGCGCGCCGCGTCATGGCGTGCTTCGAGCAGCCCGACATGAAGGCGCGGCACACGTTCTCGATCGCCGCGCCGGACGGATGGCGGGTGCTGTCGAACCAGACGGCGGTGTCCTCGCGCGAGCGAGACGGCGTGCAGGAGATCGAGTTCGCCCCCACCCCGCCGATCTCGAGCTACGTCACCGCCGTCGCCGCGGGCCCGTATCACCGGGTCGAGGGGGAGTGGCGCCGTGACGGGCAGGTCGTCCCGCTCGGCGTCCTCTGCCGGGCGTCGCTCGCCGAGCACCTCGACGCCGACGAGATCCTGGAGGTCACGCGGCAGGGGCTCGACTTCTTCACGGGCGCCTTCGGCTACGACTACCCCTGGGGGAAGTACGACCAGGTCTTCGTGCCCGAGTACAACCTCGGCGCCATGGAGAACCCCGGCCTCGTGACCTTCACCGAGGCGTACGTCTTCCGCGGGGCGTCGACCGCCGCGCAGCACGAGGGCCGCGCGAACACGATCCTCCACGAGATGGCGCACATGTGGTTCGGCGACCTCGTGACGATGCGGTGGTGGGACGACCTGTGGCTCAAGGAGTCGTTCGCCGACTACATGGGCGCGCACGCGGCGGTCGCCGCGACCCGCTTCACCGACGCCTGGGTGACGTTCGCGAATCGCCGCAAGGCCTGGGCGTACCAGCAGGACCAGCTGCCCACGACCCATCCGGTCGTCGCCGACATCCCCGATCTCGAGGCGGCGAAGCTCAACTTCGACGGCATCACCTACGCCAAGGGCGCGTCGGTGCTCAAGCAGCTCGTCGCGTTCGTCGGCGAGGAGGCGTTCTTCGAGGGCGCCCGCCGCTACTTCGCCGCGCATGCGTTCGGCAGCACGACGCTCGAGGACCTGCTCGTGCAGCTCGCGGACGTCTCGGGCCGCGACGTCCGCGCCTGGTCGCGTGCGTGGCTCGAGACGACGGGCGTCTCGACGGTCTCCGCCGAGCGGGGAGACGCGGGCGGGCTCGTCGTCGTGCAGACCGACCCGAGGCCGCACCGTCTGTCGCTCGGTCTGTACGCCTTCGCGGACGGCCGTCTCCGGCGCAGGGCGGCCGTCGACCTCGACATCGCGGACGAGCGCACCGAGGTCGCGCTGCCCGTCGTCCCCGACGCCGATCTCGTCCTCGCGAACGACGGAGACCGCTCCTACGCGAAGGTGCGGCTCGACGACCGCTCGGTGGACGCGGCCGCCTCGGGGCTCTCGACGCTCGACGACGCGCTCACGCGCGGACTCGTGTGGTCCGCGCTGTGGAACGCCGCCCGCGACGGAGAGCTGCCGGCTGCGCGCTACCTCGAGATCGTGCGGCGTCACGCCCCGGCGGAGACGAACATCGCCCTGCTGACGGGCGTCCTCGCCAACGCGGCCTTCGCGGTGGCGCACTACGTCGCCGACTCGGCGCGTGCTGCTGAGCGGCGTGCCTGGCTGGAGACGACGTGGCAGGGGATGACCGGCTCCGCTCCCGGCGGCGACGCGCAGCTCGCGTGGGCCAGGACGCTCGGCGCGGCCTCCGCCGTCGACGACGCACACGCGGCAGACCTGGCGGCCATCCTCGACGGCTCCGTCGCGGCGCCGCGGGGACTCGCGCTCGATCCCGAGCTGCGCTGGTCGTGGCTCGCCGCGCTGGCGGCGACCGGTCACGCCGACGAGGCGATGGCCGACGCCGAGCTCGCCCGCGACGCGACGGCGTCGGGCCGCACGGCGCGCATCCAGGTGCTCGCCTCGCGACCGGAGCCGGAGGTCCGCGCCGCGGCGTGGGACGCGGCGTGGGACGACACCTCGCTCACGAACGATCACCTGAGCGCGACGATCGCCGGCTTCCGCGCCGGAGACCGGCGCGATCTCGTCTCGCGTCTCGACGCGGAGTACTTCGCGCGTATCCGGGCGGCGTGGGAGGCTCGCAGCATCGAGATCGCGCGGCGTCTCGTGACGGGGCTGTTCCCCGCCGCGGAGTCTCTCGAGCCGGTGGACGCATGGCTCGCGGCGAACGCCGACGCGCCGGGCGCCCTGCGCCGGCTCGTCGTGGAGCAGCGCGACCATCTCGCGCGCGACCTGCGTGTGCGCGCCGCACAGAGGGGCTGAGCGGCACGGAGGCGCCGATCGGGTCCGGATGACGAGATCGCCCCGGTCTCCCGCGCAGAACGGGTCGATCCCGTCATCCGAGCCAGCGGATCCGGCGTCCGCCCGCGGTCAGAGTGCGAGGCCCACGGCCAGGGCGAGCACCCCCAGGGCGGGCACGACGCCCTGCTTGAGGGCGGACGAGGCCTTGTCGGGGCTGGAGAGGAGCAGCACGAGGCTCGCGGCGATCATGGAGCCCGCTCCGGCGAACACGAGCGTCGCCCCCACGGCGGTCGCGCCCGCCGTGAACAGGACGATGCCCAGGGCGACGAGGACGGCGAGGAACAGGTTGTAGAACCCCTGGTTGAAGGCGAGGTCCTTCTGCGCCTCCGCGGCCTCTCGTGAGGGCAGGCCGAAGATCGCGATCGCCCGGTCGCTCGTCCACGCGATCGACTCGAGGAAGAAGATGTACACGTGCACGAGCGCGGCGACGCCGGCGAGCACGAGTCCTGTGATGATCATGGTGTCCTTCTCTCCGTGGGGTGACCGTTGAAACCTACCTCGCGACGGCGGGACGCATCCGGAGGGCGACCGGGACCGTCCGGACGGAGACGACGGGCGAGGGCCCGAACGCGGGTCGCGGACGCTGCGCGATCCGCGGAAAGGTCACTGTTCGCTGTATAGTCGGGTCATGCTGACGATCGCGACTCGCGTCGACGTGATGAACCGGCTCGGCCGGGCCATGGCAGACCCCACGCGGTCGCGAATCCTCCTGGAGCTCCTGGGCGGGCCCGGCTACCCGGCGCGCCTGTCGGAGTCGCTGGGGCTGACGAGGACGAACGTCTCGAACCATCTGGCGTGCCTGCGGGGCTGCGGGATCGTGGCAGCGACGCAGGAGGGCCGGCGGACCCGGTACGAGATCGCCGACCCGCACCTCGCCCGAGCGATCTCGCTGCTGGTCGACACCGTGCTCGCCTACGACGACGGCGCCCCGTGCGCGGATGCGGACTGCGACGTGCCGTTGTGCTGCGGTCCGGGCGGGGAAGGGACCCCGGCGCGGTGAGCGAGGAGTGCTGCGGTCCCGATGAGCCGCGCGGGGCCGCGACGGGGCGGGGCGGGGAGCTCGCCGGCGATGAGGACGCGCACGGGGTCCGATCGCCGTGGTGGCGCGACGCCGCGTTGCTGCCCGCGGCGCTCTCCGGGGCGCTCCTGCTCGCCGGGTACGCCTTCGAGTGGTCGGGGCTGTGCCTCCCCGCGCTGGCCCTGCAGGGGGCGGCGCTGCTCGCGGGCGCCTGCACCTTCGTTCCTGGCGCGGTCCGTCGCCTGCGGGGTGGGCGGCTCGGCGTGGGGCTGTTGATGACGATCGCCGCGATCGGCGCGGTGCTGCTCGGACACGTCGGCGAGGCCGCCGCGCTGGCGTTCCTGTTCTCCCTCGCCGAGGCACTCGAGGACCGGGCGATGGACCGCGCGAAGGACGGCCTTCGCGCCCTGCTCGCGCTGATCCCCGACGCCGTGCGCGTGTCTCGTCTCGGCGGCGTCGTGACGATCCCCGCCGCGGATGTGCGCGAGGGCGACGTGCTCGTCGTCGGCGCCGGAGAACGGGTCGCCACGGACGGCGTGGTCGTGGCGGGCCGGTCGAGCCTGGACACGTCCGCGGTGACGGGCGAGTCGATCCCGGCCGAGGCGGGGCCGGGCGACCGGGTCGTCGCCGGCTCGGCGAACGGGTCCGCGACGTTGCGGATCGAGGCGACCGCGGACGGCCGCGACAACTCGCTGACCAGGGTCGTCGCCCTGGTCGAGCAGGCCCACGCCCGCAAGGGCGAACGCGCGCGTCTCGCGGACCGGATCGCCCGACCCCTGGTCCCCGCCGTCCTGGCCGCCGCGGCGCTCGTCGCGCTGTTCGGCGTGGTCGTCGGCGATCCGTGGACCTGGATCGAACGCGCCCTCGTGGTGCTCGTGGCCGCGTCGCCGTGCGCCCTGGCGATCGCGGTCCCGGTGACGGTGATCAGCGCGATCGGAGCGGCGTCGACGTTCGGCGTCGTGATCACGTCCGGCGAGGCGTTCGAGCGGCTCGGCACGATCCGCGTCGTCGCCCTGGACAAGACGGGCACCCTCACGCGCAACGAGCCTGCCGTCGTCGACGTGCGACCCGTCGCCGGCGTCAGCCGCGACGACCTGCTCGGCTGGGTCTCGGCGGTGGAGGCGACGAGCGCCCACCCGCTGGCCGCGGCGATCGCCGCGGCCGGGCCGGGCGCGGCGCCCGCCGCCGACGTGGTCGAGGAGGCGGGGCGCGGCGTCACCGGCCGCGTCGGTGCCCGGCACATCCGCGTCGGCAGCGCGCGCTGGCTCGATCCCGCCGGGCTCCGCGCCGCGGCCGAGTCGATGGCTGCGCAGGGGATGACCGTGATCGTGGTCGAGGCCGATGGGACGCTCGCCGGCCTGATCGGGGTGCGGGACGAGCTGCGTCCCGAGTCGGCGGAGACCGTGCGGATGCTGCACGCCCAGGGCATCGACACGGTCATGCTCACCGGCGACAACGACCGCACCGCCCGCGCGATCGCCCGGCAGGCCGGCATCGCGGACGTTCGGGCCGAGCAGCTCCCCGCGGACAAGGCCGACGCGATCGCCGCCCTGGTCGCGTCGCGGCCGACCGCGATGGTCGGGGACGGCATCAACGACGCACCGGCCCTCGCGACCGCGACCGTCGGCATCGCGATGGGCGTGAGGGGATCCGCCGCGGCGATCGAGTCCGCCGACGTCGCCTTCACCGGCCACGACCTCCGCCTCATCCCCGGGGCGCTGGCGCACGCCCGCCGCGGCCGGCGGATCATGACCGCGAACATCGGCCTCGCCCTGGCGATCATCGTCGTGCTGTTCCCGCTGGCCCTGTCCGGGGCGCTGGGACTCGCCGGCGTCGTCCTGGTGCACGAGCTCGCCGAGGTCGTCGTCATCCTCAACGGCGTCCGCGCCGCCCGCCGTCCCGCCGCGCCGCGGGAGCCCGCACCGGCTCCGGAACCCGAGCCCGCCCGCACCTGATCGTCCCCTCGCACGGTCGGCCCGGACGTCTCGGGCGGGCGCATGCCGTCTGGTCCGTCGCCCCGCCGCGTGTGCGCGGCTCGGTCGTCCGACGAAATCGAGAAGCGTTATCATTGTCACATGGCGATGACAGCACAGGAAGCGCAACTCTCCCCGATCGCGGAAGCCGGTGCCCTCGAGCCCGCGGCTGCGCTGTTCCACAGCTTCGGCGACCCGTCGCGGCTCGTGATCCTGCTGCATCTGCAGCTCGGCGAGCACCGTGTCGTCGATCTCATGGCCCACCTGGACCTGTCTCAGAGCACGGTCTCCAAGCATCTGACCTGTCTGAAGGACGCCGGCATCGTCAGCGTCCGGCCGGAGGGGCGGGCCTCGCTGTACTCGCTGGCGCATCCCGAGGCGCTGGTGCACGTCTTCGCGGCGGCGGAGAAGCTGCTCGCGCTGACCGGGGCCGAGGTGGCCCTGTGCCCCGTGCACGGCACGGAGACCGTCGCCCGGCGCGGCGAGCGACGCCCTGATGTAGGCGAGGGGTAGATAACATCGCCAAATAGCGATATGATCGCCCCATGAACACCGCTGAGGGGCATTTCCGTCCGACGTGCAGGGGGGCCCGCTGATGGGCGCGGGTCACGACCACGGACCGTCCCCTGACGGGGCCGGGGTGCCGGGGGACTACCGCAAGAGGCTCGTGATCGCCTTCGGGATTACGTTCACGGTCTTCGTGGCCCAGGCGGTGGGGTCGGTTCTCACGGGCAGCCTCGCCCTGCTCACCGACACCGCGCACATGCTCACCGACACCTCGGGTCTCCTGGTCGCGCTCGTCGCCGCGACCCTGATGCTGAGACCTCCCAACTCGCAGCGGACCTGGGGATTCCGGCGCATCGAGGTCATCGCCGCGCTGGGCCAGGCGACACTCCTGCTCGCCGTCGGCGTCTACGCCGCGATCGAGGGCATCCGGAGGCTGTTCGAGCCCCCCGACGTCCCGTCGACCGAGCTTCTCGTCTTCGGCATCATCGGCCTGGTCGCCAACGTCCTCGCCATCTCGGTGCTCGCCTCCAGCAGGGGGGCGAACTTCAACATGCGCGCCGCGTTCCTGGAAGTCCTCAACGACGCCCTCGGCTCCATCGGCGTCATCGTCGCGGCCATCGTGATCGCCACCACGGGCTTCCAGCAGGCCGACGCGCTCGCCGGTCTTCTCATCGCGGCGCTCATCGTTCCCCGCGCCTTCAAGCTGATGCGGGAGACGACGAGCGTGCTGATGGAGTTCACGCCGAAGGGCCTCGACCTCGACGAGGTCCGCAGGCACATCGTGGAACTCGACCACGTCAAGGACGTCCACGATCTCCACGCGTCGACCGTCGGCACGGGCCTTCCCACTCTCACGGCCCATGTCGTCGTGGAGGACACGTGCTTCACGGACGGACACGCCGCCGAGGTCCTCCACGACGTCAGGGACTGCGTGGCAGAGCACTTCGACGTCGCGGTCCACCATTCGACCTTCCAGATCGAGACCGAGCACATCAGCGACCACGAGCCCGAGTCGATCAAGCACGCGTAGGGCTCACGCGGTGCGCGGCCACCACGGCGGCATGTGGCGCGCGATCACCCGAGAGAAGGCCTCGTCGTCCTCGTCGTCGCCGTCGGCCCAGAGGAGGACGGCCCCGACGACCCCGCCGGAGACGAAGGCCGCGGCGACGGCATCGTCGAACGGCTCGTCGAGTCCCCGTGCCCGGAACGCGGCGATCGCTTCCCGGGCACGGTCGTCGAAGAGCGTCATGAGCCGCCTGCGGAAGCTCAGCGAGACGTCGGAGGCGAGGAGCGCGCGGAGGCTGCGGCGCTCGCGGCGGACGCCGCGCAGGACGGATGTCGTCGCCTCGGCGTAGCGCGCGGCGAGATCCGCGAGCGACTGCTCCTCCCGGGACGTCACGGCGCTCGCCTCGTCGAGCAGGCTGGCGTACATGTCGGCGGCCACGTCGCCCACGTTCGCGTAGTGGCCGTAGAACGTCGTGCGATGCACGCCCGCCTCGCGGCAGAGCTCGGCGACGCCGATGTCGGTGAGCTCCTCGCGCGTCAGCAGCGTGCGCAGCGCCTCCTGGAGCCGACGGCGGCTGCGGAGCGCACGAGGATCTTCCGACATCCCCCCAGTCTGCCCGATCGTCATGGGCGACGACCCGGGGCTTGACGGAGGGCGCTCCTAGGATGGGAGCGCCCCCTCTCACGGAGTACAGCATCTCGATGACCCCCGCCGTCCGACGCCTCGCCGGTCTCGCCGCCGACGTGCCCGTCGCGGGATGGCTCGTCGTCGTCTGCGCCGTCGTGCGGACGCTCGCCGCGAGCGTCGTCGCACTCGCCGCGGGTCGCGGGGTCGACGCGGTCCTCGACGGACGGGATCCTGCGCTCCCTCTCGCAGTCGCCGCGTCGGCTCTCGTCCTCGCCGCCCTCATCGGTGCGGCGGAGGGCGTCCTGCCGGCCGTCGCGCAGGGGAGCGAGGAGCGCCGGTGGCGGGCGAAGGTCGTGCGCGCCCAGCTCGGCGCCCCGATCGACGCGGATGAGAGCACCGGGACGAGCGTCGCACGCGCGACGGAGGAGGTCGAGCGCTTCGCGCACTACCGGGCGTCGTTCCTGGGGCCGCTCATCGGCGCCGTCGTCGTCCCGGTCGTCGTCCTCGTCGTGATCGCCGTCTTCGTGTCCGCGGGGGTGGCGTTCCCGCTCGCGGTGTGCGTGGCGCTCATCCCGCCGCTCGTCGCGTGGTTCATGACGCGCTTCCGGACGGGCAGCGGGCGCTTCCGGATGATCTCCGGGCGGCTCACGGCGGCGTTCCTCGAGACGATCCGCGCGCTCGGCGTCGTCCGCCTCCTCGGCGCCGAGGGCCAGCGTCGAGCTGCGCTCGCCGCGCAGGCGGAGGCCCTCCGCTCCGAGGCGATGCGCCTGCTGCGTCGCAATCAGATCGTCCTGCTCGTGACCGACGCGGTCTTCGGCGTCGTGATGCTCTCGCTCGTGGGCGTGCTCGCCGTCGCCGGCGTGTCGCGCGGGGCGCTGACGGCGGGCACGGCGTTCGCGCTGCTGATGCTCACGGTCTCCCTCCGCGAGCCGGTCGATCGGCTGGGGCGCTCGTTCTACGTCGGTCTCGCGGGCCGGGCGGCGGGCGAGCGCGTGCGCGCCGTGGCGGAGGACCCCGTCGGCGGGAGGGGCGTCCGCGAGCCCGGAGCCCCCGCTGCGCTGGACGGCGAGGACGTGCGGGTCGAGCGGGGCGGGAGGATGGTCGTCGACGGCGCCGACCTCGCGATCGGCGAGGGGCTCACGGTCGTCGTCGGCCCGTCCGGCGCGGGGAAGTCGTCGCTCGCTCTCGCCCTCTCGGGGCTCGTCCCCGCCTCGGGCATCCGGCTCGACGGCGAGCCCGCGACCCCGGCCGATCTGCGCGAGGTCGTGTCGTACGTGCCCCAGCGGAGCACCCTCTTCACGGGGTCCGTGCGGGAGAACCTGCTTCTCGGCGGCCCCGGCGCGTCGGACGACGAGCTGAGGGACGTCCTCGTCGCCGCGGGCTTCCCGCGCGGGGGAGCGGAGCTCCCCGACGGCCTGTCGACGTCCGTCGGCGAAGGGGCGCGCGGGGTCTCCGGCGGCCAGGCGCAGCGCATCAGCATCGCGCGGGCCCTGCTGACGGGGCGCGACGTCCTCGTGGCCGACGAGCCCACCGCCCAGCTCGATCCGGCGTCGGCGGCGCAGGTCGTCGAGACGCTGCGCCGCGTCGCACGGCGCGGGCGCGTCGTGCTGATCACGCACCGCGTCGCGGAGGCGGAGGACGCCGACCGCGTGACGGTCGTCGAAGCGGGGCGCGTCACCCACTCGGGGCCGCTCGACGCGGTGCGCCGGGAGAGCGGCTTCCTCGCCGCCGCGTTCGCCGCCTCGGCGTCCGATGCGTCGGAGGCCGACGGGAGGGACGGATGATCCGCCGTCTGGCTCGCATCGCCCTCCCGGCATGGCCGTGGCTCGCCGCATCGCTGCTCGCCCGCGTCGCGGGGCTCGCCGCCGGGGTCGCGCTCCTCGCCGTGCCGGCGTGGGGCGCCGTCGTCGCGGTCGACGGCGACCTCGACGTCGTCCTGCTCGCCGTCGTGCTCGTCTCCCTCGCCGCGGCGAAGGGCGTGCTGCGCTACCTCGAGCAGTTCCTCGGCCACCGTGCGGCCTTCGACCTCATCGCCGACATGCGGCTGCGGTTCTACGACGCCGTCGTGCCCCTCGCTCCGGGCGAGCTCGAGGCGGACTCCGGCACGCTCGCCTCGATCGCCGCGCGGGACATCGACCGCGTGGAGGTCTTCTTCGCCCACACGATCGTCCCGGCGCTCGCCGCCGTCCTCGTGCCGGGCGCTGTGACGGCGTGGGCGTTCCTCACCGGCCCCGTCGAAGGGGCCGTCGTCCTCGGCGCGTTCCTCGTCGGAGGCGCGGTCGTCCCGCTCCTCGGCCGACGCGCCTCGGCCCGAGCGGCGCGCGGGCTGCTGGCCGAGCGCGCGGCGATCGCCCAGCACGTCGCCGAGGACGTCGCGGGCCGCGCGGAGATCCGTGCCCTGCACGCGGAGGAGACCCGCCTCGCCGCCCTCGACGACCTCTCGGCCCGCGCCGGCCGGCATCTGCGCGCGAGCGGCCTCGTGCAGGCGCAGAGGGCGTTCGCCGGACTGCTCTGGCCGTCCGCCGCGGTGCTCGCGCTGCTCGCCCTCGGCGCCGCAGCGCCGGAGCACCGCCTCGTGCTCGCCGCGGCGGTGATCGGCGCCGCCCCCGCCCTCACGGCGGTCGAGGCGTTCGCGCGGAGCCTCCCGCTGGCGCTCGCCGCCGCCCGGCGGTATCTCGGCGTGCTCGACCGCGTTCCGGCGGTCGCAGACCCCGTCCGCCCGTCGGTCCTTCCCGAAGGGCCCCTCCCCGTGCGCGTGGACGCCGTGCGCTTCCGGTACCCGGGGTCGGACGCTCCCGTGCTCGACGACGTGTCCCTCGACGTGCCGGCGCGGGGGCGTGTGGCGCTCCTCGGCCCGAGCGGGAGCGGGAAGTCGACGATCGCCTCGCTCCTGCTGCGCGTGCACGATCCCGAGCACGGCCGCGTGCTCGTCGGCGGCGTCGACGTCCGCGACCTCGCCCTGGGCGACCTGCGGCGGGCCGTCGCGCTCGTCGAGCAGCGCACCGTGCTCGTGAGCGGCACGGTGCTCGACAACCTGCGGCTCGGCGCCCCCCGTCTGACCGAGGCGGAGGCGTGGTCCGCGCTCGAGGACGCGTCGCTCGCCGACGACGTCCGCGCCCATCCCGACGGTCTCGACGCGCGCGTGGCGGAGGACGCGCTCTCCCTCTCGGGCGGCCAGCGCCAGCGGCTCGGCCTCGCGCGGGCGCTCGCCCGGCGGCCGCGCGTGCTCGTGCTCGACGAGGCCACCTCCCACCAGGACGTCCTCACCCAGCGGGCCATCCGGCTCGCGATCGCGAAGCGTCCCGATCTCACGGCGGTCGTCATCGCGCACAGGGCCGACGCCGTGGCGGGCATGGACCGCGTCATCCGGCTCCGAGGTCGTCCGGTGCGTTCGCGCAAGACCTTGACACCGCACGACCGCGCCCCGCAGGCTCGCAACGCCGACTGCGCGGCGCCCACCCCCGAAGGAGACTGATGCAGCACCACACCAGGACCAGCGGACGGGTGATCGGCATCGCGATCGCCGCCGCGCTCGGCGGATTCCTCTTCGGCTTCGACACCGCCGTGATCAACGGCGCCGTCGATGCCCTCGCCGCCGACTTCGCGCTCGAGGCCGCGCTGAAGGGCTTCGCCGTCTCCTCGGCCCTCCTCGGATGCGTCGTCGGCGCCTGGTTCGCGGGATCCATCGCGAACCGCTGGGGGAGGGTCCCCGTGATGCTCGTCGCGGCCGTGCTCTTCTTCGTGTCGTCGATCGGGTCGGGCTTCGCCTTCGGCGTCGTCGACCTCATCGTCTGGCGCGTCGTCGGCGGCATCGGGGTCGGCGCCGCGTCGGTCATCGCGCCGGCGTACATCGCCGAGGTCTCTCCCGCGCGCATCCGCGGCAGGCTGGGATCGCTGCAGCAGCTCGCGATCGTCCTCGGCATCTTCGCCGCCCTCCTCTCCAACGCACTGCTCGCGGCGATCTCCGGCGGTGCGAACGAGGTGCTGTGGTGGGGCGTCGACGCCTGGCGGTGGATGTTCCTCGCGGAGGCGGTGCCCGCGGTCGTCTACGGCGTCATGTCGCTCCGCCTGCCGGAGTCGCCGCGGTACCTCGTCCGCAAGGGCGACTATGACAGGGCGTCCCAGGTGCTCCTCGACTTCACGGGCGAGCCCGACGTCAACCTCAAGATCCAGCAGATCCGCGACTCGCTCGACAGCGAGAAGCGCGAGTCGCTGCGCGACATCGCGGGGCCCGTGCTCGGGCTCAAGCCCATCGTCTGGATCGGCCTGCTGCTGTCGGTGTTCCAGCAGTTCGTCGGGATCAACGTCATCTTCTACTACTCGACGACGCTCTGGCGCTCGGTCGGGTTCGACGAGTCGAGCGCGCTGACGACGTCCGTCATCACGTCCGTCACGAACATCGTCGTGACGATCGTCGCCATCCTCCTCATCGACAGGGTCGGGAGACGTGCGCTGCTGCTGACCGGCTCCGTGCTCATGACGATCGCGCTCGGCACGATGGCTCTCGCGTTCTCCTTCGCCGACCTCTTGACCGCGGCGGACGGCACGACGAGCGCCGAGCTCGCGGCGCCGTGGTCGATCGTCGCCCTCGTCGCGGCGAACCTGTTCGTCGTCGGCTTCGGCGCCACGTGGGGCCCGGTCGTCTGGGTGCTGCTGGGGGAGATGTTCCCCAACCGCATCCGTGCGAGCGCCCTGGCGGTCGCGGCGGCGGCGCAGTGGCTCGCGAACTTCTTCATCTCCACCACGTTCCCCGTCTTCAGCGGCATCAGCCTCACCTTCGCCTACGGCTTCTACGCCTTCTTCGCGCTCGTGTCCTTCTTCTTCGTGCTGTGGAAGGTCCCCGAGACGAAGGGCCGGGAGCTGGAGGACATGGGCTAGGAACCAGCTGGCAACGCGCATCCCGGGGGTGTCGCTCAGGTCAGCGGTGCTCGTCCGACTTAGGCTCGGTACGCCATGATCCGGTTCGAACACGTCACCAAGCGCTACAAGGGCACGGCCAAGCCTGCCCTCAGCGACATCGACTTCGAGATTCAGCGCGGCGAGTTCGTCTTCCTCGTCGGAGCCTCGGGCTCGGGGAAGTCGTCCTGCCTCCGTTTGATCCTGCGCGAGGACGTCCCGTCGTCCGGGCGCGTGGTCGCCCTCGGTCGCGACACCAAGACGCTCACCACGCGACGCACGCCCTACTTCCGGCGGCACATCGGCGCCGTCTTCCAGGACTTCCGGCTGCTGCAGTCGAAGACCGTCGCGCAGAACGTCGCCTTCACCCTGCAGGTCATCGGCCGGTCGCGCGGGTTCATCAAGCAGGCGGTGCCCGACGCGCTCGAGCGCGTCGGGCTGGCGGGCATGGGCAAGCGGATGCCGCACGAGCTCTCGGGCGGCGAGCAGCAGCGCGTCGCCATCGCCCGCGCGCTCGTGAACCGCCCGCAGCTGCTCCTCGCCGACGAGCCGACGGGCAATCTGGATCCCGGGACGTCGGTGGACATCATGCGCATCCTCGCGCAGGTCAACGCCACCGGCACGACCGTCGTGATGGCCACCCACGAGGCGACGTTCGTCGACCAGATGCAGCGGCGCGTGATCGAGCTGAGCGAGGGAGTCCTCCTCCGCGACGAGCGGCACGGCGGCTACGGCGACACGTCGGTCGTGCGGACGCTGCGACCCGAGACCGAGCGGGGAGCCGCCGCGATCGCGGCGCTCACGGCCGTGCTCGAGGTGCAGCGCGAGGTGACGGAGGGCTCCGCGGAGGCCGCCGTCGACGCGACCCAGCGCGCCGTCGACGCGGTCGAGGAGGTCGTCGACGTGATCGCCGCTCCCGCGCCGGCTCCCGCGCGCCCCGCGGAGGCCGCCGACGCCGCGATCCCGCCGATCGAGCCGGCGAGCGGGGATCCCGTCGCCGAGCCCGTTCCCGTCGCCGAGCCCGACGCCGCCGCCGGCGAGCAGCCGGAGGACGACGGGGCCGACCGCACGCCGTCCGTCCCGCACGTCCCCGTCGACGAGCTCGGCATGGCCGATCGCCTCGGCCTGAGGCCGCGCGACGACGACGAAGTGGGGCCCACCTCATGAGATTCGGCCTCATCCTCGGCGAGGCGCTCCAGGGCCTGCGCCGCAACGCGTCCATGGTCGTCTCGGTGATCCTCGTGACGTTCGTCTCGCTGACCTTCGTCGGAGCCGCCGTGCTCATGCAGACGCAGATCGCGAAGACCAACGCCTACTTCCAGGACAGGGCGCTCGTCGACGTGTACATGTGCTCTCCGCTCTCGACGGGGGACACGTGCGTCGACGGGGCCGCGACGGACGAGCAGATCGAGGCCGTGCGGGCCGAGCTCGACGGGCCCACGCTCGCCCCGCTCATCCAGGACTACACGTATCTCACGCCGGAGGAGGCCTACGACTCGCTCGTCGAGAACCTCGGCGAGGACTACGCGAGCCTCCTCACGGCCGAGCAGACGAGCGCCGAGTTCCACGTCAACCTCGTCGACCCGAGCCAGTCCGACGTGATCGTCGAGGCGTTCACGGGGGTCCAGGGGGTGGAGGAGATCACCGACCAGCTCGAGTACCTCGATCCGCTGTTCGCGACGCTCACGATCGCGACGTACATCGCCATCGGCATCGCCGCACTCATGCTCGTCTCCGCCGTGCTGCTCATCGCCACGACCATCCGCCTCTCCGCCTATGCGCGGCGACGCGAGGTCGCGATCATGCGGCTCGTGGGCGCGTCGAACCGGTTCATCCAGACGCCGTTCGTGCTGGAGGGCGTCTTCGCCGCGTTCATCGGGGCCGTGCTCGCGAGCGCGGCCGTGCTCGCCGGCGTGCACTTCGGCGTGAACGGCTACCTCTCGAGCGAGATGTACGCCATCCCATGGGTCGGGATGGTCGAGGCGTGGGCCGTCGTTCCCGTGCTCGTCGTCATCGGCGTCGTGCTCGCCGCGCTCTCGGCCGGCTTCGCCATCCGCCGCTGGCTCCGGGCCTGAGCGCCTTCTTGCTAAGGTGGAGGGCTGCGCCGTCGAGAACGAGGAGGTGAGCGCATGCCCCGCGAACAGGGTGAGAAGGTCGTCGCGACGAATCGTCGCGCGCGTCACGAGTACGCCGTGGAGAAGACCTACGAGGCGGGTCTCGTGCTCACCGGCACCGAGGTCAAGTCGCTGCGGCAGGGGCGGGCGAACCTCTCCGACGGCTACGCGTACATCGACGGCGGGGAGGCGTGGCTCGACGCCGTGCACATCCCGGAGTACTCGCAGGGCACGTGGACGAACCACTCCTCGAAGCGCGTCCGCAAGCTGCTGCTGCACCGCGACGAGATCGTGAAGATCAGCCACCAGGTGTCGGCGGGCGGCTACACGCTCGTCCCGCTGCGCCTGTACTTCCTCGACGGCCGGGCGAAGGTCGAGATCGGCGTCGCGAAGGGGAAGCGCGAGTTCGACAAGCGCCAGACGCTGCGCGAGCGCCAGGACAAGCGCGAGGCCGAGCGCGCCATGCGCCTGCGCAATCGCGTGGGGGAGTAGTCCACAGGCGTCTACGCCACGGTCGCGCGGGACCCTAGTCTGTCGCGATGGATGTCGCCGTGTTCATCGCCGCCCTCGCGTACGGAGCGTTCCTGGTCGTCGGAGCGGTGCTCATCCGGATCGACGTCCAGGAGCACCGCCTCCCGAACCGCATCGTCGTCCCGTCGATCGTCGTGCTGACGCTGCTCGTCGCGGCGCATGCCGTCGCGAGCGGGCGGGCCGCGCCGCTCGGCGAGGCGGTCGCCGGCGGTCTCGTCCTGGGCGCGTTCTACCTCGCGCTGCGCGTCGCGCACCCCGAGGGGATGGGCGGCGGCGACGTGAAGCTCGCGATCCTCGTCGGGGTCTTCCTCGGATGGCACGGATGGGCGGCGCTCGCGGTCGGCGCGGCCGCGGCGTTCGTCTTCGGGGCCGCGTGGGCGCTCGTGCTGCTCCTCACGCACCGCGCCGCCCGGGACACCCGGATCGCCTTCGGCCCCTGGATGGTCCTCGGCGCGTGGGCGGGACTCCTCGTGGCCTGATCCGCGTGGGGGTTGATCGCGTGACGCGCGCGGTCGGTAACGTTGCAGTCATGTCGACGGTCGAGAAGTGGGTTCGCGGAGTGATCGCGTGGGTTCTGAGCCTCAGGGTCGTGAGAGCCGCCCTCCTGTTCTCGGAGCAGCGAGGAGGCCTCCTCGCCGCGGCGGTCACGTTCCGGGCCCTGTTCTCGGTGTTCGCCGCCGTCGCGCTCGGCTTCTCGGTCGCGGCGATCTGGCTGAGCTCCCGTGACGACCTGTGGCAGGCGCTCATCGACGCGGTCGGCTCGGCCATCCCCGGTCTCGTGGCGGACGGCGACGGGGGCGGCATCATCGACGCGGACAGCCTCGGCGGCTCGCTCGGCGGGAGCGTCTGGCTCAGCGTCATCTCGGCGGCGGCCCTCGGGTGGGCGGCGATCGGGGCCATCGGCAACCTGCGCACCGCCATCCGGGCGATCGCCGGGACCGCGCACGACGATGTCCTCGTCGTCTGGCTCATCCTGCGCGATCTCCTCTTCGCCGTGTCGGTGGGCGTGCTGTTCGCGGCCGCGGCCGTGCTGACGTTCCTCGGCTCCGCCTTTCTCGGGACGGTCCTCGGATGGCTCGGGCTCGCGGACGGGGGCTGGGCCGCCGCCTTCACGTGGGCGGTGGCGATCCTGACGACGTTCCTGCTCGACGCGGTGATCGTGGCGCTGGTCTTCCGCCTGCTCTCCGGCGTGAAGGCGCCGCCGAAGGCGCTCTGGACCGGCGCGCTGATCGGCGCCGTCGGCCTGACGGTCCTGCAGCAGCTGTCGGGCCTGTTCGTCGGCGGAGCCGACCGGAATCCGCTCCTGGCCTCCTTCGGCTCGCTCATCGCGCTGCTGCTCTGGTTCAACCTCTCCGCACAGGTGATCCTCATCGCGTGCACCTACATCATCGTCCGCGTCGAGGAGAGGGAGAACCGCGTGGGCGAACGGTACGGCGCCGAGACGTTCGCCCAGCGGAAGGTGCGCTCGGCCGAGCGCGACGTGCGCGTCGCCCTCGGCGCGCTCGACACGGCGCGCGCGGCGGAGCAGACCGAGCGCGAGAAGCTCGCCGCGCGTCTATCGTGAGGGTATGGCCATCGCACGATTGCACGGCGGACCCCTCGACGGACAGGTCCTGCCCCTGGAGAACCCCGACCTCGACCGCCTGATCGTCCCCTATTCGGAGACCCAGGTCGTCTACCAGCGCTCCGGCGCCGCCCAGAACAACGGCGCCGACGACGGGCCGACGGAGACGGCGTTCCTCTTCCTCGAGGAGGAGGGCGATCTCGTCGAGGACGGCGAGGACGACGAGGACGACGGCGCACGCTGACATGACGGAGCCCACGCGCTTCGTCGAGATCGAGCTCACCTTCGACGTCGACGACGGCACGGACGTCCCGTCCTGGAAGGACGTCCCCGGCGTGGCCTCGGTGACGGAGGGGGAGGAGCGCCATCTCGACGCGCTCTATCTCGACAGCGGCGATCTCGCGCTCTCGCGGGCCGGTGTCGCGCTGCGTCGCCGGACGGGAGGACCCGACGCCGGCTGGCACGTCAAGGGCCCGCTCGTCGAGGGGGCGCGGCTGGAGCTCGGCTGGCCTCTCGGAGAGGACGAGGACGTCCCGGGCGCCGTCGCCGCCGAGATCGCGCGGTGGACGACGGATCCGCTCCTGCCGCTCGCCCGGATCGTCAACGACCGCACGGCGTACGAGCTGCTCGACGCCCGGGGCGGCGTCCTCGCCGAGTTCGTGGACGACCGCGTGCGCACGACCGACCTGCGCGCCGGCGACGAGCGCGCGTGGCGCGAGTGGGAGGTCGAGCTGGGGCAGGCGGCGCCGGCCGAACGGGAGGCGTTCTTCGCTGCCGTCGCCCGGGCCGCCCACGGGGCGGGAGCGCGCGAGGCGTCGAGTGCGTCGAAGCTCGCGCGCGCGCTCGGCCGCTGACGGCACGCCTGCCGGTCCGACGCGCGAAGAGGGCGCCCGTCCGACGGGACGGGCGCCCTCTTCGCGCGTCGGGATCGATCAGAAGTTGATCATGTGGCCCGTGAGGCCGTGGAAGCCCTCCTGCAGAGCCTCCGAGAGCGTCGGGTGCGTGTGCACGTTGCGCGCGAGCTCGTGGGCCGTGAGGTCCCACTTCTGCGCCAGCGTCAGCTCGGGGAGCAGCTCCGCGACGTCGGGGCCCACGAGGTGGGCGCCGAGCAGCTCGAGGTGCTCGGCGTCGGCGATGAGCTTGACGAATCCGACGGGCTCGCCCAGCCCGTGCGCCTTGCCGTTCGCCATGAACGGGAACGTCGCCACCTTGATCTCGCGACCGGTGTCCTTGGCCTGCTGCTCGGTCAGGCCGAAGCTCGCGACCTGCGGCGAGGTGAACACCGCGCGGGGCATGAACCGGTAGTCGCCGAGCGGCTGCGTCTCGGCGCCGCCGATGGTCTCCGCGGCCACGACGCCCTGCGCCTCCGCCACGTGCGCGAGCTGCAGCTTGGCGGTGACGTCCCCGATCGCGTAGATGCCCTCCACGTTGGTGCGCAGGTGGTCGTCGACGTCGATCGCACCGCGCTCGGTGAGCTTGACGCCCGTCTTCTCGAGACCGAAGCCCTCGACGTTCGGGGTGAAGCCGATCGAGAGGAGCGCCTTGTCGACCGTGATCGACTGCGTCTCCCCGCCCGCGTTGGGCGTGTACGCGACGGTCACGTCCGAGCCGTTGTCGACGACCGACTCGACCTTCGTCGAGGTGAG
The DNA here is from genome assembly GCF_032878875.1 of Microbacterium sp. AB. NCBI lineage: Bacteria > Bacillati > Actinomycetota > Actinomycetes > Micrococcales > Microbacteriaceae > Microbacterium > Microbacterium betulae. The sequence continues at coordinate 2,278,101 of NZ_CP118157.1, read as the reverse complement.
GATGTCGATGCCGTAGCCCTTGTACTGCTTGGCGATCTCCTTCGACACGTCGGCGTCCTCGTTGGGGAGCACGCGGTCGAGGAACTCGATGATCGTGACCTTCACGCCGTAGTTCGACAGGACGTAGGCGAACTCGATGCCGATGGCGCCCGCGCCGACGATGACCATGGAGCCGGGCAGATCGCGCGAGAGGATCTGCTCCTCGTACGTCACGACGTTGTCGCTCAGCGTCACCCCCTGCGGCAGGCGGACCTTCGAGCCCGTGGCGACGATGGCGTTGTCGAACGTGACCTCCTCGGTCTTCCCGTCCGAGGTCGTGACCGAGATGGCCTTCGGGCCGGTGAAGGTGCCGCGGCCGTCGTACTCGGTGACCTTGTTCTTCTTCATGAGGAAGTGGATGCCCTTGACGCGGCCGTTCGCGACGTCGCGCGAGCGGTCGAACGCCTTGCCGTAGTCGAGGCTCACCTCGCCCGAGATGCCGAAGAAGTCGGCCTTGTGCTTGAGCGTGTGGGCGAGCTCGGCGTTCTTCAGGAGCGCCTTCGAGGGGATGCAGCCGACGTTGAGGCAGACACCGCCCCAGTACTTCTCTTCGATGATGGCGGTCTTGAGACCGAGCTGGGCGCTGCGGACGGCGGCGACGTACCCGCCGGGGCCCGCGCCGAGGATGACGACGTCGTAATGAGCCATGGGACCAACCCTATCTGTGTGCGGAGGACGGAAGCGCGCGCCGGGAGCGCGCGACGGTTCAGGAGGAGCGCCGGGAGCGCGCGACGAGGAAGGCGATGAGCGCGCCGCCGGCGGCGGCCACGAGGACGCCTCCGACGATCCAGGGAAGGGCGCGGACGAAGCCGCTCTCGGCCGTGTCGTCCGCCTCCGAGGCGCTCGGCGACGGCGAGGCGTCCGCCGGCTCGTCGGTCGGCGCCGCGCTGGCGGTCGGCTCGGCGCTCGCCGTCGGCTCCGGCGTCCGGGCAGCGGGGACGGCCTCCGTCGCCGTGAAGCGGATGACCTGATCCTCGCTGTGCGAGTCGCCGTAGGTGACGCTCACGATCATCGTGTACTCGCCCGCCGGGGCGCCCTCGGCGTCGATCGCCTGCGTGAGCAGAGGTCCCTCGGCGACGGCGTCGCCCTGCGCGTAGTCGGTGCACGCGTCCTTGTCGATCGGGATGTTCCCGGGCGCCGCCTCGGAGATCCCCTCGCACGAGGAGTCGGTCACGAAGACCGACTGGGGGGCTCCCTCGAGCAGTGTGCCGCTGAAGGTCAGCGAGATCGACTCCGGCAGCGTCTGGACGGTCTCCCCGTCGGCGGGGGACGAGCCCGCGAGCGCGTCGTGCGCCGATGCGGGGGCTGAGACGAGCAGCGGGCCGAGGAGGGCCGTCGCGAAGACGGCCGAGGCGGCGACGATGCGGGACGGACGGCGGACGCGGGGGGTTCGATGAGTAGCCATGGCGCTACGACGATATCGCCGATTCCTGGGCGGCGCTTCCGATCAGGACGGGCACCCGGCAGACTTGTCCGAGGGTCCTCGGACGCGGCCGGAGGCCGTTCGCGGTGCAGGACCGATCCGATAGGGTGGGACGAAAGGGAGGTCGAGCGTGTCAGATGCGCAGTACCGGTCGGATCCGGCCTCGATCCGGCGAGACGCCGGCTCCTCGTCGGCGGGCCACGACGGGTCGGGGGACGTCACCCAGACATTCGGCCACGAGGCCGATCTGTCGTTCGTGCCGTTCGCGGGCGAGCTGTCGTCCTCGGAGCTCGAGGCGGTGGGGGCGCTGCCCTCCGGAGCGGCGCTCCTCCTCGTGCGCTCCGGCCCGACGGCGGGATCGCGCTACCTGCTCGACGCCGACGTGACCACGGCCGGCCGTCATCCCGAGGCCGACATCTTCCTCGACGACGTGACGGTGTCGCGTCGTCACGCGGAGGTCACGCGCGACCGCACGGTCTTCGAGATCATCGATCAGCGTTCCCTCAACGGCACCTACGTCGACGGGGAACGCGTCGATCGCGCGGTGCTGCGCAACGGTGCGGAGGTGCGCATCGGCAAGTTCCGTTTCAACTTCTTCGCCTCCCCCCGAGATCTTCCGGGGGCCGGCGCCTGATGGCGGCCGCTGCCGCGGAGAGAAGTGCGTCGGCGGCGCTGCTGAGCATCGGCCAGGTGCTCGCGAAGCTCACGCCGGACTTCCCGAACCTCACGTCGAGCAAGCTCCGCTACCTCGAGGAGCAGGGCATCGTGTCGCCGAGGCGCACGCAGTCCGGCTACCGGAAGTTCTCGCCGGAGGACGTCGAGCGACTGCGGCTCGGTCTCGTGCTGCAGCGCGACCACTATCTGCCCCTCAGCGTCATCAGAGCGCACCTCGACGACGTCGAGGCGAACGGCGGGGGCCAGCTGCCGCTGCCGACGTCCATCCACTCGGCGACGCGGAGCGTCACGCGAGCCGATCTGCTCGCCGCCGCCGGCGCGGCCCCCCAGCTGCTGAACGATGCGATCAGCATCGGCCTCATCCAGGCGTCGGACGCCTATGACGAGCATGCCGTCGCGCTCATGCGCGCGCTCGTCGCGCTCGATCGGCACGGCATCGAGCCACGCCATCTGCGCGCCGTCCGGCAGAGCGCCGACCGGGACGCCGACCTCGTCGACAAGGCGCTCACGCCGCTCATCCGCCGCTCCGACGCGCGCTCGCGGGCGAAGGCGGGCGAGCTCGGACCCGAGCTCGCCGCGCGACTCGACGAGGTGCGGGGGATCTTCGTGAGGCAGGCGCTGTCGCGCATCCTGCCGTGATCCCCGTGAGCCGTTCATAACGTTCGATCACGCTTGCCTCGACACGCCGCCGGGGAACGGCGGATGTCATTGCCCGGGACTGCGACCTGCCATACGGTGGACAGGAATCGAACGTGAGGAGTAAGGGTCACGATGGCTGAGGATCCCGTAGGGAACGGCTTCACCGCCGAGGTGCTCTTCACCGACGGCCTGCCCCAGCTCGACCCGCAGACCGGCTACCGGGGTGCGGTGGCGGCGCGCGCGGCCGGCATCACGTACCGTCAGCTCGACTACTGGGCGCGCACCGAGCTCGTCGTGCCGACCGTGCGAGGCGCGTCGGGGTCCGGCTCGCAGCGGCTCTACGGCTTCCGCGACATCCTGGTGCTCAAGCTCGTCAAGCGGCTCCTCGACACCGGCATCTCGCTCCAGCAGATCCGCATCGCCGTCGAGCAGCTGCGCGTCTCCGGCATCCGCGATCTCGCCGGCACCACGCTCATGAGCGACGGCGCCTCGGTCTACCTCTGCACGTCGAACGACGAGGTCATCGACCTCGTGAGCCGCGGCCAGGGCGTCTTCGGGATCGCGGTCGGCCGCGTGCTGCGCGAGGTGGAGTCGACGCTCGTCGACTTCGATCCCACGGCTCCCGACCCCGTCGACGAGCTCGCCGCCCGCCGGTCGCAGCGCTCCGCCTGAGACGCGCTCGCCGGCCCACCGGCTGCTCCGCCGGAGGCGGCCCGCGGTCGTGGCCGCCTCAGACGAGGAAGAGGCCGGGCCCCGCGGGGCCCGGCCTCTTCCTCGTCTGCTCCGCCCTATTCGGCGACGGGCGCGCCCTTCTCCGCGGCGGCGATGCGGCCGGCACGGATGATCCGGTCGAGGAGCTGGTCGAAGTCGTCCGCGAGCTCCTGCGCCGACTCGCCCGGCCAGACGTGAAGCGGCTTGGCGGCGCCCTGCGCCTGCTGCAGCGAGGTCCGCTCCGGCAGCTGCGGGGAGAGCACGAGGGGGCCGAACATGTCGCGCAGCTCCTTGATGCGGAACTGGTGCTCGATCGACTGCGGACGTACGCGGTTGACGACGATGCCGAGCGGCTGCAGGCGGGGGGAGAGCCCGCGGCGGATCTCCTCGATCGCACGGAGCGCGCGGTCGGCGGCGGCGACCGAGAAGAGGCCGGGCTCCGTCACGACGGCGACGCGGTCGCTCGCGGCCCATGCCGTGCGCGTGAGCGCGTTGAGAGACGGCGCGCAGTCGATGAGCACGAGGTCGTAGTCGGCCTCGACCGATGCGAGGGCCTCCTCGAGCTTCCAGACGTCGCGGACGGTCGGATGCGGGCCGTCGTAGTTGATGGCCGACGGGCTGCCGATGAGGACGTCGATGACGCCCGCGTGCACCTTGGTCCATCCGCTGGCCGTGATCGCCTGGCGGACCACCTTCTCCTTGGGGTTCTCCAGCACGTCGGCGACGTTGAGATGGCCTGCGATCTGGATGTCGAGGCCGGTCGACACATCGGACTGGGGGTCGAGGTCGACGACGAGCGTCCGGATGCCTCGCGAGAAAGCCGCTGAGGCGAGCCCGAGGGTCACGGTCGTCTTGCCGACGCCTCCCTTGAGAGAGCTGACGCTGAGTACGTGCACGCCTCCTAACCTACCCTCCTCTAAGCTGGGCACGAGCTCAGCCCGTCGATGCGCCGGGCTCGGAAGTGCCCCGCCGTCGCCGAGGAGGCGTATGTTCTCGAAGGTTCTCGTGGCCAACCGTGGCGAGATCGCCATCCGCGCGTTCCGCGCGGCGTACGAGCTCGGAGCCCGCACGGTCGCGGTCTTCCCGTACGAGGACCGCAACTCGCTCCACCGCCTCAAGGCGGACGAGGCGTATCAGATCGGAGAGGAGGGTCATCCGGTCCGCGCGTACCTCGACGTGGACGAGATCGTCCGCGTCGCGCGGGAGTCGGGAGCGGACGCGATCTACCCCGGCTACGGCTTCCTCTCCGAGAACCCCGAGCTCGCGGCGAAGGCCGCGGAGCACGGCATCGCCTTCATCGGCCCGTCCGCCGCCGTCCTCGAGATGGCGGGGAACAAGGTCACGGCGAAGGACCACGCGATCGCCGCCGGGGTGCCGGTGCTGCGTTCGACGCCGGCCTCGGACGACGTCGACGCGCTCGTCGCGCAGGCGGACGACATCGGCTTCCCGCTCTTCGCGAAGGCCGTCGCGGGCGGAGGCGGCCGGGGCATGCGCCGCGTCGAGACGAAGGACGAGCTCGCGCCCGCGCTCGCCGAGGCGATGCGCGAGGCCGACAGCGCCTTCGGGGATCCCCGCATGTTCCTCGAGCAGGCCGTGCTGCGCCCCCGGCACGTCGAGGTCCAGATCCTCGCCGACAAGACCGGGGAGACCGTCCATCTGTTCGAGCGGGACTGCTCGGTCCAGCGCCGTCATCAGAAGGTCATCGAGATCGCGCCCGCTCCGAACCTCGACGACGAGGTCCGCACCGAGCTGCACCGTCACGCCGTCGCCTTCGCGCGCTCCATCGGGTACGAGAACGCGGGGACCGTGGAGTTCCTCCTCGAGACCTCGGGCCCCCGGTCGGGAGAGATCGTCTTCATCGAGATGAACCCCCGTATCCAGGTGGAGCACACCGTGACGGAGGAGGTCACGGACGCCGACCTCGTGCAGGCGCAGATGCGCATCGCCTCGGGCGAGACGCTCGCCGGCATCGGGCTCCGCCAGGAGGACATCCGCCTGCACGGGGCGGCGCTCCAGTGCCGCATCACGACGGAGGACCCCGCTCAGGGCTTCCGCCCCGACACCGGCAAGATCACGACCTACCGCTCGCCGGGCGGCGCGGGCATCCGCCTCGACGGCGGCACGACGGCGGCGGGCTCACAGGTGAGCCCGCACTTCGACTCGATGCTCGCCAAGCTCACGTGCCGCGGCCGCGACCACACCGCCGCGGTCCGCCGGGCCCGTCGCGCGCTGGCCGAGTTCCGCATCCGCGGCGTCGCGACGAACATCCCCTTCCTGCAGGCCGTGCTGGAGGACCCCGCCTTCCTCGCGGGCGATCTGTCCACCTCCTTCATCGACGAGCGGCCGGATCTCGTCCGCGGACGCGAGTCGAAGGACCGGGGCACCAAGATCCTGAACTGGCTCGTCGACGTGACCGTCAACAAGCCCCACGGCGAGAACCCGATCGCGATCGACCCGCGTGTGAAGCTGCCGTCGATCGACCTCTCCGCCGAGCCCGCAGCAGGGTCGCGGCAGAGGCTGCTCGAGCTCGGTCCCGTCGGCTTCGCCCGCGCTCTGCGCGAGCAGAAGGCCCTCGCCGTCACCGAGACCACGTTCCGCGACGCGCACCAGTCGCTGCTGGCCACGCGCGTGCGCACGAAGGACCTGCTGGGCGTCGCCCCGCATGTGGCGCGTCTCACCCCGCAGCTGCTCTCCGTCGAGGCCTGGGGCGGCGCGACATACGACGTCGCGCTCCGCTTCCTCGGGGAGGACCCCTGGGAGCGTCTGGCGAAGCTGCGCGAGTCCCTGCCGAACATCGCCATCCAGATGCTCCTGCGGGGGCGCAACACGGTGGGGTACACGCCCTACCCCGCCGAGGTCACCGACGCGTTCGTCAGGGAGGCGGCGGCGACGGGCATCGACGTCTTCCGCATCTTCGACGCGCTCAACGACGTCTCGCAGATGCGCCCGGCGATCGACGCCGTCCTCGAGACCGGCACCACGGTCGCGGAGGTCGCCGTCTGCTACACCGGCGACCTCCTGAACCCGGCGGAGGACCTCTACACGCTCGACTACTACCTCGGCCTGGCCGAGCAGATCGCCGAGGCGGGCGCGCACGTCCTCGCCATCAAGGACATGGCGGGGCTGCTGCGGCCGGCCGCGGCGGCGAAGCTCGTCGAGGCGTTCCGGGCGAACTTCGAGCTGCCGGTGCACGTGCACACCCACGACACGCCCGGCGGGCAGCTCGCGACCCTGCTCGCGGCCAGCGCCGCGGGCGCGGACGCCGTCGACGCGGCCTCGGCGGCGATGGCGGGCACGACGAGCCAGCCCTCGCTCTCGTCGCTCGTGGCCGCTCTCGTCCACACCGAGCGCGACACCGGCCTGGGCCTCCAGGCGGTCTCCGATCTGGAGCCCTACTGGGAGGCGGTGCGGCACCTGTACCGCCCGTTCGAGTCGGGACTGGCGGGACCGACGGGCCGCGTCTACGCGCACGAGATCCCGGGCGGCCAGCTCTCGAACCTGCGTCAGCAGGCGATCGCGCTCGGCCTCGCCGACGACTTCGAGCTCATCGAGGACATGTACGCCGCGGCGAACGAGATCCTCGGACGGGTCCCCAAGGTGACCCCGTCGTCGAAGGTGGTCGGCGACCTCGCCCTGCATCTCGCCGCGGTCAGGGCCGATCCCGCCGACTTCGCCGCCAACCCGGAGAAGTACGACGTGCCCGACTCGGTCGTGGGGTTCATGGCGGGCGAGCTCGGCGATCTGCCGGGCGGATGGCCGGAGCCCTTCCGCTCGAAGGTGCTCGCGGGCCGCGAGGTCAAGATCGGCGTCACCCCCATCACGGCGGAGGACCGGGAGGCGCTCGACGCGGATCCGGCCACGCGCCGGGCGACGCTCAACAGGCTGCTCTTCCCGCAGCCGACCCGCATCTACGAGGAGGTGCGCGAGACGTACGGCGACCTGTCGGTGCTCGACACCGCCGACTACCTCTACGGGCTGACCCCCGGCCGGGAGCACGTGATCGCCCTCGAGCGCGGCGTCGAGCTCTTCGCGGGGCTCGAGTCGATCGGCGCCGTCGACGACAAGGGCTTCCGCTCCGTCATGACCACCCTCAACGGCCAGCTGCGCCCGCTCTCGGCGCGCGACCGCGGCGTCGCGGTGGAGGAGCGCGAGGCCGAGAAGGCCGACCTCAGCCGACCGGGACAGGTCGCCGCCCCGTTCTCCGGCGTCGTCACCGTCAAGGTCGAGCCGGGGGACCGCGTCGTCGCGGGCCAGCCGGTCGCCTCGATCGAGGCGATGAAGATGGAGGCGGCCATCACGGCATCCGTCGACGGCCGGGTCGAGCGCATCGCGATCCCCGCCACCGCGCAGGTGGAGGCGGGCGACCTTTTGGTCGTCATCAGCCCCGCCGAGTAGCCTGGGTCGGGGCGTCGCGCCTGTCGCGTCCCACCCGGGAGAGAAAACACAGTGAATTCGGACCGCAACGGGCGGCCGGACGGGGAGTCGGAAGACAACGGACTCCTCGCCGAGGCCGGAATCGACACGACCGCGATCGGCATCCTCGGCACCCGCACGGCTCACGTCCGTGTCGTGCTGCCGCAGAACCTCGAGGACCCGGACGACGACCTGATCGACGACGCGCCGCGAGGCGACCTCCGCAGCGGGGGCATCGTGATCGAGCTTCCCACGGAGGAGCCGGACGACGACCTCGAGGTCGTCACGGGGGAGCTCGACGAGCACGCCGTCGCCGCCGCTCGCGTGGCGACGGTCGCCTCGGCGGCGGACGAGGAGCCGGCTCACGTCGTCGACGGGGCGGAGTCCGCCGAGGCCGACGACACGGCGGAACGCGAGCCTGCCGCGGAGGAGACGCCGGCCGACGACGGGCCCGCCGCGGAAAACGAGGGGCCGGGCGCCGAACGGCCCTCTCCCGAGGACCCGCGCACCGTGGACGAGGCCGCCGCCGACGAGGCGCTCGTGGACGACGCCCCCGCCGATGAGTCCTCCGAGGACGAGTCCTCCGAGGACGACGCCCCCGCGGAGGAGGCCCCGGCGGATGGGATCCCCGAGGATGACGAGCGGCCCGCGGCGGACGTCGTCGGCGGCAAGGGCGGACGCGACGCGCGCCCGGCCCACGAGGACGTCCTGCCCTCCGGATACGAGTCCGTCGCCGTGGGGCGGCGCCGCGTACGGCTCGAGCAGCCGGACGACGATGACGACACCGTGCCCGACGGAGGCACCGTGCCCGACGGAGTGGCGGCGCCCGACGTCGGGACGCCCGCCCACGGTGACGAGACCGACGAGCCCGCAGCCGCGGGAGAAGACGAGGACATGTCCGATTCCCCCGACGGCGGGCCCGAGCGGCCGCCGATCACCAGACCGTCGTTCATCGAGCAGCCGGCGCCGGCGCCGATCGAGACCGTGGCGGAGCCCGTCTCCCGTCGCGTCGGCGATGTGAACCGGAACACGGTGCGCGAGAGCGCCGACGTCCTGACGGCCGATCGTCTGCTCGACGCGAGCGCCGTGCACAAGCCCGAGCCGGAGGGGCCGTGGCGGCAGCTGCTGTACCGCGCCTCGGGCCGTCTCATCAACCTGGGGGACGGCAGGCAGGCGCGTGCGCGGAAGGAGCTGACGCGGCGGATCGCCGCCCCCCTCAGCGGCGTCGCGCGGTTCGTCCCCGTCCTCAGCCGCAAGGGCGGAGTGGGCAAGACGACCGTGACGGCTGTCCTCGGCATGGCGCTCGCGGATGCACGGGACGACCGGGTGATCGCCGTCGACGCGAACCCCGACCGCGGCACCCTCGCCGAGCGGATCGCACGGCCGAGCGGGAAGACCGTCCGCGACCTCGTGCGCAACCGCGACGCGGTGAACGGCTACGCCGACATGACCAGCCATGTCGTGCGCGACGAGACGCGGCTCGACGTGCTCGCGTCCGACACCGACCCGCACGTGTCCGAGGCGTTCGACGACCAGGACTATCGCGATGTCGCCGACGTCGCCGCGCACTACTACTCGATCGTGCTCACCGACTCCGGCACGGGCATCGTCCACTCGGTGATGGGCGCGACGCTCGATCTCGCGGATCAGCTGATCGTCGTCGCCGGTCTCAGCGTCGACGAGGCGCGTCTCGCGAGCGAGACGCTGACCTGGCTCGAGTCGAACGGCCACGCCGACAAGGTGCGCGACGCCGTCGTCGTCCTCAACCAGTCGACCGCGGGCACGCCGCTCGTGCGCCTGGACGAGCTCGACGCCCATTTCCGCAGCCGTGTGCGCGCCGTCGTGCGTCTGCCCTACGATCCGCAGCTCGCCACCGGCAGCGCGATCGCGTACGCCGAGCTGCGGCCCGCCACCCGGCAGGCGGCGCGCGAGCTCGCCGCGCGTGTCGTGGAGGGCCTCCGTCAGCAGGTGGACGCTTAGCCGTGCCGGCGCGAGACATCCGCGTCATCGGCGACCCCGTGCTCGCCCAGCGATGCGCCGAGATCGGGACGATCGACGACGGGGTCCGCGCGCTCGTCGACGACCTCCTCGACTCCGTCCGGCTCCCCGGCAGGGCGGGCGTCGCCGCGCCGCAGATCGGCGTCGGCGTCCGGGCCTTCAGCTACAACGTCGACGGCGCCGTGGGGTACGTCCTCAACCCGCGTGTCGTCGAGGTGCGCGGCGATCCCGTGCCGACGGGCGAAGGGTGCCTGTCGGTCCCCGGGCTGTGGCACGACGCGCTGCGTCATCCGTACGCGCGTGTCGAGGGCGTCGACCTCGACGGCGAGCCGGTCGTGCTCGAGGGCGAGGGGCTCTTCGCGCAGATGCTCCAGCACGAGACCGACCACCTCGACGGCATGCTCTACCTCCGGCGCCTCGCACCCGAGGACCGCAAGACGGCCATGCGCGAGGTGCGCGAGAGGATCTGGCTGGCCTAGCCGATCGCGACGTTCGTCGTCGTGATCGGCGTCTCGTAGATGCCGGCGATCTCCTCGGCGAAGTCGCGCATGATCTCCGCGCGCTTGATCGAGAGCTTCGGGGTCAGGTGGCCGGACGCCTCCGTCCACTCCGTGCCGAGCACGATGAACTTGCGGATGGACTCCGCGCGCGAGACGCGGCTGTTCGCCTCGTCGATCGTCCGCTGGATCTCGGCGCGCACCGTCGGGTTGACGGCGGCCTGCTCGAGGGTGAGGTCCGTGGCCTCGCCGTGCGTGGCGAGCCAGGCGGGCAGCATCTCGGGGTCGAGCGTCACGACCGCCGCGATGAACGGCTTCTGGTCGCCGACCACGACCACCTGCCCGACGATCGGGTTGGCCCGGATCGGGTCCTCCAGCGTCGTGGGCGCGACGTTCTTGCCGCCGGCCGTCACGATGATCTCCTTCTTGCGGCCCGTGATCGTGAGGTAGCCGTCGTCGTCGATCGCGCCGAGGTCGCCCGTCTTGAACCACTCGTCGTCGAACGCCGCCTCCGTCGCCTCGGGGTTCCGCCAGTACTCGCGGAACACGTTGATGCCGCGCACCTGCACTTCGCCGTCGTCGGCGATGCGGACGCCCACGCCGGGGAGCACGGGGCCCACCGTGCCGATCTTCGACTTCGCCGGCAGGTTCACGGTCGCCGGGGCCGTCGTCTCCGTGAGGCCGTATCCCTCGAGGATGCTGATCCCGAGGCTGTGGAAGAAGTGCCCGAGCCTCGGGCCCAGCGGGGCGGAGCCCGAGATCGCGTGGGTGACGTTGCCGCCCATGAGGGCGCGCAGCTTCGCGTAGACGAGCCGGTCGAAGAGGGCGAACCTGACCTTCAGGCCCAGCCCGATCCTCTCCCCGTCCTGCAGGCGACGCGAGTGCTCGACCGCGGTCTTCGCCGCCGCGCGGAAGATGCGCCCCCTGCCCTCGGACTCGGTCTTCTGCTCCGCGGAGTTGTAGACCTTCTCGAACACGCGCGGGACGGCGAGGAGGAACGTCGGCTTGAACGAGCCGAGCGCGGACACGAGCTGCTTGGTGTCGGGCTGGTGGCCCGTGCGCACGCCCGCGTAGACGCAGAGGATCGAGATGAAGCGCGCGAACACGTGCGCCGTCGTGATGAACAGCACGGTGGACGCATCGGGCCGCAGCACGATCTCCGAGAGGGCGCTGGCGGAGTTGCGCGTGAGCTCGACGAAGTTGCCGTGGGTCAGCACGCACCCCTTCGGACGGCCCGTCGACCCGGACGTGTAGATGAGGGTCGCGATGTCGTCGCCGTTGGCGATCGTGCGCCGGCGCTCGATATCCTCGTCGGGGACGTCGGCCCCGCGCTCGGCGAGCACGTCCAGGGCGCCTTCGTCCATCCGCCACAGCTCGCGCACGAGCGGCAGGTCGCCGCGCACCTCCTCGAACCGCCCGGCGTGCGCCGCGCTCTCGACGACAAGCGCCGTGGCCCCGGAGTCGGAGAGGATCCACTGGATCTGGGCCGGCGAGCTCGTCTCGTACACGGGCACCATGACCGCGCCGGCGAAGAACAGGCCGAAGTCGACCACGCTCCACTCGTAGGTGGTCCTCGCGAGGAAGCCGATCTTGTCGCCGGGCTGGACGCCGGCGGCGACGAAGCCCTTCGCGAGCGCGACGACATCCTGATGGAAGGTGCGGGCCGACACGTCGCGCCATCGGTCCGCGCCGTCGGGCACGCTGAAGATGGGGCGGTCGGGGGTGTCCGTCACCCGCTCGATCAGAAGGTCTGTCACGTTCGCCGAGGGATCGGCGGGGACGATCGCGGGCGTCGACGTCTCGGTCACGGCATCTCCTTTGGCACCGGTGCGGATGCAGCGAGTATATGCCGCCGTGCGCCCATCCCCGCTGCACGTTCATGGTTTCCCACAAGGTTAGACTTCTCGACGCGCGGACACCGACAGGGGGAGCGGCTGTTGTTCTACTGGCTCATGAAGTACGTCTTCGTCGGACCCCTCGTGAAGGCGGTCTTCCGGCCGTGGGTCATCGGAGCGGAGAGGATCCCCGCTCAGGGCGCCGCCATCCTCGCGAGCAACCACCTCTCGTTCGTCGACTCGGTCTTCCTGCCGCTCCTGCTCGACAGGCCGGTGTCCTTCCTCGCCAAGGCGGAGTACTTCAGCGGCAGGGGCGTCAAGGGCTGGGCCACGAAGTGGTTCATGCGGGGGACGGGCCAGATCGCCCTCGACCGTTCCGGCGGACCGGCGTCGGAGGCGGCGCTCAACACCGCCCTGCAGGTCGTCGGCAGGGGAGACCTGCTCGGGATCTATCCCGAGGGCACGCGGAGCCCCGACGGCAAGCTCTACCGGGGGCGCACCGGCATCGCCCGGATGGCTCTGGAGGCGAAGGTGCCCGTCATCCCCGTCGTCATGGTCGACACCGGGGACGTGCTGCCGATCGGCTCCAAGCTGCCGCGGATCATGCGCGTCGGCGCGGTCATCGGGGAGCCTCTCGACTTCTCGCGGTACGCGGGCATGGAGAGCGACCGCTACGTGCTGCGCTCCGTCACCGACGAGATCATGGTGGCGCTGCACCGGCTGGGCAACCAGGAGTACAGCGACGAGTACGCCTCCACCGTGAAGAACCGCCTCGCCGGCGTCTGAGCGGAGGCGGCTCTGCGCGGGGGAGGCTGCGCGGGACGATAACATCGGATAATGCCCGAAACGCTCGACGCTCTCGACGCCTGGAAGTCCCTCCCGATCAAGCAGCAGCCCGAGTATCCGGACGCGACGGCCGTCGCAGAGGTGGCGGCGGAGCTCGCCGCCCTCCCGCCTCTCGTCTTCGCCGGCGAGGTCGACACCCTGAAGGCGCGGCTGGCCCAGGCGGCGTCCGGGCACGCCTTCCTGCTGCAGGGCGGCGACTGCGCCGAGACGTTCTCGGGAGCGACGGCGGACAAGATCCGCAACCGCGTGAAGACCGTGCTGCAGATGGCCGTCGTCCTCACCTACGGCGCCTCGATGCCCGTGGTGAAGATGGGCCGGATGGCCGGGCAGTTCGCCAAGCCCCGATCGAGCGACATCGAGACGCGCGGCGACGTGACGCTGCCGGCCTTCCGGGGCGAGATCGTGAACGGCTTCGACTTCACCGCGGCCTCGCGCGAGGCGGACCCCCAGCGGCTGCTGCAGGCGTACCACACGTCGGCGTCCACGCTGAACCTCATCCGCGCGTTCACGCAGGGCGGCTTCGCCGACCTGCGCGAGGTTCACTCGTGGAACAGGGGCTTCGCCGAGAACCCGGCGAACAAGCGCTACGAGGGTCTCGCCGCCGAGATCGACCGCGCGATCAAGTTCATGGAGGCGTGCGGCGCCGACTTCGAGGAGCTGCGACGGGTCGAGTTCTACACGGGGCACGAGGGCCTGCTCATGGACTACGAGCGTCCGCTCACCCGCATCGACTCGCGGACGAGCGAGATCTACAACACGTCGGGGCACTTCCTCTGGATCGGGGAGCGCACGCGCGAGCTCGACGGCGCGCACGTGGAGTACTTCTCGCACATCCGCAACCCGATCGGCGTGAAGCTCGGTCCCACGACCTCTCCCGAGACCGCCCTCGCCCTCATCGACAAGCTCGACCCGGAGCGCGAGCCCGGTCGCCTCACGTTCATCACGCGGATGGGCGCGGGCAAGATCCGCGACGCGCTGCCGCCGCTGCTGGAGGCGGTGAAGGACTCGGGCGCGCAGCCGCTCTGGGTCACCGACCCGATGCACGGCAACGGCATCACGACGCCCACGGGCTACAAGACCCGCCGCTTCGACGACGTCGTCGACGAGGTGCGCGGCTTCTTCGAGGCGCACCGCGCCGTCGGCACCTTCCCCGGGGGCATCCACGTCGAGCTCACCGGCGACGACGTCACGGAGTGCCTCGGCGGGGCCGAGCACATCGACGAGGCCACTCTCGCGACCCGCTACGAGTCGCTGTGCGACCCGCGCCTCAACCACAAGCAGTCGCTCGAGCTGGCCTTCCTCGTGGCCGAGGAGCTCGAGAAGCGCTGACGACGGGGGCCGCAGCGCTCGGCTCGCGCCCGCGCGATCGGAACGAGCCGGATCAGAACGAGCCGGTGATCGTGAGGGTGATCGAGGTGCCGGCGCGCTGAGCGCTGCCGCCCTCGGGGCTCATGGCCGTCACCTGGGTGAAGCTGTCGACGACGGCGTCCCACAGCCCGTTGTACGACGTGGAGAAGCCCGCGCCCTCCAGCGTCGCCTTGGCCTCGTCGCGGGTCATGCCGACGACATCGGGCACTTCGAACAGCTGCGGCCCGAGCGACGTCACGAGGCGCACGGTGTCGCCCGGGCGCCAGCTGCCGCCGCCCTCCCGCTCCAGGTAGTAGACGACCGCCCCCTCGGGAACCGTCTCGCTGTACTCCTGCGACGCGACCTCGGTTCCGACCCCGACCGCCTCGAGCGTCGATGCGGCCTCCTCGGAGCTCATGCCCACGACGTTCGGCAGGGAGCCGATGGACACCGTGAGCTGGGCCGTGTCGCCCTGGTGCACCGTGCATCCGCCGGAGCAGTCGACGGGGTCGCCGCCCGCGGCGGGCGCGATGCTCACGCCCAGCACCGTGCCCTCGGCGTCGTCCGCGAAGAGCGGGGTGTCCTCGTCCGCCACGGCGATGACGTTCTCGGACAGGATCGCACGCACCTCGTCCGACGACAGTCCGGCCAGCTGACCGATGTCGGCGGTCGACGGGCCGGACGACGTGATGACCGTCACCGTGGTGTCGCGGTCGACGCGCGTGCCCGGCGTCGGCTCCGTCCGGATGACCTCTCCGACCGGAACGTCGAGGGCGCTCTCCCGGCTCTCCGTCGCGAGGAGCTCCCGCTCTTCGAGCACGCCCTGCGCCTCGGCGTACGAGAGCCCCTGCAGCTGCGGCACGGCGACCATCGATCCGGGCCCGGACCCCCACCACCATCCGGCCGCCCCCGCGCCGAGCGCGAGCAGCACGGTCAGGACGAGGAGCCACGCTCCGCGGCTGCTGCGACGCCTCGATCTGCGGCGCAGCGTGGCCGCGTTGTCGGGCTCGTCCGCGGTCGCGGAGCCGGCGGTCGAGGGCAGGACGGAGGTCGGCGAGTCGGGGATGACCCTCGTCTGCCCGCCCGTGGCGGGAGCGCTCTCCTCCTCGACCGCGTCGGGGAAGCGGCTCGCCGGCGCCGTGCGCGTCGGCAGAGGGGAGACGCCGAGCTCCCGCTCGATCTCGCGCAGGCGCGTGAGCATCTCGTTCGCGTCGGTCGGCCGTTCGTCCGGCTCCTTCTCGGTCGCCCACAGCACGAGCTCGTCGAGCTGCTCGGGGACGCCGGGGTTCTTCACGCTCGGACGCGGGACGGACTCCATGGCGTGCTGATAGGCGATCTGCATGGGCTGCTCGCCCTTGTAGGGCTGCTCGCCGGCGAGCATCTCGTAGAGCATGATGCCGAGGGCGTAGATGTCGCTGCGCGTGTCGGCCGTGCCGCGCGTGACGAGTTCCGGGGCGAGGTAGGCGATCGTGCCCAGCAGCTGCTGCCCCGTCGCGGTGTTGGCCGACGTCGCCCTGGCGAGCCCGAAGTCGCCGATCTTGATCCGGCCGTCCTCGGCGAGCAGCACGTTCTCGGGCTTGACGTCGCGGTGGATGAGCCCGGCGCGATGCGCGGAGGACAGGCCGGACAGCACCGCGTCCATCACGGTGATCGTCTGCGTGACGGTGAGCCGCCGCTGCTCCTTGAGCAGCTCCCGCAGGGTGATCCCCGGGAGGTACTCCATCACGAGGTAGGCGAGCTCGCCGTCCTGACCCTGGTCGAACACGTTGACGACGTGCGGGTCGGAGAGCCGCGCGGCCGTCCGCGCCTCCTGGATGAACCTGCTCTGGAAGACGCTGTCGTCGCTGAGGTGGCTGTGCATCACCTTCAGGGCGACACGGCGCTCCAGGCGGAGGTCCGTCGCGACGTACACGGTCGCCATCCCGCCCCGCGCGATGCGTCCCCGGACCCGGTAGCGGTCGTCGACAAGCCGCCCGATGAGGGGGTCGACCTGCTGACTCATGGACACCGCCCAATTCTACGAAAGCGCCCCTGAGACGGCCGTGACCGCCGCGCCAGGGCGGCGGTCACGATGGGATGACGATCCGGCGCGCCTCGCGCGGTCTCAGCCGAGCTGGGCGAGCCAGGCGTACGCCTGCTGCTCCCAGCGGCCGTAGCGGTCGGGGAAGGCCGAGATCTGCACGGTCTGCGCGACGGTGCCGAAGTCCGCGTCCTGCCAGCCGGGGATGTCGAGGAGACCGCGGGTGGTGGAGCCGTTGGGGTCGTTCGGGCCGCCGAAGAAGACGCGGATGGAGTAGTCGCGGTCGAGGATCTGCTCCTCCGAGCCCCATCCCGTGCTGGGCCGCTGCTGGAACAGGCCGAGCGAGTCGCGGTCGCCCCAGTCGACGTTGCGCAGCGAGGACTCCACCATGGCCGTCGCGAGCGCGATGGCGATGCCCTTGTCGGGGATGCCGAGCTCGCGTCCGATGCGGATGATCAGCTGTGCGTTCTCGGTCTGCGGCGCGTTGAGCGAGGAGGTGAGCTGATCCTGCGGCGAGTCGTAGATCGACGGAGGGGAGGAGGGCTCCTGCTCCTCATCCGCCTGCGGCTCGGCGGTGCCGCCGGGGGCGGGGATGATGATCTTCTGCCCCGGGTAGATGATGCTCGAGCCGTTGAGGCCGTTCGTGGCGAGCAGCTCGCTCACGCTGATGCCGTGCTCCTGGGCGATGCTCCAGAGCGTGTCGCCGGCCTGCACGACGTAGGACTCCTCCGAGGGCGCGGCCTCCGGAGCCGGAGCGGACTCCGGGGCCTCCGGCTGCGTCTGCGGGACGGCGCTGCTCGCGACGACGAGCTTCTGCCCGGGGTAGATCGCGGCGTCGGAGCCGAGCTCGTTGAGAGAGACGATCGTGTCCACCGACGTGCCGTAGCTCTGCGCGATCGACCACACCGTGTCGCCCGACGCGACCGTGTGCGACTTCGTCGAGGACGTCGCCTCGATCTCCTGGGCCGACGTGGAGGCGGCCGGCTGCGCGGACGAGGACGCCGTCAGCCGGAGGACCTGGCCGGGATAGATGGTGCTCGACCAGCTCAGTCCGTTCCACGTGAGCAGATCGACCGTGCGCAGTCCCTGGCGGATGGCGATGCCGGTGATCGTGTCGCCGGCCTCCACCGTATAGGCGGAGGCGGCCGCCGCCGCGGGGCGGAAGACGGCCTGCGCGGAGGCGATCCGCGGGGCGGTGCCCGCCGCGAGGGCGAGGTTCCCCTGCGTGTGCCCGAAGGCCGACGACAGATCTCGCAGCCCCTCGCGAGGCTTCACATCGGCCGCGACGGCCGCCGCAGGAGCTCCCAGGGAGACGGCTATGGCGCCGGTGACGGCCATGGGAACAGTGGTGAGCAGGTCGCGCCGGCGGCGCGGAGACAGATGATGCACGTCGAACCCCCAACGATCGGACGACACTCACGCTGTCACGGAAGTATTACGAAGTCAACTGCTGATATCTTCCGTGACGCATGGGAGAGATGAGTTCAGTGGTGTCGATGTTGCCTGTGTGAAAAGGGCGGGGAAGGTGTGGTCGCGCCGCCGCCGTCGCGGATGAGAGCATGGAGGGGTGACTGCCCAGACCCCGGCGACGGTTCCCACCGACTGGCTGACCATCCCCGACCTCGTCGACGTGCTCGGAGAGCCGCAGGGCCGCGTCCGGCGCCTTCTCGACGAGCACGTCCTCATCGGCTCGCGCCGCGACGGCCCGCTGAAGGTCCCGGCCGTGTTCATCGTGGACGGGCATCCGCTCGCCTCGCTGCGCGGCACGGCGATCGTGCTGGCCGATGTGGGGTTCAGCGACGACGAGGCGATCGACTGGCTGCTGACCGCGGACGACGTCATCGGCGCGGCGCCGATCACCGCGCTCCTCGCCGGGCGCAAGAGCGAGGTGCGCCGCGTGGCGCAGACGCTGGCCTGAGCGGCGCGGGCGTCAGGATCGTCGCCGCGTCGCGGCCTCGACGAGCGCCTGCAGCTCGGAGGCGGCGTCCGCGTCGAAGCGCGCCGACGAGAGGGCGAGCCCCGCCTCGTCGGCATACGCCGTGATGAGGTCCTCGACGCGGGAGAGGGCGCCGGTCGCCACGATCGTGTCGCGGAGGGCGTCGATCTCATCGTCGTCCAGCAGCCGGTCGCCGAGCAGGGCGTCGATCTCCTCGCGCGCAGAGGTGCCGGCCGCCTCGCGCGCGTACGCGATGAGGAGCGTGCGCTTGCCCTCCCGCAGATCGTCGCCCGCGGGTTTGCCCGTCTCCCTCTCGTCGCCGAAGACGCCCAGCACGTCGTCGCGGAGCTGGAACGCGAGCCCGAGAGGATGCCCGATGTCCGCCAGCGAGGCGAGCTGGTCCTCGTCTCCGTCCGCGAGGCTCCCGCCGATGACGAGCGGCTGCTGCACGCTGTAGCGTGCCGACTTCAGCGAGGCGATCCGCAGTGCGCGTCCGGCGTGCTCATGCGCCGGCGTGCGCGGCCATGCCGACTCCTCGGCGACGTCGAGGAACTGCCCGACCATGACCTCGCGGCGCATGCGTCCGTACTCGGCGCGCGCACGCGCGGTCGGCGCGTCGAGCAGGGCGAGGGCGGCGTCGAACAGGTCGGCGCTCCACGACAGCAGCAGGTCTCCCAGCAGCACGGATCCGGCGCGGCCGAACGCCGCCGCGTCGCCCGTCCATCCCGCGTCGATGTGCCAGGCCTCGAGGGCGCGGTGGGCGGAGGGACGGCCCCTGCGGGTGTCGGAGTTGTCGATGAGGTCGTCGTGGACGAGGGCCGCCGCCTGGAACACCTCCAGCGACGCGCACGCGTCCACGACGGACGCGGGGACCTCGCGGCCGCCGGAGACGGCCCGCCAGCCGGTCGCGCAGAAGCGCCCGCGCAGACGCTTCCCGCCGGCCAGCGCGGCGGCGGCCTGCGCGACGAAGCCCTCCGCCTCGTCGCCGAGCCCCGTCGTCGCCGCCCCCTGCGCGGCCGAGAAGCTTTCGAGTCGCTGGGAGATCGTGTCGATCAGGCGGGGGAAGCTCGTCACAGGCCTAGCCTAGTGAGGACTCGCGGCGATAGAATGGACCACGAGTTTCACCCGAGGGGGACACCATGCCACTCTCCGAACAGGAGCAGCGCCTTCTGGATGAGATGGAACGCCATCTCATGCAGAACGACGCGGACGTCGTCAGCGCCTCGGCCGGTGGTCGCGCGCTGAGCTATCGCAACCTCATCTACGGCGCGATCCTCGTGCTCGCGGGCCTCGCCGCCATCGTCGCGGGCATCGCCGTCTGGAACGGCGCCCTCGTGCTGGGAATCGTGCTGGGGGTGGCGGGCTTCGCCGCGATGCTCGGCGGCGTCATCCTGGGCACCACGCCGGGCAGGGGAACGGATGCGCGGCCTGCGCCGGGCGCGGCGCGCGAGCCCTCCCGCCCCGCGCAGAGCGCGAGCTTCATGGATCGCATGAACGATCGCTGGGACCGCCGCCAGCAGGGGCAGTAGCCCTCCCACTCTCTCGACGGAGAAGCGCCGACCTTCGGGTCGGCGCTTTTTTCGTGCCCGGACGTCTCCGGGTCGGGGATCGTCCTCCACTGGGCCTCCCTTTTGCTCCACCCGCCCTCTTCTCCGAAACGACGGGGATGCAGGCGGAATCCCTTCCCTGGGAATGCGCATGTGGTCCTAGACAGTGGGGGAAAGTGGAGTAAAGTGGAGCAAACCTCGGGTTGGCCGGAACGAAGGGGGGTGATGGCCGATGCTGCTGGGCACGCATACCCCCAAGCTCGACGACAAAGGCCGCGTCATCCTCCCCGCGAAGTTCCGCGAGGAACTGGCCGGAGGCATCGTCGTGACACGCGGACAGGAGCGCTGCCTGTACGTGTTCAGCACGGCGGAGTTCGAGCGCGTGCACGAGCGGATCCGCGAGGCCCCCCTCACGAACAAGCAGGCCCGCGACTTCCTGCGCATGTTCCTCTCCGGTGCGAGCGCCGAGACCCCCGACGGCCAGAACCGCATCACCGTCCCGTCGCACCTGCGCAGCTACGCCGGGCTCGAGAAGGAGCTCGTCGTGACGGGTGTCGGGGCGCACGCGGAGATCTGGGACGCGGTCGCGTGGAACGCCTATCTGGAGAGCAACGAGGAGACCTACTCCGACCTGGAACAGGAGGTGATCCCGGGACTGTTCTGACCTCGGTTGTGATCCCCACCCGCAGCCCTGATGCCACTTCCCCGGCAGCAGGTCGCGCGGATGGGAATCAGAGCCGAGGACGGAGCGGGGGAACGCATCATGAGCATCCGCGACATCCACACTCCGGTCCTCCTCGAGCGCTGCCTCGACCTGCTCGGTCCGGCGTTGCAGCACGACGGGGCCGTGTACGTCGACGGCACCCTCGGCATGGGCGGACACGCGGAGGCCTTCCTCGAGCGGTTCGGCGGCATCCGGCTCGTCGGCCTCGATCGCGACCCCGCCGCCCTGCGGATCGCGGGGGAGCGGCTCGAGCGCTTCGCCGACCGCACTGCTCTCGTGCACACCGTGTACGACGGCGTCCGCGACGCCCTCGAGGAGGCCGGCGAGGACCATGCGGACGCCGTCCTCTACGACCTGGGCGTGTCGTCGCTCCAGCTCGACGAGACCGATCGCGGCTTTGCCTACGCCAAGGACGCTCCGCTCGACATGCGCATGGACCCCACCGGCGGCGTCACGGCGGCCGACGTCGTCGCGACCTACAGCGAGGGCCAGCTGCGGCGGATCTTCGAGCGCTACGGCGAGGAGAAGCTCGCGGCCCGCTACGCGCGCTTCATCGTCGGCGCACGCGACAGGGCGCCGATCGAGCGCTCGGCGCAGCTGGTCGAGATCCTCACGGCGGCGACGCCCGCGGCCGTGCAGCGCGCCGGCCACCCGGCCAAGCGCGTGTTCCAGGCGCTCCGCATCGAGGTGAACGGCGAGCTCGCGGCGCTCGAGCGCGCCATCCCCGCCGCCCTCGGCGCCCTCGCCGTGGGCGGACGCATCGCGGTGCTGTCGTACCAGTCGCTCGAGGACCGCTTCGTGAAGCGGCTGTTCGCGGAGGCGACGGCGTCGAAGGCGCCGGCCGGTCTCCCCGTGGAGCTGCCGGAGCACGCACCCGAGTTCCGCCTGCTCGTGCGCGGCGCCGAGCAGGCGGGCGAGGCGGAGTCCGCATCCAATCCGCGCGCCAGACCGGTGCGTCTGCGCGCGATCGAGCGAGTGAGGGAGGCATCATGAGCCTTGCCGTCCAGAGCGCGGCGACGACCGCTCCCGCACGACGCTCCGACGACGAGCGCCGCCCGGACCTCCGTCCGGTCGAGGCTCCGGCGCGCCGGAGGCGTCCGCGCCTCGCCTACGCGATCGTCGCGGTCGTCGGCGCCGTGCTCATCGCCGTCGCGCAGATGGCGCTGTCGGTCATGTCGACGCAGAGCACCTTCGAGATCGCCTCGCTCGACGCGCAGAAGCGCGAGCTCACGCTCGAGGCGCAGACGCTCTACGACGAGGTCGCGGGCCTCGGCTCGCCGCAGAACCTCGCCGCGCAGGCCTCCGCCCTCGGCATGGTGATCGACGCGGCGCCGAGCTACCTGCGCCTGAGCGACGGCGCCGTCGTCGGCGGCGGCCAGGCGGCGGGGGACGCGTCGACCGTCGACGCCGGATCGCGATCGGCGGTCGGCAACGCCTTCCTCGCCGACACGCAGGCGTCCTCCGCGGAGGACGCGGCGGATGAGGCACCCTCGGATGAGGCCGTGTCGGGCGAGGAGGCCTCCGGCACGCAGGGGGAGGACGCCGTGGAGGAGGAGCCGGTCGAGCCGCAGCTGCCGCCGGCGATCACCGACGGGCTGCCGAGCCCCGCCACGCACTGACCACCGGCACCATCCACCCGACACGGCGACACCACCAGGGGGCCAGATGCACGCGAAGACCCGTCGAAGCGCCAGACGCCGCACGGCCGTGGCGGGCGCCGCCGTCGTGGTGATCGTGGCCGGCTTCGCGGTGAGGCTCGTCGACATCCAGGTGGTCAACGCGCAGGAGCACCTCGACAACCGAGCCGCCTACAGCGGTCTCACGTCGACGCAGACGCTCTACGGCACGCGCGGATCCGTCACGGACACGAACGGCACCGTGCTCGCGAGCAGCACCGTGCGCTACAGCGCGCAGTTCGACCCGAAGCTCGTGACGGACATCGAGCACACGGACGACGACGGCGAGAAGCGCACCGTGACCTGGGAGGAGTCGTCCGAGGACATCGGGGCGATCGTCGGCCGGAGCGGAGACGAGGTGCGCGCGATCGTCGCGGACGCCCTCGCCGACGATCCCGAGAGCCGCTACGCCGTGCTGTCGCGCGACCTCTCGACCCAGCAGTACCGCGACCTGCTCGCCCTGGGCCTTCCGTACCTCTCGTTCGAGCCGCTGCAGTCGCGCGCCTATCCGTACGGCGCGGTCGCCGGGAACCTCCTCGGGTTCGTCGACACGGACGGCGAGCCGCTCGCGGGCCTCGAGGCGGCCGACGACTCGTGCCTGCAGGCGGAGGACGGCTCGCTCAGCTACCAGCAGGGGTCCGACGGGCTCATCATCCCCGGCACGGAGACGACCGAGCCGGCCGTCGACGGCGGCACGCTGCAGCTGACGCTCGACGCCGACCTCCAGTGGTACATGCAGCAGATGATCGCCGAGGAGGTGGCGAACCAGAAGGCCCAGGCCGGAGCGGTCATGGTCGTGGAGGTCGCCACAGGGGCCGTCCGCGCCGCCGCGGAGTACCCCACCGTCGACCCCAACGACCCCTCCGCGAGCGACGAGGACGATCGCGGCTCCCGGATCTTCTCGACGACGTTCGAGCCCGGCTCGACGTTCAAGGCGATCACGGCGGCGACGCTGCTCGACCAGGGCGCCGTCACTCCGGAGAGCTCCGTGACCGCATCGAGCAACGAGACGTTCCCCAACGGCGCGAGCGTGGGCGACTCGTTCGCCCACCCGGCGTACGACTACACGCTCACCGGTGCGCTCATCGACTCGTCCAACGTCGCGCTGTCGAAGTTCGGGGAGCTCGTGCCCGACGAGACGCGCGCGGAGTACCTCGAGAGGTTCGGCGTCGGCACGGCGACCGACATCGGCTTCCCCGGCGAGGAGTCCGGCTACCTCATCCCCGTCGACCAGTGGGACAACCAGACGCACTATGCCACGACGTTCGGCCAGGCCTTCACGACGACGATGCCTCAGGTCGTCAACGCCTATCAGACGCTCGCGAACGGAGGCGTCCGCGAGCCGCTGCACCTCGTGGAGTCGTGCACCGCGGCGGACGGCACGGTGATCGAGCCCGAGCTGAGCGATCCCGTCCGCGTCGTGGGAGAGGAGGCCGCCGACACGACCATCCAGCTGCTCGAGAACGTCGCCACGCAGGGCACGCTCGCCGACCAGGTCGCCGTCGACGGCTACCGGATCGCCACGAAGACCGGAACGGCGCAGAAGCCCGCGGCGGGCGGCGGGTACAAGGCCGGGGTCTACTACACGAGCATCCTCGGAGTGGTGCCCGCGGACGACCCGCAGTACGTCGTCATGGTCACGCTCGACGAGCCCACGCGGGTAACATCGTCTGCGGCCACGGCTCCCGCCCTGCAGAAGGCGATGACGCAGGTGCTGAAGAACTACCGCGTGATGCCGTCGGAGACGACAGAAGAGCCGCTTCCCAAGTTCGCCGAGTGACGCGCAGCGCGCGGAGGATCCCCTTTCATGATCGCTTTGTCCTTGGCCGAGATCACGGCCGCCGTCGGCGGGAAGCTGCATCTGCACGGTCCCGACACCCCTGAGACGACCGTCGAGGGCGTCGTCGACACCGACTCCCGCGGCATCGGGCCCGGCGGCGTCTTCGTCGCGAAGCCGGGCGAGGTGACGGACGGGCACCTGTTCGTGGGCAAGGCCGTCGATCAGGGCGCGGTGCTCGCCCTCGTCGAGCGCGTCGTCGACGAGCCCGTCACGCAGATCGTCGTGCCCGACGTCGTCGTCGCGCTCGGCGAGCTCGCGCGCGAGGCGGTGTCGCGCGTGCGCGCGTCCGGGCGCCTGCGGATCGTCGGCATCACGGGCTCGAACGGCAAGACGACGACGAAGAACATGCTCGCCGCGATCCTGCGAGAGGAGGGCGAGACCGTCGCGCCCGTCGGCTCGTTCAACAACGCCGTGGGCGCGCCGCTGACGATGCTGCGCGTCACGCACGACACCCGGTACCTCGTCTGCGAGTTCGGAGCCGACGCGCCGGGGCAGATCGCCCGTCTCGCGGGACTGGTCAGCCCCGACGTGGGCGTCGTGCTCATGGTCGGGATGGCGCACGCGGGCGGCTTCGGCGGGATCGACGCGACCGTGAGGGCGAAGTCCGAGCTCGTGTCGGCCGTCCGCGACGGCGGAACGGTCGTGCTCAACGCCGACGACCCCCGTGTCGCGGGCATGGCGCCGATCGCCGAGGCCCGGGGGCTGGACATCCGGTGGTTCGGCGAGGGCGGGACGGCCGACGTGCGCGCGGACGGGCTGAGCGTGACGGCCGCGGGGACGGACGCCGTCGTCACGGCGGGGGAGCAGTCCCTTCCGCTCCACCTCCAGGTGCTCGGCGCCCACCACGTCAAGAACGCCCTCGCGGCGGCGACCGCGGCGGTCGCGCTCGGAGTGCCGCTCGCCGACGCCGTGGCGCGCCTCGAGACGGTGTCGCTCGCCGAGCGGTGGCGGATGCAGGTCCTCGGATCCGAGCGCGTCCGCATCATCAACGACGCCTACAACGCGAGCCCCGACTCGATGCAGGCCGCGCTGCGGACGCTCGCGCAGATCACGGGACCGGACGAGCGGATGGTCGCCGTGCTCGGCGCCATGAGCGAGCTGGGCGAGTACGCCGTCGAGGAGCACGACAAGATCGGGCTGCTGGCGGTGCGCCTGCGCATCCCGCGCATCGTCGTGGTCGGGCAGGAGGCCCGTGCGCTCTTCCTCGCAGCGGTCGCGGAGGGCTCCTGGAGCGACGAGGCCGTGTTCTTCGCCGACGCCGACGAGGCGTACGAGTACCTCCTCGGCGAGCTGCGGGACGGCGACCGCGTGCTCGTGAAGTCGTCGAACTCGGCGGGACTCAGGTTCCTCGGCGATCGTCTGGGAGAATCGTTCTCGTGAGATCACTCCTGACGGCCGCCGCGATCTCACTCGCGTTCACGCTCTTCCTGACCCCGCTCTTCATCCGGGCCTTCCGCCGCTGGGGCTGGGGCCAGGTCATCCGCACCGACGGCGAGAACTTCAACGCGCCGAAGCACGAGCTCAAGCGCGGAACGCCGACGATGGGCGGCGTCGTCTTCATCGTCGGAACGATCGTGGGCTACCTCATCGGCGCCTACACGGGCTACAACCCGCCGACGGCGTCGGGATGGCTCGTGCTGTGGATGATGGTCGGGTTCGGCGCCGTGGGATTCATCGACGACTTCCTGAAGGTGCGGACGCAGCACTACGCGGGCCTGTCCGGCTGGAAGAAGATCGCCGGCCAGATCCTCGTGGTCATCCCGTTCGGGATCGTCGCGCTGAACTTCGCCGACGTGTACGGCCAGACTCCCGGCAGCCCGTTCATCTCGTTCTTCCGCGACATCAACGTCCTCGGGTTCATGGCGCTCGGGCCCGTGCTGGGATGGATCCTCTACCTCGCCTGGCTGTCGCTGCTGGGGGTGGGGTTCTCGAACAGCGTCAACCTCACGGACGGGCTCGACGGCCTCGCGGCCGGCGCCGGGGTCTTCGTCGTGGGCGCCTACAGCCTCATCGCGTTCTGGCAGTTCAACCAGACCTGCACGGGCGTCCGCCTCGCCGAGGACTACCAGCAGGCGTGCTACGCCGCGCGGGATCCGCTCGACATCGCGATCGTGGCCGCCGCCTTCGTCGGCTCGCTCATCGGCTTCCTGTGGTGGAACGCCCCCAAGGCCAAGGTCTTCATGGGCGACGTCGGCTCGATGGCGATCGGCGGCGTCGTGGCCGCCCTCGCCATCCTCACCCGCACCGAGATGCTCGGCGTTCTCATCGCGGGACTGTTCATCATGTCGTCGGGATCGGTCATCCTCCAGCGCCTGTACTTCAAGGCGACGAAGGGCAAGCGGCTCTTCCTCATGAGCCCGCTCCATCATCACTTCGAGCTGCGCGGATGGCCCGAGGTCACGATCGTCGTGCGCTTCTGGCTCATCGCGGGCCTCCTCGCCGTGAGCGGCGTGGGGCTCTTCTACGTCGAATGGCTCTCCCGGGTATGACCGACGCGCAGGACGCCGCCTCGCGGCTCGACTCCCTCACGAGCTGGAACGCCGACTGGAAGGGCCTGCGCGTCGCCGTGCTGGGGCTGTCCGTCACCGGCTTCTCCGTGGCCGACACGCTCGCCGAGCTCGGCGCCGAGGTGCTCGTCGTCACCGAGTCCTCGACGGAGGAGTACGCGCGGCTCGTGCCGATCGTGGGCGCCCGCCTCTGGGAGGGCTCGCTCGACGCCGTGCCCGGAGAGCTCGTCGACTTCGCGCCCGACGTCGTCGTCGCCTCGCCCGGCTTCCCCCCCTCGCATCCCGTCGTCCGCTGGGCGCGGGACGCCGACGTCCCGCTGTGGGGGGACATCGAGCTCGCGTGGCGCGTGCGCGACAAGGTGCTCCGGCCCGACGGCACGCCCGCCGAATGGGTGCTCGTCACGGGGACGAACGGCAAGACCACGACCACGCGACTGGCTGCGACGATGCTCGTCGAAGGCGGGCTGCGTGCGGCGCCGTGCGGCAACATCGGCGTCCCCGTGCTCGACGCGGTGCGCGATCCGGCCGGCTTCGACGTGCTCGTCCTGGAGCTCTCGAGCCATCAGCTCTGGTATCTCGGGCTGAACGACGGCCCCGGGTCGCCGAGCCCGCACGCCGCGGTCTGCCTCAACCTCGCGGACGACCATCTCGAGTGGCACGGCTCGTTCGACGCGTACCGCGATGCGAAGGCGGTCGTCTACCGCGGCACGAAGGCCGCGTGCGTCTACAACAAGGCCGACGAGTCGACGAGGCGGATGGTCGAGGACGCGGACGTCGTCGAGGGCGCGCGCGCCGTCGGCTTCGACCTCGGCGTCCCGGGCCCGAGCGACCTCGGCGTCGTCGACGGCATCCTCGTCGACAGGGCGTTCCTCGACGAACGGCGCACGGCGGCGCTCGAGCTCGCGACGGTGGCGGACCTCGCGGCGCGCGGGCTCGCCGCGCCCCACATCGTCGCGAACATCCTCGCGGCGGCGGCGCTGGCCCGCTCCCTCGACGTGGCGCCCGTGGCCGTCGGCAGGGCCCTGCAGGGCTTCCGGCTCGATCCGCACCGGATCGAGGTCGTCGCCTCGGACGCCGGGGTGACGTGGATCGACGACTCCAAGGCGACGAACCCGCATGCGGCCGCGTCGTCGCTCGCGGCGTACCCCGGGGCGGTCTGGATCGTGGGGGGCCTGCTCAAGGGCGTGGACGTCTCGGGGCTCGTCTCGGACCGTGGCCGCGGCCTCCGCGCCGCGATCGTGATCGGCGTCGACCGCGCGCCGGTGGTCGATGCGTTCGCGCGACACGCGCCGGGGGTTCCGGTGTTCGAGGTCGACGACGCCGACACTGAAGACGTCATGGCGCGGGTCGTCGATCTCGCCTCGGCCGTCGCCGTCGCCGGCGACACGGTGCTGCTGGCGCCGGCCGCGGCCTCGTTCGACCAGTTCCGGAGCTATGGCGACCGCGGCGACCGATTCGCCGCCGCGGTGAGGAGACGGATCGGGGAGGGGAGCGGAGATGGCTCGCACGACCACGGCCCCGGCCACGGCTGACGACGAACGCAGACTGCTGTCGGCGCGCGTCTCACTCGGCAAGGCCTTCACGCCCGTCCCCGTTGAGTTCCTCCTCATCGCCTCCGCCGCGCTCCTCCTGACGATCTTCGGGATCATGATGGTGATCTCGGCCACGGCCGTCAGCTCCATGCAGGCGGCGAACAACCCGTACAACGACGGGCTGCGGCACGCGATCTTCGCGGCCGTGGGCGTCCCGCTCATGTTCGTCGTCAGCAGGTTCTCGATGAGCTGGCTGAAGCGCCTCGCCTGGCCCGTGCTCATCGGCGCGATCCTCCTGCAGCTGCTCGTCTTCACGCCGCTCGGGCTCGATGTCGGCGGGAACCTGAACTGGATCGACTTCGGTTTCATGACCGTTCAGCCGTCCGAGTTCATCAAGCTGGGCCTGGCCGTGTGGTGCGGCTTCATGCTCGACCGAAAGCGCGCCGTGCTGGGGCGGTGGAAGCACGTGGCCGTCCCGCTCGCCCCCGTGGCGCTGGTCGCGATCGGCACCGTCATGGCGGGTCGCGATCTCGGCACCGTCATGGTCATGGCGCTGCTCGTGCTGGGGGCGCTCTTCTTCTCCGGGGTGAAGCTGCGCTACTTCATCCCGCCGGTGCTCCTGGCGGCGGCCGCCGTCGTCGCGTTCGCGGTCGCGAGCCCGAACCGCATGACGCGCATCATGAGCGTGTTCGATCAGAGCTGTCTCGACGCGTACCTCGACGAGTGCTACCAGCCGCTGCACGGGATCTGGGGTCTCGCGAGCGGAGGTCTCCTGGGCCTGGGCCTGGGCAACTCGAAGGAGAAGTACGACTGGCTGCCCGCGGCCGCCGACGACTACATCTTCGCGATCGTCGGGGAGGAGCTGGGGCTGCTCGGCTGCCTGGCCGTGCTCGCGCTCTTCGTCGTCTTCGCGATCGGGGCGTTCCGGATCGTGGGCCGCGCGCACGACCTCTTCGTGCGCGTCGTGGCCGGCGGCATCGGCGTGTGGATCATCGGGCAGGCGCTCATCAACATCGGCGTGGTCCTGCGCGTCTTCCCGGCGCTGGGGGTGCCGCTGCCCTTCCTCTCCTCCGGAGGGTCCTCGCTCATCGCGGTGCTGCTCGCGTGCGGGGTGCTGCTCGCGTGCGCGCGCACGCTGCCGGACGCGCCGGATCGTCCGTCGCGGCGGCGCGCGGCGGCCTGACGGGCCGCCTTCGAGTCCGGCGCGGCCACGACCCCCGTGCGAGGATCGAGGGGTGACGACATACCTCCTCGCCGGCGGCGGCACCGCCGGACACGTGAACCCCCTGCTCGCGGTGGCCGACGGGCTGCGGGCCCGGGACGCCGCGGACGAGATCCTCGTGCTGGGGACCCGCGAGGGACTGGAGTCGAGACTCGTCCCCGAGCGCGGATACGAGCTGCTCGTCGTCGACAAGGTGCCGTTCCCCCGTCGTCCGGACGGATACGCCCTGCGCTTCCCCGCGAAGTGGCGCAAGGCCGTCGGCGATGTCCGGCGCGACATCCGCGAGCGCGGCGTCGACGTCGTGCTGGGCGTCGGCGGCTACGCGGCGGCTCCCGCCTACGTCGCCGCACGCAGGGAGGGCGTGCCGTTCGTCGTGCACGAGGCCAACGCCCGCCCGGGGCTCGCGAACGTGCTCGGAGCGCGCAGGGCGGCGTCCGTCGGCGTCGCGTTCGACGGGACGCCCTTGAAGCGGGGAGAGGTCGTGGGGATGCCCCTGCGCCCCGAGATCGTGGACCTCGACCGTGCCGCGACGCGCCCCGCGGCGGCGGAGCACTTCGGGCTCGATCCCGAGAGGCCGACGCTCCTCGTCTTCGGCGGATCGCTCGGGGCGCGGCGCCTCAACGACGCGATCGGCGGCTCGTGGCAGGAGGTCCTGGACGCCGGGTGGCAGCTGCTGCACATCACGGGGGAGAGGTCCGACCTGGCCGACCCGGGCGTCGCCGGGTACGCCGTGCGCCGGTACATCGACCGGATGGACCTCGCCTTCGCGGTGGCCGACCTCATCGTGTCGAGGTCGGGGGCGTCGACCGTGAGCGAGGTCAGCGCGCTCGGCATCCCCGCCGTCTACGTGCCGTACCCCGTCGGCAACGGCGAGCAGCGCCTGAACGCGGCATCGGCCGTGGCCGCCGGCGCCGCGGCCGTCGTCGACGACGCGGCGTTCACGGCGGAGAAGGTGCGCACCGACGTCCTGCCCCTGCTGCGGCATCGCGATCGCATCGCGCGGATGGCGCGGGCCGCCGCCGGCGTCGGAACGCGCCGCGGCACCGAGAACGTCATCGCGCACCTCGACCGGGCCCTGGGGGCCTGAGACACCGGCGCCGCACCGGGGCACCACGCCTTCGCCCGACGTGGACCGTGCCTCCGCGCGCCACGGGCCCGATGCGGGAGCGGCCGCTTAGACTCGACGGGTCATGATCAAGCCCGACCTCACAGCCCCCGTCCCCGAGCGCATCGGCGCCGTGCACTTCATCGGCATCGGCGGCTCGGGCGTCTCCGGCCTCGCCCGCATGTTCCTCGCCGCGGGGATCCCCGTGTCGGGGTCCGACCGCGCCGAGAGCCAGAACACCCGTGACCTCGAGGCGCTCGGCGCGACCGTGCGCATCGGGCACGACGCCGCCAACGTCGGCGACGTCGACACCGTCGTCTACACGGGGGCGATCTGGCCGGAGAACCCCGAGTACCTCGCCGCGAAGGAGCGGGGTCTCGCCGTCATCCACCGGTCTCAGGCGCTGCACCACCTCATCCGCGGACGCCGGCTCGTGTCGGTGGCGGGCGCCCACGGCAAGACGACGTCGACGGGCATGGTCGTCACGGCCCTGCGCGCGCTCGGCGCAGATCCGAGCTACGTGAACGGCGGAGTCATCCAGCAGGTCGGGGCGTCGAGCGGGGTCGGCTCCGACGAGCTCTTCGTCATCGAGGCCGACGAGTCGGATGGCACCTTCCTGCTGTACGACACCTCGGTCGCCCTCATCACGAACGTCGACGCCGACCATCTCGACCACTACGGCTCGCACGAGGCGTTCGACGACGCGTTCGTGCGCTTCGCGGACGAGGCGCGCGAGGCGGTCGTCATCTCCTCGGACGACCCCGGCGCGCGGCGCGTCGCGGCCCGGGTCTCGCACGGGGGGGTCGTCACCTTCGGCGAGGCGGAGGACGCCGACGTGCGCGTGGTCGACATCGTCACGGACGGACCCGTCGCCTTCACGCTCGTCCACCGGGGCGAGCGCGCCTCCGGCCGGCTCGCCGTGCCGGGGCGCCACAACGCGGTCAACGCGGCGGGCGCCGTCTCGGTCCTCCTGACGCTCGGCTACGATCTCGAGCCCGCGCTGCGCGCCGTCGAGACGTTCGGGGGCACCGTGCGCCGCTTCGAGCTGCACGGGGTCGAGCGCGGGGTGAGCGTCTTCGACGACTACGCCCATCACCCCACCGAGGTCGCCGCGGCGCTCGCCGCCGCACGAACGGTCGTGGGGGAGGGACGCATCATCGCCCTCCACCAGCCGCACACCTACTCGCGCACGAGGCTCATGGCGGGCGAGTTCGCGAGGGTCCTCGAAGGGCTCGCCGACCACACGGTCGTGCTCGACGTCTACGGCGCCCGCGAGGACCCGATCCCCGGCGTCACGGGCGAGCTCGTCAGCGCGGCGTTCGACGACGCGTCCCGCGTGCGCTTCGTCTCCGACTGGCAGGAGGCGGCCGACTATACGGCCTCGATCGCCCGAGAGGGCGACTACGTCGTCACGCTCGGCTGCGGAGACGTCTACCGGATCATCCCGCAGGTGCTCGGCGCCCTCGAGCGCACGGACGACGTCGCCGGCCAGGCGGTCTAGGAGATCGGCATGCGGCGGCCGGGGCCTCTTCCCCCCTCCTCGACCGGCCGGGAGGCGACGTCGTCCGCCGAGGACGAGGAACGCATCCTCTCCCGGCGGCGGGCCACGATGAAGCGTCTCGGCATCGACGCCGAGACGCGCGAAGCGCAGCGCGGCGACGAGTCGTCCGAGACCGCGCCGATCGTGACGCTCCGGCCGGAGGGCGACGCCGCCGACCCGGACGACGGGAGCCGGGCCGGGGGATGGCGTGCGGTGTGGCGGGCGACACGGGCGCGCCGCAGGGCGATGCGGGCGGAGATGCGCCGGTTCACGGCGCGCTCCCGACGGCGCCGTCTGATCTGGACGGTCGCGATCGGCGCGCTGCTGCTCCTCGTCGCCGGGAGCGCGGGGGCGGCGTACAGCCCGCTGTTCGCCGTCGAGGAGATCACCGTCGAGGGAGCGGAGCAGCTCGACGCCGCCGCGGTCGAGGCCGCGCTCTCCGATCAGGTGGGAACGCCGCTCCCGCTCGTCGACCACAGCGCGGTCAGGGCCGCGCTCCTGGGCTTCCCGCTCATCGAGACCTACACGCTGGAGGCGAACCCTCCGCACGACCTCGTCGTCCGCGTGGTCGAGCGGACCCCGGTGGGCGTGATCGAGTCGGAGGCGGGGTTCACGACCGTCGACGCCGCGGGCGTCGCGCTGGCGACGGCGGGAGAGCGCCCGGCGGGCCTGCCGCTCGTCTCCACGCCCGACGGCGCGGGGTCGGATGCGTTCCTGGCCGTGGGCCAGGTGCTGCGCTCGCTCCCCGACGACCTGCGGGCCCAGGTGACGGCGGCCTCGGCGACGACGACGGAGGACGTCACGCTGACGCTCGGCGACGGCGGGCCGCAGGTCGTCTGGGGGAGCGTCGACGACTCGGCGGAGAAGACCGTCGTCCTGCAGAGCGCGATGGAGGCGAGCCTCCCGGAGGGAGTGACCGTCTACGACGTCTCCGCGCCCGGCACCCTCATCGTCCGCTGAGGCGGCATCCGTCGCGGATCCCGGCTTTTTCTGCCGACACGCCCGCCCGCATTCCCGCGCCAGCGGGCGTGCGGCACGTAGCGTCGAGCAAGGAAGAAATACATACCGGGCAATACTTTAACCCTCTACTTGAACGTGAAGGTTGACGTCCCGGTGAAGCTTGGGGTCGATACGGAGGCCGGCATGAGCCAGAACCAGAACTACCTCGCCGTGATCAAGGTCGTCGGCGTCGGCGGCGGTGGCGTCAACGCGGTGAACCGCATGATCGAGCTCGGGCTTCGCGGCGTCGAGTTCATCGCGGTGAACACCGATGCGCAGGCGCTTCTCATGAGCGACGCGGACGTGAAGCTCGACGTCGGACGCGAGCTCACGCGCGGGCTTGGCGCAGGCGCCGACCCGGAGGTCGGCCGCCGCGCGGCGGAGGACCACGCGGAGGAGATCGAGCAGGCGCTCGCGGGCGCCGACATGGTCTTCGTGACCGCGGGCGAGGGAGGCGGGACGGGCACCGGCGGGGCCCCCGTCGTCGCGCGCATCGCGAAGTCGATCGGCGCGCTCACCATCGGCGTCGTGACGAAGCCGTTCTCGTTCGAGGGGCGTCGGCGCCAGAACCAGGCCGAGATCGGCGTGGCCTCGTTGAAGGAGGAGGTGGACACGCTCATCGTCGTGCCGAACGATCGTCTCCTCGAGATCAGCGACCGGGGGATCTCGATGGTCGAGGCGTTCGCGACCGCCGACCAGGTGCTCCTCGCCGGCGTGCAGGGCATCACCGACCTCATCACGACCCCCGGGCTCATCAACCTCGACTTCGCCGACGTCAAGTCGGTCATGCAGGGCGCGGGCTCCGCCCTCATGGGCATCGGCTCCGCCCGCGGCGCCGACCGCGCCATCAAGGCCGCCGAGCTCGCGGTCGAGTCGCCCCTGCTGGAGGCGTCGATCGAGGGCGCGCACGGCGTCCTGCTGTCGGTGCAGGGCGGGTCGAACCTCGGCATCTTCGAGATCAACGACGCCGCGCAGCTCGTCAAGGAGGCCGCGCATCCCGAGGCGAACATCATCTTCGGAACGGTCATCGACGACACGCTCGGCGACGAGGTGCGCGTGACGGTCATCGCCGCCGGGTTCGACGGCGGAGAGCCCCAGTCGCGCGTGGAGGTGCCGGCCTTCAGCGGCCGCGCCGAGCCGCAGAAGCCCACGTCGCCGCCCGTCGCGGGGGTGTCCGGCGACGCTCGGAAGCCCGCGGAGTCGGACGGGGCGGCGAAGCCGGAGCGTGAGTCGGTGCCCGTCGCGGCGGCCGGCCCCGTGCTGCCCGACTCGAGCGGCTTCGACTCGGCGTTCGGCGAGGACGACCTCGACATCCCCGACTTCCTCAAGTAGTCGTGTCCGACCTGGTCGCGCGTCTGGCGGATGTCGACGCGCGGATCGCCGACGCGGCGCGCTCGGCCGGGCGGGAGGCGGGGGAGATCACCCGGATCGTCGTGACGAAGTTCCATCCCTCGTCCCTCGTCCGAGAGCTCCACGGCCTCGGCGTCGGGGACGTCGGCGAGAGCCGGCAGCAGGAGCTGGCGTCGAAGGCGGAGGAGCTCTCCGGCCTCGAAGGGCTGCGGTGGCACTTCATCGGGCAGCTGCAGACGAAGAAGGCGCGATCGGTGCGCCGGTGCGCAGCCGCCGTCCACTCGGTCGACCGCGACCGGCTCGTGGAGGCGCTGGACGCGGCCGCGGCGCCGGGGGACGCTCCGCTCGACGTGCTCGTGCAGGTGAACCTCACCGACGACCCCGCACGCGGCGGCGTCGATCCCCGAGGCCTCTCCGCCCTCGCCGAGCGGGTCGCGTCCGCGCCGAGCCTCGCTCTGCGCGGGGTGATGGCCGTCGCGCCGCTCGACGAGGCCCCGGCCTCCGCCTTCGAGCGGCTCGCGGGATACTCCGGGCTCGTCCGCGCGGTCGAGCCCGCCGCCACCTGGATCTCCGCCGGCATGTCGGCGGACCTCGTCGAGGCCATCGCCTGCGGCGCGACACACCTGCGGATCGGAACCGCAATCACCGGCCCGCGTCCAGCGCGGGGTTAGCCTCAGACAAGACGCGAAGACAACGGAGGACGCCATGGCGAACCCGCTCAAGAAGACGATGGTCTACCTCGGCCTCGCCGACGAGGAAGAGTACGAGGAAGAGGCAGCGACGCAGCCTCGCGCGCACCGCGAGGAGCGGGCGCTGCGCGAGGAGCGCGCGCATCGAGAGGAGAATCTCATCGAAGACGCCGCTCCCGCACCGGTGACGCCGCTGCGCCGACCCTCCGTGGTGCGCCAGCCGGCATCCGGGGCGGTCAACGAGATCGTCACGGTGCACCCCAAGCAGTACCGCGACGCGCAGACGATCGCCGAGCACTTCCGCGACGGCATCCCCGTGATCATCAACCTCTCGCAGATGAGCGACGCCGACGCGCGCCGCCTCGTCGACTTCGCGAGCGGTCTCTCGCTGGGCCTGTACGGACGTATCGAGCGCGTGACGAGCAAGGTGTTCCTGCTCTCGCCGGAGAACATCGCCATCTCCGGGGACGGCGGGATCGCCCACGCCGACATCGAGTCGGCGCCCTTCGCGCAGTCGTGACCCGACCGCACGCCGGGATGGGGCAGAATCGTACGTCGTGAGCATCATCGGACTCGTCGGGTCGATTCTGAACTTCGCCCTCCTGCTGTACATCTTCGTGCTCTTCGGGCGGCTCATCCTCGACTACATCCCCCTGTTCAACCGGGAATGGCGTCCGCAGGGGGCCGTTCTCGTCCTCGCCGAGATCGCGTACACGCTCACGGACCCGCCGATCAAGGCGTTCCGGAAGGTCATCCCGCCGTTGCGGGTGGGCGGGATCGCGATCGACTTCGCGTTCGCGTTGACGATGCTGCTGTGCTTCATCCTGCTCTCCGTCACCCGAACGCTCTCCTACCTTTAGCGTCACGCGCCGCCCCCGGATCGGCAACGTCCGGGGGCGGCGGTTATGCTGTCAACCACGGACTGGTGCCAGGGCTCGTTCCCGACCGCCGACCGAGTACTCATCGAAAGAGGAGCCAACACCATGGCATTGACCCCGGATGACGTCGTCACCAAGCAGTTCCAGCACGTCCGGTTCAAGGAGGGGTTCGACCCGGACGAGGTCGACGACTTCCTGGATGAGATCGTCGTCGAGTGGCGTAAGACCATCGAGGAGAACGAGCAGCTGAAGTCGCAGCTCGCGAAGTACGAGTCCGGCGAGGCCGCTCCGGCCGTCGAGGCCGCTCCCGCGACGGAGCCCGCGCCCGTCGAGGAGCCCGCCCCCGTCGTCGAGCAGCCTGCCCCCGCCGCCGCTTCGGGCGTGTCGACCACCGCGACCAGCGCCGCGAGCATCATCGAGCGCGCGCAGCGCCTGCACGACGAGCACATCGCCGAGGGCCAGGCCCACGCCGAGCAGATCGTCTTCGAGGCGAAGTCGCAGGCCGGCCAGATCGTGGCCGAGGCCGAGGCCAAGCAGCGCGAGATCACCGCGAAGCTCGACAGCGAGCGCAAGACGCTCGAGGGACGCATCACGGAGCTCCGCCAGTTCGAGCGCGACTACCGTCAGCAGCTGCGCAGCTACTTCGAGACCAAGCTGAAGGACCTCGACGCGTCGAACACGGGCGCGGGCTCGACGCCCGTCTCGGCCATCGGTCTGTAAAGCCCGGCCTTGTCGGGCCGAGCCCCTCTTCGTGCGGCGGCGGCCGGCACCACGATCGCGGTCCTCGCGGTCCTGGTGCTGGCCGCCGATCAGTTCTCCAAGCAGCTGGCGATCGGCGGCCTGACCGAGCGGGAGAGCGTCCCGGTGCTCGGCGACGCCCTCCAGTGGTACCTCGTGTACAACCCCGGTGCGGCGTTCTCCCTCGGCGAGGACGTCACCTGGGTCTTCACGATCGCGATGGCGATCGTCGCCGTCGCCATCGTCTGGATCGCGATCACGAGGGTGCGCTCGTGGACCTGGGCGATCGTGCTCGGACTCCTCCTCGGCGGAGTGCTGGGCAATCTCACCGACCGGCTCTTCCGCGAGCCGGGTTTCGCCGTCGGGCACGTCGTCGACTTCATCCTGACGCCATGGATGTGGTTCTGGACGACCCCCGCGATCTACAACGTCGCGGACGTCTTCATCGTGACGATGATGATCTCCGTCGCCCTCCTCACACTGCGGGGCATCCGGTTCGACGGCACGCGGGAGAGGGACCACGCCCGGGCGGCTGCAGCCGAGGAGCGCGCGGCGGTCGCCGACGACCCGGCGCGTGCCGACGATCCCGTCGCCCTTGCGGCCTCGGACGTCCGCGACGACGAGAGCCGCGCCGCAGCGGCGGAGGCTGTGACTCGCGACGATGCGGCGCCGGCCGTTCCCGAGATCGACGGCGGCGACGCGGAGCGCCGCGGATGACGCAGGCGCGTCGTCTCCCGATCCCGGAGGGCCTCGACGGCACGCGCGTCGACGCGGCCCTCGCGAAGCTGCTGGGGTTCTCGCGGACGTTCGCCGCGGAGGTCGCCGAGGCTGGAGGCGTGCACCTCGACGGCGCGCCCGCGGGCAAGTCCGATCGCGTGATCGCCGGCTCCTGGCTGGACGTCGAGTGGCAGCCGAAGGAGGAGCCGCGCGTCGTGGCCGTGGAGGTCCCGGATCTCGGGATCGTCTTCCAGGACGACGACATCGTGGTGGTGGACAAGCCGACCGGCGTGGCTGCGCATCCCTCCGTCGGATGGGAGGGCCCGACCGTGCTCGGCGCGCTCCTTGCGGCGGGGGTGCGCGTCGCGACGAGCGGGGCCGCAGAGCGGCAGGGCATCGTCCATCGGCTCGACGTCGGGACGAGCGGCCTCATGGTCGTCGCGAAGACGGAGCAGGCGTACACGCTGCTCAAGCGCGCGTTCAAGGAGCGCACCGTCGACAAGGTCTATCACGCGGTGGTCCAGGGGCATCCGGATCCTCTCTCCGGCACGATCGACGCGCCCATCGGGCGTCATCCGAGCCATTCGTGGAAGTTCGCCGTCACGCCGGACGGCAAGGACTCGGTCACCCATTACGAGACGATCGAGGCGTTCCCCGGGGCCTCGCTGCTGGAGATCCACCTCGAGACGGGGCGCACGCATCAGATCCGCGTGCACATGGCGGCGCACCGGCATCCGTGCGTCGGCGATCCGCTGTACGGCGCGGACCCGACGCTGTCCGCGCGGCTCGGGCTGACGCGTCAGTGGCTGCATGCCCACGAGCTCGCGTTCTCCCATCCGGCGACGGGGGAGCGGGTCAGATTCACGTCCGCGTATCCCGATGACCTCGCTCACGCCCTCGCCATCCTGCGCAGCGCCTGACCCCGTCCTCACCCGTCCTCGCCCGCCCGCATCCGGCCGCCAGCGAGGCTCCACGCGAGCGGCGACAATCCATCGCCGCCGCGGGGATCCCGCCGGCGCACGCATTCTCGCCGTGAGGAAGGCCGCTCGCGGGGACGGATGGCGGGCGCGCCCGACACGCGGCGGCTCCGCGTCGGGGGCCGACCGTAGACTCGACGCATGGCGTCTGACTCCTTCGTCCACCTGCACGTGCACAGCGAGTACTCGATGCTCGACGGAGCGGCGAAGCTCGGCGCCATGACGAAGGCCGCCGCCGACTACGGCATGCCGGCGATCGCGGTGACCGACCACGGCAACACCTTCGCCGCGTACGAGTTCTACAGGTCCGCCAAGGCAGCGGGCGTGAAGCCCATCATCGGCCTCGAGGCGTATGTCACCCCGGGAACCCACCGCAGCGACAAGTCGCGCGTGCAGTGGGGGTCTCCCGACCAGAAGAGCGACGACGTGTCGGGCGCGGGCGCGTACACGCACATGACCCTGTTCAGCGAGACGACCCAGGGCATGCACAACCTCTTCCGCCTCAGCTCGCTGTCGAGCATGGAGGGCTACTACTTCAAGCCCCGCATGGACCGCGAGCTGCTGCAGACGTACGGCAAGGGGCTCATCGCGACGACGGGATGCCCCTCGGGCGAGATCCAGACGCGCCTGCGTCTCGGGCAGTACGACGCGGCGCGCGCCGCCGCGGCCGAGTTCCAGGACATCTTCGGCAAGGAGAACTACTTCGCCGAGATCATGGACCACGGCCTCTCCATCGAGCGGCGCATCATGAGCGACCTGCTGCGCCTGGCGAAGGACCTCGGCATCCCGCTCGTCGCGACGAACGACTCGCACTACACGCACCAGCACGAGGCCGATGCGCACGCGGCTCTCCTCTGCGTGCAGTCGGGCTCGACGCTCGACGACCCGAACCGGTTCAAGTTCGACGGCGACGGCTACTACGTCAAGACGGCGCAGGAGATGCGCCAGCTGTTCCGCGACCACCCCGACGCGTGCGACAACACGCTGCTCATCGCCGAGCGCTGCGACGTCGAGTTCAACACGGCGGCGAACTACATGCCGCGCTTCCCCGTGCCGGACGGCGAGACCGAGGAGAGCTGGTTCGTCAAGGAGGTCGAGAAGGGGCTGCACTACCGCTACCCGAACGGCGTCCCCGACGCGTCGCGCAAGCAGGCCGAGTACGAGATCGGCATCATCACCCAGATGGGGTTCCCCGGCTACTTCCTCGTCGTCGCCGACTTCATCAACTGGGCCAAGGACAACGGCATCCGCGTCGGCCCGGGCCGCGGCTCGGGCGCGGGGTCGATGGCCGCGTACGCGATGCGCATCACCGACCTCGACCCGCTCGAGCACGGCCTCATCTTCGAGCGCTTCCTCAACCCCGACCGCGTCTCGATGCCCGACTTCGACGTCGACTTCGACGACCGCCGACGCGGCGAGGTGATCGACTACGTCACCGCCAAGTACGGCGCCGAGCGCGTCGCGCAGATCGTCACCTACGGCACGATCAAGTCGAAGCAGGCGCTCAAGGACGCCGGTCGTGTGCTGGGCTTCCCCTTCAGCATGGGGGAGAAGCTGACGAAGGCCATGCCGCCGGCGGTGATGGGCAAGGACATGGCGCTCGACGGCATGTTCAACCCGGAGCATCCTCGCTACAAGGAGGCGGGCGAGTTCCGCTCGGTCATCGAGACGGATCCCGAGGCGCGCACGGTCTTCGACAGGGCCGTGGGGCTCGAGGGACTGAAGCGCCAGTGGGGCGTCCACGCCGCCGGCGTCATCATGTCGAGCGAGCCGCTCATCGACATCATCCCGATCATGCGCCGCGAGCAGGACGGCCAGATCGTCACGCAGTTCGACTACCCGGCGTGCGAGTCGCTCGGCCTCATCAAGATGGACTTCCTGGGGCTGCGCAACCTCACGATCCTGTCCGACGCCCTCGACAACATCCGCAGCAACCGCGGCGAGGAGGTGGACCTCGAGCACCTGCCGCTCGACGACAGGGCCGCATACGACCTGCTCGCCCGCGGGGACACGCTCGGCGTCTTCCAGCTCGACGGCGGGCCGATGCGGTCGCTGCTGCGCCTCATGAAGCCCGACAACTTCGAGGACATCTCCGCCGTCATCGCCCTGTACCGGCCCGGCCCCATGGGCGCGAACTCGCACACGAACTACGCGCTGCGCAAGAACGGCCAGCAGGAGATCACGCCGATCCACCCCGAGCTGGAGGAGCCGCTGCGGGAGATCCTCGACACGACCTACGGCCTCATCATCTACCAGGAGCAGGTGATGGCGATCGCCCAGAGGGTCGCGGGCTTCAGCCTCGGCCAGGCCGACATCCTGCGCCGGGCGATGGGCAAGAAGAAGAAGTCCGAGCTCGACAAGCAGTACGAGGGCTTCGCGGGCGGCATGACCGAGCGCGGCTACGGCGAGGGCGCGATCAAGGCGCTGTGGGACATCCTCCTGCCGTTCTCGGACTACGCCTTCAACAAGGCGCACTCGGCCGCGTACGGCGTCGTGTCGTACTGGACGGCGTATCTGAAGGCCCATTACCCGGCCGAGTACATGGCCGCCGTACTCACGAGCGTCGGCGACTCGCGCGACAAGCTCGCGATGTACCTCAACGAGTGCCGTCGCATGGGCATCCACGTGCTCCCGCCGGACGTCTCGGAGTCCATCAACTTCTTCGCGGCCGTCGGCGACGACATCCGCTTCGGGCTGGGCGCCATCCGCAACGTCGGCACGAACGTCGTGGACGGGATCGTCGCGGCGCGCGCGGAGGGGCCCTACACCGACTTCCACGACTTCCTGCGCCGGGTGCCGATGCACGTGACGAACAAGCGGACCGTGGAGTCGCTCATCAAGGCCGGCGCCTTCGACACCATGGGGTCGACCAGGCGCGCCCTCGTGGAGATCCACGAGCAGGCGGTGGAGTCCGCCGTGACCGACAAGCGCAACGCCGCCGGGGGAGCGATCGGCTTCGACTTCGACAGCCTCTGGGACGAGCCGGAGGCGGTGCAGAAGGTCCCGGAGCGGCCGGAGTGGACGAAGAAGGACAAGCTCGCCTTCGAACGCGACATGCTCGGCCTGTACGTCTCGGACCATCCGCTCGCGGGCCTGGAGGTGCCGCTGGCCAAGCACCGCTCGATCACGATCAGCGACCTCCTCGCCTCGGAGGACCTGCAGGACGGAGACCAGGTGACCGTCGCGGGCCTCGTCACGAGCGCGCAGCACCGCGTGGCGAAGTCGAGCGGGAACCCCTACGGGATGATCACCGTCGAGGACTTCGACGGCGAGGTCACGGTCATGTTCATGGGCAAGACCTACACGGAGTTCCAGCCGATCCTGCAGCAGGACTCGGTGCTCGCGGTGCGCGGCCGGGTGTCGCGGCGCGACGACGGGATGAACCTGCATGCGCAGTCCGCCTTCGTGCCGGACGTGGGGGGGGTGGAGGCGTCAGGGCCGCTCACGCTGCTGCTGCCCGAGCAGCGCGCGACCGAGCGCGTGGCGAACGACCTCGTCGACGTGCTCCGGCGCCATGCGGGCGACACGGAGGTTCGGCTGAAGATGCATCGCGGACGCGCCGCGAAGGTGTTCGAGGTGCCGATCCCGGTGTCGATCACGGCGGAGCTCTTCGGAGACCTCAAGGCGCTGCTCGGCCCGCAGTGCCTCGGATGAGGACGGTCGTCCTCGTCCGGGCCGTGACGGAGAGCGTTCCCCGTCGGGGAGGGCCCCGCGGGAAGTAGGATCGAGCCGCAGCGCCTCCGACGGAAGGAAACCACGGTGACAGACCAGTATCCGGGGCAGACGCCTCAACACGCCCCCGATGCCGCCCGGCAGGACGCCGGCACCGGCGGGCAGCCGCAGAGCGGGGTCGGGCCGTTCACGCCGCGCGAGCTCATCATCGTGATCGTCGGCGCCCTGGCGCTGCTGGCCTCGTTCTTCTCCGTCTACCGCTTCTCGTTCCTCCCGATCTGGGCGAACGGACTGGAATGGATCCTCGCCGCGCTCCTGCCGGCGGCGGGCACGTTCCTGGTGCTGCTGCGGCGCCTCGCGCCCACGGCGATCACGCGCGTCGGCTCGCTCGGCATCGACCAGTTCGCGTCCGTCGCGTTCTCGGTGGGAGCCGTGTCATGGGTCGGCCAGCTCGCATGGGGCGTGCAGGGCGGCGAGTGGTACACCACCTGGGTGCCGTGGATCGAGACGCTGCTCCTGCTCGCCGGCGTGTTCTTCACGGTCGTCGCGCCTTTCGTGCCGCCGTTCCGGGAGGACTTCGAAGGACGCGAGGAGCGCGCGGCGCATCCCGCGGCGCGCGCGCCGCGGCCCGTCGTCCACGCCCCCAAGCCGCAGCCCGCACCGGCGTACTCGAGCGGATGGCCGCAGCAGGGGCAGGGATACGGGCAGAGCGGGTACGGCGCCTACGGCCAGCAGCCCGCATACGGCGCGCCGCAGGCGGGATACGACCCGCAGAACCCCTACGCGTCGCAGCAGGGCCCCGCGCCCTACGGGCAGCCCTATCCGTACGGGCAGCAGCACGCGCCTCAGGGAGCGACGGGCGCGCAGCCCGGGTACGGCTACGTCGTCCCGGGGGAGGAGCAGGCTCCGTCCCCGCAGCCCGCCGACCCGTCGGACGAGCAGGCGCCGGCGCCCGTCAACCCGTATCTCTCCGTCTCCCCCGTGGCGGAGGGCGCCGACCCGGCCGATCCGGCGCCCGCGGACGCGGAGCAGGACGAGATCGCCGACGTCGACGTGACGGAGCCCGACGCG
Source organism: Microbacterium sp. AB (assembly GCF_032878875.1). Lineage (NCBI taxonomy): Bacteria > Bacillati > Actinomycetota > Actinomycetes > Micrococcales > Microbacteriaceae > Microbacterium > Microbacterium betulae. The sequence goes on along the minus strand of NZ_CP118157.1, from coordinate 2,234,938 downwards.
GAGCAGCCCGCTCCCGAGGACGCCGCGCACGGCGGGGCCGACGAGCTCTCGCGGCTCGTGGCGCAGGCGGATGCCTCGCTGCCGGGCGAGGCGCCCGCGGCGGCATCGCAGCAGCCGTTCTGGGCGCTCGTGCCGGTCGAGCGCGACGTCGTCGACGAGACGGGGGCGCCGCTGTTCCGCATCGGCCCGACCGCGTGGGCGCTCGTGCTGGAGGACCGCGGCGAGGTGTTCGTCGTGCGCGACGACGACGGCCGTGTCGGCTTCCTGCACGACGTCTCGGGCGTCACGCGCGGCTGACCGAGCGCTCGCGACGTCGTCCTCGTGAGGCCGCCGTCGCGGAACGGCGGGCGGCCGCGGGATAATCGATGCATGCGCATCATCGATCTCCGCGGCCGCACGCTCACGCGGGCCGAGCTCCTGGCCGTCGTCCCCCGCGCCGCCGAGGCGCTGCAGAACGCGGCGACGGTCGCGACCGAGATCGTCGCGGACGTCCGCGCGCGGGGCGAGGAGGCGCTTCGCGAGCAGGCCGACCGGTTCGATCGCGTCTCGGGCCACGCGGTACGCGTTCCCGCTGCGCACATCGCCGAGGCCGTCGGAGGGCTCGATCCCGAGGTGCGCGCCGCTCTCGAGAAGGCCATCGTGCGGGTGCGCGAGGCCTCGGCCGCTCAGGTGCCGGAGGCGCGGACCACGCGGATCGGCGACGGCGCGCGCATCGTGCAGCGCTGGCAGCCGGTCGCGCGCGCGGGCGTCTACATCCCCGGCGGCAAGGCGGTCTATCCGTCGAGCGTGGTCATGAACGTCGTCCCGGCGCAGGTCGCGGGCGTCACGAGCATCGCGCTCGCCTCGCCTCCCCAGTCCGATCAGGGCGGCCGCGTGCACCCGACCATCCTCGGCGTGGCCGGGCTCCTCGGCATCGACGAGGTCTACGCCATGGGCGGCGCCGGCGCGATCGGAGCGCTCGCCCTCGGGGTGCCCTCGCTCGGGCTCGACCCGGTCGACGTCGTGTCGGGGCCGGGCAACAACTTCGTCGCCGCCGCCAAGCGCGTCGTGGCGGGCTTCGTCGGGACGGATGCCGAGGCGGGCGCCACCGAGATCCTCATCGTCGCCGACGGGTCGGCGGATGCCCGACTCGTGGCGTACGACCTGGTGAGCCAGGCCGAGCACGACGAGCAGGCGTCCGCGGTCCTGGTCACGGCCTCGCAGACGCTGGCGGCCGCCGTCGCCGCCGAGCTCGAGCGCATCGTCCCCGCCACCCGTCACGCCGAGCGGGTGACGACGGCGCTCGCGGGCGAGCAGTCGGCCGTCGTCCTCGTCGACGACGAGGCCGCCGCGGAGGCGTTCAGCAACGCCTACGCGCCCGAGCACCTCGAGCTCCACATCGTCGACGCCGTGGAGGCCGCGGAGCGCTACACGAGCGCCGGTGCGATCTTCATCGGCGGTTTCGCCCCCGTGAGCCTCGGCGACTATCTCGCCGGCTCGAACCACGTCCTGCCCACGGGCGGGCAGGCGCGGTACGCGGCCGGGCTCGGATCACACACCTTCCTGCGCCCGCAGCAGCTCGTCGAGTACGACCGCGACGGGCTCGCCGAGGTGGCCGACGCCATCGTCGCCCTGGCGGAGGCAGAGGCGCTGCCGGCGCACGGCGAGGCCGTCACCGCACGGTTCGCAGGATCCGCCGAGTAGGCTCGTCCGGTATGCACTGCCCGTTCTGCCGCCACGGCGACTCCCGCGTCATCGATTCGCGCACCAGCGACGACGGACTGTCGATCCGCCGCAGGCGCCAGTGCCCGCAGTGCGGGGGGCGGTTCTCGACGATCGAGACGGCGAGCCTCAACGTCATCAAGCGGTCGGGCGCCGTCGAGCCCTTCAGCCGCGACAAGGTCGTCGCCGGAGTGCGGAAGGCGTGCCAGGGACGCCCGGTCACGGATGCCGACCTCGCGATCCTCGCGCAGAAGGTGGAGGAGGCGGTGCGGCAGACGGGGCTCAGCCAGATCGACGCCAACGACATCGGCCTCGCCATCCTCGGCCCGCTCCGCGATCTCGACGAGGTGGCCTATCTGCGGTTCGCGAGCGTGTATCAGGCCTTCGACTCGCTCGAGGACTTCGAGTCGTCGATCGCCGACCTGCGTGCGGACCACGCGCGCGAGGTCGCGGCCGGGACGCCCGACGCGAGCTGACCGCCGCACCGGATAACCTGGCGGAGATGTATCCCCTCCTCTTCCGCCACGTCCTCACGCGCCTCGATCCCGAGTTCGCGCACCACCTGGGCATGCTCGTCGTGCGCGTCCTCGGCTCACCGCCCGCGTCGTGGGTCGTCCGCGCGCTGAGCCGCCCCGATCCGTCCCTCGCCGTCCGGGCCCTCGGGCACGAGTTCCCGACGCCGTTCGGCGTGGCCGCGGGCTTCGACAAGGACGTCGTCGGCGTGAGGGGGCTCGACGCGCTCGGGTTCGGCCATGTCGAGGTGGGCACGCTCACGGCCATCCCGCAGCCGGGAAACCCGAGGCCGAGGCTGTTCCGCCTCGTGCCCGACCGCGCCCTGGTGAACAGGATGGGCTTCAACAACAAGGGCGCCGCGGCGGCGGCACGGCGCCTCGCGCGTCTGCGCCGAGGAGGCGCCGTCGTCGGCGTCAACATCGGCAAGAGCCGCGTGGTCGCCGTCGAGGACGCCGCGGCCGACTACGTCGCGAGCGCGCGCACGCTCAGCCCGCTCGCCGACTACCTCGCCGTGAACGTGTCCTCGCCGAACACACCGGGACTTCGCGGGCTGCAGGCGGTCGAGACGCTGCGTCCCCTCCTCGCGGCGGTCGCGGAGGCGGCGGGAGACACGCCCCTGCTCGTCAAGATCGCCCCCGACCTGCCGGACGAGGAGGTCACGGCGCTCGCCCGCCTCGCCGTCGAGCTCGGGCTGGCGGGTCTCATCGCGACGAACACCACGATCTCCCGCGAGGGACTCACGTCCGATCCGGTGACGATCGTGGCCGCGGGGGAGGGAGGGCTGTCCGGCTCCCCGCTCAAGCAGCGGTCGCTCGACGTGCTCGCGCTCGTGCGCACGGCCGTCCCCGACCCCGGCTTCTGCGTCGTCTCGGTCGGCGGCGTCGACGACGCCGAGGACGTGCAGCAGCGCATCGACGCGGGGGCGACGCTCGTGCAGGGCTACAGCGGTTTCATCTACGAGGGACCGTTCTGGGCGCGCCGCATCAACCGCGACCTCGTGCGCCTGCGCTCCGGCCGCTGACGGCGTCGACGGAGAAGCCCCGGAGCCGAGCGGCTCCGGGGCTTCTCCGTACCGGGATCAGGACGGGTACTGTCCGCGCCCGACCTGCGCCTTCGGCAGGCGCATGAAGCGCATCTGAACCGAGCGCATCGCCGCGTACCACCCGATGCCCTTCTCGACGTTCTGCTTGCCGCCGAACTTGTCCGCGACCTTCCTCTTGACGCGGTTCGACAGGACGACCATGTCGCCGACGGCGAAGAGGATGAAGATCCAGAGCACGACGAACGACCAGTACTGGGTCACGTACGTGGGGATGAACGTCGCGACGATCACGAGCACCATCATCGGCATGAGGAACTCGCCCAGGTGCCATCCGGCATCCGTCCAGTCTCGGGCGAACTTCTTCTGCGGTCCCTTGTCGCGCACGGGAAGGTACTTCTCCTCGCCGTTCGCCATGCCGACGCGGGCGCGCTCCTGGCGGGCGCGCAGCTCGGCCTTGGCCGCCTGACGGCCCTCCTTGGTGTCGGGCACGAGCGGGCGGCGGTTGGCCGCCTCGCGCTCGGCGCGCGTCGGAGTCGGACGGCCCTTCCCTGTGGGGGGCGTCGTCGACGACGCGTCGTTCTCTGCGGAAGGGGTCTTGACCATGGCCTACCTCGGAAGTCTCGTCGCGGAATATCCCTAAGATTACCGGTATGACCTCCCAGCTCCCTGCGGAACGACAGCTCATCGAGGCCGCGGAGGGGGGCATCCCCTCCGCGCTCGCGGATCTCGGGCGTCTCGTGCGCATCCCGGGCATCGCGTGGCCGTCCTTCGACCAGGAGCAGCTGCAGCGCAGCGCGCGGACGATCGCCGAGCTCGCCGAGGGCGCCGGGGTGTTCGACGAGGTGCGCGTCCTGTCGGCGACGATCCCGGGGACGGGGGAGCAGGGGCAGCCGGCCGTCCTCGCCACGCGCGCCGCCCGTCGCGGCAGGCCGACCGTGATGCTCTACGCGCATCACGACGTGCAGCCTCCGGGCGACGAGGCGCTGTGGGAGACCCCGCCGTTCGAGCCGACCGTGCGCGACGGGCGCCTCTACGGCCGCGGCGCTGCGGACGACAAGGCCGGTGTGATGACCCACATCGCCTCGCTCCGCGCGCTGCGCGAGACCTACGGCGACGACCTCGACCTCGGCCTCGTCCTCTTCGTCGAGGGGGAGGAGGAGTACGGGTCGCGCTCGTTCACGCAGTTCCTCTCGGACAACGCCGAGGCGATGCGCTCCGACGTCATCGTCGTCGCGGACTCGGGCAACTGGGACTCCGAGACCCCCGCGGTCACTGTCTCGCTGCGGGGGAACGCGAAGTTCCACCTCACGGTGCGCACGCTCGACCACGCCTCGCACTCGGGGATGTTCGGCGGCGCGGTGCCCGACGCGATGCTCGCGACGATCACGCTGCTGGCGACGCTGTGGGACGAGGCGGGCTCCGTCGCCGTCGAGGGGCTCGTCGCGCGGGACGCCGGGACGCCCGCCTACGACGAGGAGACGCTGCGCGGCGAGACGGGGCTGCTGCCGGGCGTGCAGCCGATCGGCGACGGCACGATCCTCTCGCGCATCTGGAACAAGCCGTCGATCACCGTGACGGGCGTCGACTTCACGAGCGTGGACGCCGCATCGAACACGCTGTCGCCGGAGGTCACCGTGGTCGTGAGCGCGCGCGTGGCACCGGGCCAGAGCGCACGGGACGCCTACGCCGCGATCGAGCGCCACCTGCGTGCGCGCGCGCCGTTCGGCGCAGAGCTGAGCTTCAGCGACGTCGACCTGGGAGACGGCTTCCTCGTCGACACGAGCGGATGGGCCGTCGAGCTCGCGCGCGGAGCGATGCGGGACGGCTACGGCAAGGAGGCCGTGGACTACGGCGTCGGGGGATCCATCCCGTTCATCGCCGATCTCGTCGAGCGCTATCCCGAGGCGCAGATCCTCGTCACGGGTGTGGAGGATCCGCACTCGCGCGCGCACAGCCCCAACGAGTCGCTGCACCTCGACACGTTCCGACACGCCGTCCTCGCCGAGACCCTCCTGCTCGCGCGGGCGAACGAGCGCACGGGCTGAGCCCGTCGCGATCCGCCGAGCCCTTTCCCCGGTTCCGGCGTTACGATGGAGCCCTATCGCCGCCCGCGCGCGGCCGTCACGAAGGAGCGTCATGACAGACACGACACTTGCCGCACCCGCTGAGACGCGCGCTCACGGCGTGAGCCTCAGCGAGGCCGCAGCCGCGAAGGTGAAGAGCCTGCTCGAGCAGGAGGGGCGCGACGACCTGCGCCTGCGCGTGGCCGTGCAGCCCGGGGGCTGCTCCGGCCTCATCTACCAGCTGTACTTCGACGAGCGCTCTCTCGACGGCGACGAGACGGTCGACTTCGACGGCGTCGAGGTCATCGTCGACAACATGAGCGTGCCGTATCTCGACGGCGCGTCGATCGACTTCAAGGACACGATCTCGGAGCAGGGCTTCACGATCGACAACCCGAACGCCTCGGGATCGTGCGCCTGCGGCGACAGCTTCCACTGAGCCGGTCCCCGAAGAGCCCCGCGCCCCGACGGCGCGGGGCTCTTCGCATGCCCGGAGCGGCTCCCCGATATCGGCCACGCGCTGGGAGCATGGCCAGAATCCGATGTGCGGTTGCCCTAGACTTGTCCGTGCCCTATCCACGTTCGAAAGGTGAGTTCGTGCCGTCGAAACGCCATCTCCGCTGGGCTGCGATCCCCGTGATCGCCGCGGCAGCCGTCGCTCTCGCCGGGTGCACGCCCACGGAACTGAACGGATACCTTCCGGGATTCGACGAGTCCGGGATCCCCGCGACCAACCAGACCGAGCGCGTCGCATCGCTGTGGGTCGGCTCCTGGGTCGCGGCCCTCGTCGTGGGCATCATCACCTGGGGGCTCATGCTCTGGGCGATGGTCGTGTACCGCCGTCGCAAGGGCCAGACGGGCCTGCCGGTGCAGCTGCGCTACAACATGCCCATCGAGATCTTCTTCACCTCGGTGCCGCTCATCCTCGTGCTCGGCCTGTTCGCCTTCACGGCGCGCGACCAGGCGGTCATCGAGGAGCCGCACGCGGATCCCGACGTCGAGATCACCGCGATCGCGAAGCAGTGGGCGTGGGACTTCCAGTACGAGGGCGAGGCCGAGGACGGCTCCGACACCGTCTGGACCATGGGCATCCAGGCCCAGACGGACGCGGACGGCACCGTCGACGAAGACCAGATCCCGACGCTCGTCCTCCCGGTCAACGAGCGCGTGACGATCGATCTGCAGTCGCGCGACGTCATCCACTCGTTCTGGATCATCGACTTCCTCTACAAGAAGGACATGTACATCGGGCACGACAACTCGTGGTCGTTCATCCCGACGCGTGAGGGCGAGTACAAGGGCAAGTGCGCCGAGCTGTGCGGCGAGTACCACTCGATGATGCTCTTCAACGTCAAGGTCGTCAGCGCGGAGGAGTACGCCGCCTACCTCGACGAGCTCGACGCCAAGGGGCAGACGGGCGACATCACCGACGCGTACGACCGTCTCGCCAACAGTCCCGGCACCGGGCCTGCGAACACCACGGAAGAGGAGCACTGATCATGGCGACGGACCGTCCGGCACCGCTGCCCGCTCGCCAGGCTGCGCTTCTCAGCGGCTCGCGCGTGGAGCACAAGGGCAACATCGTGGTCAAGTGGATCACCTCCACCGACCACAAGACGATCGGGTACATGTACCTCATCACGTCGATGATCTTCTTCTGCCTCGGCGGGGTGATGGCCCTCATCATCCGCGCCGAGCTGTTCGCCCCGGGGATGCAGATCATCCCGACGAAGGAGCAGTACAACCAGCTCTTCACGATGCACGGCACCGTGATGCTCCTCATGTTCGCGACGCCGCTGTTCGCGGGCTTCGCGAACGTGCTCCTGCCGTTGCAGATCGGTGCGCCCGACGTGGCGTTCCCGCGACTGAACGCCTTCGCCTTCTGGCTGTTCAGCTTCGGCTCGATCATCGCCGTCGCGGGCTTCCTCACGCCGCAGGGCGCGGCGTCGTTCGGCTGGTTCGCCTATCAGCCGCTCGCCAACGCGTCGTTCACGCCGGGCATCGGCGGCAATCTCTGGATGCTGGGTCTCGGCATATCGGGCTTCGGCACGATCTTCGGCGCCGTGAACTTCATCACGACGATCATCACGATGCGCGCACCCGGCATGACGATGTGGCGCATGCCGATCTTCACGTGGAACACGCTCATCACGAGCCTGCTCATCCTCATCGCGTTCCCCGTGCTCGCGGCCGCCATGTTCGCCGCGGCGTCGGATCGCCTCTTCGGATCGCACATCTACGACCCCGCCAACGGCGGCGTGCTCCTCTGGCAGCACCTGTTCTGGTTCTTCGGCCACCCCGAGGTGTACATCATCGCGCTGCCCTTCTTCGGCATCGTGTCGGAGATCTTCCCGGTGTTCAGCCGGAAGCCGATCTTCGGATACAAGACCCTCGTCTACGCGACGATCGCGATCGCGGCCCTGTCGGTGTCGGTCTGGGCCCACCACATGTACGTCACGGGCGCCGTCCTGCTGCCGTTCTTCGCGCTCATGACGATGCTCATCGCCGTTCCCACGGGGGTGAAGATCTTCAACTGGATCGGAACGCTGTGGCGCGGGTCCGTGACGTTCGAGACGCCGATGATCTTCGCGCTCGGGTTCCTCGTGTCGTTCGTCTTCGGCGGGCTCACGGGGGTCATCCTGTCGTCGCCGCCGCTCGACTTCCACCTCAGCGACTCGTACTTCGTCGTGGCGCACTTCCACTACGTGGTGTTCGGCACGGTCGTGTTCGCGATGTTCGCCGGCTTCTACTTCTGGTGGCCGAAGTGGACGGGCAAGATGCTGAACGAGCGCCTCGGATACGTGCACTTCTGGATGCTCTTCATCGGCTTCCACATGACGTTCCTCATCCAGCACTGGCTGGGCGTGGACGGGATGGTGCGGCGTTACGCCGATTACTCGGAGGCGGACGGGTGGACCTGGCAGAACCAGCTCTCCACGATCGGATCGATCATCCTCGGCGCCTCCCTCCTGCCGTTCTTCCTCAACGTGTGGATCACGGCGCGCACCGCTCCCAAGGTCACCGTCAACGACCCCTGGGGCTACGGCGGATCGCTCGAGTGGGCGACGTCGTGCCCCCCGCCGCGCCACAACTTCACGTCGATCCCGCGCATCCGCAGCGAACGGCCGGCGTTCGATCTGAACCACCCCGAGGCCGGCATCCCCGTCGGGGTCGGTCCGGCGAAGGACGCGCCCGACGCGCCCGCCGTCGACCTCGCAGACGGAAAGGTGAAGTAATGCGCTCTCATATCGCCATCTGGTGGCTGCTCACCGGGTTCTTCCTCCTCTGCTTCGGCGTCTACCTCGGCTGGAGCGTGGCGTACCTCGGCCACATCGAGTGGACGGGCACCATCGCGCTGCTCTTCTCCGCCTTCATGGCGGCGCTGATCGCGTTCTACGTGCAGGTCGTCTACCGGGGCCAGAAGGGCACGGAGCTCCCCGAGGACCGTCTCGACGCCGAGATCGACGACGGCGAGGCCGAGCAGGGCGAGTACAGCCCGTGGTCGTGGTGGCCGCTCGTCCTCGGATCGGCCGTCGCGGTCGCGGTGGTCGCGCTGGCCACGGCGCACTTCCTCATCCCGGTCGCGGTCGGACTGCTCGTCGTCGGGCTGTTCGGCTGGGTCTTCGAGTACTACCGCGGCAACTTCGCCCGCTGAGCGGAGCGCACACGCAGAGCTGGGGCCTCGGTCCGGACCACCGTCCGGGCCGAGGCCCTTCTTCGCGCCCGGCAGCAGCCCGACCCCGCTCGGGGTCGCTCTGCGATTCGTTCCCTCGGTGAGAGAATCGGGTTGTGGGATCGCAACCCGATCAGGAGCTGACGCGGTCGCTCGAACCGCTTTTCGCGGCCGAGAACGCACGCGACTGGCAACGCTATGCCACGTTCCTGCATCCCGAGGTCGTGTGGACCCTCGTCGATGGAGCCGATGAACGCAGGATCGTGGGGCGTGAAGAGTATCTCGCCGTGATCCGCCGAGCGTATGAGGGCGTGTCGACCAGGTTCCGATGTGTCGACATGATGATCGACGAAGGTCGGGCCCGGGTTGCCTCACTGCTGATCAGCGACACCGGGGACCGTTCTCTAGACGTGTTCGATCTCGAAGATGGACTGATCCGTCGCGAATGGGAGTTCTTTCTCGGCAGGGAATGATCTCGGTGGCAGAACGAGGACTGCCCAGAGCGCGGCGAGGCGCGGGGCGCTCGCGCGGGATCGGGGCTCGTCGACGTGGTGTGCCGGATCGCAGGGCCTGTCGCGGCCGGAGGGAAGGCAGAGGCCCCGGATCCTGAGCAGGATCCGGGGCCTCTGCGAGAGCGGGTCTCTAGCCCCTCTCCTCGCCCTGTCCGGGCTCGAGCGCGTCGTCATCCGATGCGCGTCGGTCCTCGCCCGCCTCGAGCTCGCCCTGAGCGTCGTGCGGATCGCCGTACTCGTGGAGCGCGTGCCTCTGGTGCTCGAGCGCCGCCCGGTACTCCGTCTCGGTCACGGGGGCGAGGCGGTCCTCGAAGAACCAGCGCGACAGCGACGCGCGCAGCTTCTGGCCGACGCCGATGCGTCCGTTGTCATCGGGCCGGACGACGAGGGGCTCATACGTCTCCTCGGCGACGAGCTTCCAGCGCTCGTATGCGTCGACGGGCTTGTGCACCTCGCGGTACTCGCCGCCGGGCAGCCGGACGATGCGGCCCGACTCGTAACCGTGCAGCACGATCTCGCGGTCCTTCTTCTGCAGCGCGAGGCAGACGCGCTTGGTGACGAAGTAGAACACGACCGGAGCGAGGATGAGCGCGGCCTGGAGGAAGTGGATGACGCCCTCCATCGTGAGGCGGAAGTGCGTCGCGATGATGTCGGACGACGCAGCCGCCCACAGCACCGCGTAGAACGACACGCCTGCGGCGCCGATCGCGGTGCGCGTCGCCGCGTTGCGCGGACGCTGCGCGATGTGGTGCTCGCGCTTGTCGCCCGTCACCCACGCCTCGATGAAGGGGTAGACGGCGACGAGCACGATGAACGCCCCGAGCACGACCAGCGGGACCAGGATGCCGAGCGACAGCGTGTAGTTCCCCAGCTGGATGTCCCAGTTCGAGGGCGCCAGGCGCAGAGCGCCGTCCGCGAAGCCGATGTACCAGTCGGGCTGGGTTCCGGCGGACACGGGGGAGGGGTCGTAGGGGCCGTAGTTCCAGATCGGGTTGATCTGCACGAGCGATGCGATGAGCACGATCGCGCCGAAGACGATGAAGAAGAAACCGCCCATCTTCGACATGTAGACCGGCATCATCGGGTAGCCCACGACGTTGCCGTTCGTGCGGCCGGGGCCGGCGAACTGCGTGTGCTTGTTGACGATCATGAGCAGCAGGTGCACGGCGATCAACGCGATGATGAGCAACGGCAGGATCAGGATGTGCAGCGTGTACAGGCGGCCGACGATGTCGGTTCCGGGGAACTCGCCTCCGAACAGCAGGTACGACGTCCACGTCCCGATGAGCGGGATGCCCTTGATCATGCCGTCGATGATCCGCAGGCCGTTGCCCGAGAGGAGGTCGTCGGGGAGCGAGTAGCCCGTGAAGCCCTCGCCCATGGCGAGCACGAAGAGCACGAAGCCGATCACCCAGTTGAGCTCGCGCGGCTTGCGGAACGCGCCCGTGAAGAAGACGCGGAGCATGTGCACGCCGATGCCGGCGACGAACACGAGCGCGGCCCAGTGGTGGATCTGCCGGACGAGGAGCCCGCCGCGGATGTCGAAGCTGATGCGCAGCGTCGACTCCATCGCCGCGGACATCTCGATGCCGCGCATGGGCGCGTACGCGCCGTAGTAGTACGTCTCGACCATCGACGCCTGGAAGAAGAACGTCAGGTACGTACCCGAGATGAGCACCACGACGAACGACCAGAGCGCGATCTCCCCGAGCATGAACGACCAGTGGTCGGGGAAGACCTTGCGTCCGAGCGCCTTGACGAAGCCCGACAGGCTCGTGCGCTCGTCGAGGTAGTTCGCGGCGGCGCCGACGAACCGTCCGCCGAGAGGCTTCTCCTGCGTCTCCGGCGTCTTGTCAGTGACGGTTGCGGTGCTCAATGACGCTCCCAGAAGCTCGGGCCGACGGGTTCGGTGAAGTCGCTCTGCGCGACGAGGTAGCCCTCGTCGTCGACGGTGATGGGCAGCTGCGGCAGGGGGCGGGCCGCGGGACCGAAGATGACCTTCGCGTGGTCGGAGACGTCGAACTGCGACTGGTGGCAGGGGCACAGCAGGTGGTGCGTCTGCTGCTCGTAGAGCGCGACCGGGCAGCCGACGTGCGTGCAGACCTTCGAATAGGCCACGATGCCGTCGTACGACCAGCTCTTTCGATCTTCGCTCTCGGTGAGCTGCTCGGGAAGCAGGCGGACGAGCAGCACGATCGCCTTCGCCTTCTCCTCGAGGTAGCCGTCATGGTGGCTGAGCGTGGCGAGCGACGCAGGGATGATGTGGAACGCCGAGCCGAGCGTGACCTCCGACGCCTTGACGGGCGTGCCGTCGGGGTCCCGGACGAGGCGCTCGCCTTCCTGCCACATGGTCTCGCCCAGCAGCTCGACCGGATTCTGCCCGTCGTTCGGCGCCAGATTCCGGAACAGCGTGATTCCGGGGATGATGCTCGCCGCGAGGGCCGCGAAGAGCGAGTTGCGGATCATCTTGCGACGCCCGAAGCCCGACTCCCGGTTCGCGTCGGCGAAGGACTGCACGACCGCAGCCCGGGTCTCCTCGCTGCCGCGCGTCGGGTGCCGTTCCTCGATGACCTCGGCGTCGTCCATGAGCGCCTTCGACCAGTGGATCGCGCCGATGCCGATCGCGAGCAGCGCGAAGGCGATGCCCAGGCCGATGAACAGGTTGTTGTTGCGGATGGACGCCATCGAGCCGTCCTCGATGGGGAACAGCATGTAGGCGGCGACGGCCCAGATGCTCGAAGCCACCGAGAAGTAGAAGAGCCCGTAGACGATACGGGCCGCGCGCTTCTCGGCCTTCGGATCCTTGTCGGTGATGCGCTTCCGGTGCGGAGGGAGTCCCGGGTTCTGCACAGGGTCGGAGACCGCGACGGCGAGACCGGCGGAAGGCTGCGGCGCCTTCTCGACGGCCTGCGTGTCGTGCTCGTGTGCCATGTCTGTCCTCGCCATGTCCTCTTCGTCCGCCATGCTCAGTTCGACTTCGCCGTGATCCACACGGTGATCGCCACGAGACCGCCGATGCCGAAGATCCACACGAACAGGCCCTCGGCCACGGGGCCGAGCGAACCGATCGTGAACCCGCCCGGGGCTTCGGCCTCCTGCTGGTAGAGGAGGGCCGAGATGATGTCGCGCTTGTCCTCGGGCGTGAGGTTCAGGTCGTTGAACACGGGCATGTTCTGCGGGCCGGTGACCATGGCCGCGTAGATGTGCAGCGCGCTCGTGTCCTGGATGTCCGGGGCCCACTTGCCCTCGGTCAGGGCGCCGCCGGCGGCCGCGACGTTGTGGCACATGGCGCAGTTGATGCGGAACAGCTCGGCGCCGCGCGAGACGTCGCCTTCGCCGTCGAGGAGCTGGTCGGAGGGGAAGTCCGGGCCGGGCGCGACCGACTGGACGTACTCGGACATCGCGAGGATCTGCTCCTCGGTGAACTGCACGGGCTTCTGGTCGGCCTGCGGGCCCTGCATCGCCATCGGCATGCGGCCGGTCGACACCTGGAACTCCACGGCGAGCGCGCCGACGCCGTACAGGGAAGGGCCGTTGTCGGTCCCCTGCAGATCCAGGCCGTGGCAGGTGGCGCAGTTGGCCTGGAACAGCTTCTCGCCGTCTTCGGCCGTCAACGTCGTCGTGGCCGCCGACGTCTCGGTCGTCGCCGCCAGCGCCGCCGACGCGCCGGCGTAGATGCCGCCCGACAGGATGAGGCCGATGCCGATGAGCGCAGCCGCCGCGAGGGGGCTGCGGCGACCGTTCGAGCGGCGCTGTTTCTTCTCTCGTGCCATAAGGGTGTTGTTGCTCCGCTCTTACTTGAGGAAGTAGATGACCGCGAACAGTGCGAGCCAGACCACGTCGACGAAGTGCCAGTAGTACGACACGACGATCGTGGTGGTCGCCTCCTTGTGCGTGAACTTCTTGACCGCGTACGCGCGCCCGATCGTGAACAGCATCGCGACGAGCCCGCCGGTGACGTGCAGGGCGTGGAACCCGGTCGTGAGGTAGAAGGCCGAGGAGTACGCGTCGGCGTTGTAGGGCATGCCGTGCGCGACGAGCTGGGCGTACTCCCACACCTGGCCCGAGACGAAGGTCGCGCCGAGCGCGAACGAGAGCCAGAACCACGGGACCATGCCCCAGCTCTTCCAGCCGGCGCCCTTGACCGTGTAGGGCTGCATGCGCTCGGCGGCGAAGACGCCCATCTGGGCCGTCACGCTCGAGAGCACCAGGATGATCGTGTTGCCGAGCGCGAACGGGACGTTCAGGAGATCCGTGCGGCTCGCCCAGAGCTCAGGGGAGGTGCTGCGCAGGGTGAAGTAGATGGCGAACAGACCGGCGAAGAACATGACCTCGCTGCCGAGCCAGACGATCGTGCCGACGGCGACGGAGTCGGGGCGCTTCACGGTTCTCGGCGCTGGGGCGTACGTAGCTGAGGTCGTCACCCGTCCATTATGGCCGATCCCGGCGGGTGATTCTGGCACCGAAGCGTATCGGAACGCCATCGTTTCGACTTAGGGTGACCTTATCAGCGGCTGTGAGTGTGCTTCGCAAGCGCCGTAAGATCGAGGTCATGACCGACGAACTCACGTGGCCTTCGATCCTGACCACGGTGCTGGCACGACAGGATCTGAGCGTGTCGGAGGCGACCTGGGCGATGCGACAGGTCATGCGGGGCGACGTCACGCCGGCTCAGCTCGGCGGGTTCCTGCTCGCCCTTCGCGCGAAGGGCGAGAAGGTCGAGGAGATCATCGGCTTCCGCGACGCGATCCTGGAGGCGGCCGTGCCGCTGCCGGTCGACCCGAACGTGCTCGACATCGTCGGCACGGGCGGCGATCGCTTCGGCACCGTGAACATCTCCTCGACCGCCGCCATCATCGTCGCGGCCGCGGGCATCCCCGTCGTGAAGCACGGCAACAAGGCGGCGAGCTCGAAGTCGGGGGCGTCGGACGTGCTGAGCGCCCTCGGCATCGACCTCCGGCTTCCAGCCGAGGCGGTCGCGAAGGTGCTGGACGAGGCGGGCATCACGTTCGCCTGGGCCGCCGCGTTCCATCCCGGCTTCCGACACGCCGGCCCCACGCGCGCCGAGCTCGGCGTGCCGACGGTGTTCAACTACCTCGGCCCGCTCGTCAACCCCGCGCGCGCGGAGGCGAACGCGGTCGGCGTCGCCCAGATCGAGAGCGTGCCGCTCATCACCGGCGTCTTCCGGACGCGCGGTGCGACCGCCCTCGTGTTCCGCGGCGAGGACGGGCTCGACGAGCTCACGACCACCGGCTACAGCCGGATCTGGGAGATCTCGAACGGCGACATGCACGAGTTCGACGTCCATCCGCGCGATGTCGGGCTGCCCTCGGCGCGCATCGAAGACCTGCTCGGCGGCTCGCCGGAGCACAACGCGGATGTGCTGCGCCGCACTCTCGCAGGAGAGCGCGGGGCGGTGCGCGACGTCGTGCTGCTCAACGCGGCGGCGGGCATCGTGGCCTTCCGCCTGTCTCAGGACCCCACGCAGGCGCAGCGGAACATGATCCACCGTCTCACCGAGGCGCTGGAGGAGGCCGCGGCGGCCGTCGACGACGGCCGCGCGGCGGCCAAGCTCGACGACTGGGTGGCGGCCACGCAGCGCTTCAGCGCCGCGTGACGGCCGCCGCGCAGCGGACGGGGCGCGCTTTCCCCTGGTTCGTCGTCATCGCGCTGCTCACGGCGTCGCTGACGCTGCGTGCGCCGATCCTCGCGGTCACTCCCGTCCTCCGCGACATCGAGCGCGCGTTCGGCGTCGACGCCACGACGGTCTCCCTCCTGACGACGCTGCCGATCCTCATGTTCGCGGCGGTCACCCCGATCGCCGCGCTCGTCATCCGGCGGGCCGGCGCGGAGATCGCGCTGCTCGTCTGCCTCTCCGCGACGGTGGTCGGAACGCTGCTGCGCGTCATCCCCGGATTCGGATGGATGCTCACGGGGATGATCGTCATCGGTGCGGGCATCACGATCGGCAACGTCGTGGTCCCCGTGATCATCCGCCGCGACGTCCCCCCGGGACAGGTCGCGGCGGTGACGGCGGGCTATGCCGCCCTGCTCAACGTGGGATCGCTCATCGTCACGCTCGGCACGGCGCCGCTCGCGCGGCAGATCGGCTGGTCCGCCGCCATCCTGTCGTGGATCTGGATCACGCTGCTCGGGCTGGTGCTGTGGCTGCTGCACATGTGGCGCGACCGCGTGCCGGGCGAGACCTGGGCGGAGCGCTACTCGGGCGAATCGGGCGGTGCCGCCGCGTCCGCCCGTGAGGACATCGTCCTCACGGGGCCCGTGCCGACCGTGTCGGGCGACCGATCGCTCCTGCGCAGGCCGATCGTGTGGCTTCTCGTCGCGACGTTCTGCTGCCAGTCCGCCGGCTACTACGCGCTCTCGACCTGGCTGCCCACGCTCATCGGCGAGACGACGGGGTCGGACGCGACCCAGGCGGGTGCTTTCGCCTCCATCTTCCAGGGCGCGGGCATCGTCGGCGCCCTGCTCGTGCCGCTGCTCGCCCATCGGCTTCCGATCGCGGCACCGGCGGCCGTCGTGAGCGCGTGCTGGCTGGGGCTCTCGGCGGGCCTGCTGTTCGCCCCCGACCTCTTCCTGCTGTGGACGGCCGTGGGCGGCGTGGCGCACGGCGGAGGATTCGTCGTGGTGATCACGGTGCTCGTGAAGAACGCGCGCACCGACGCCGAGGCCGGGGCCGGATCGGCGCTCGTGCAGGGCGGCGGCTACGTCTTCGGCGCGCTCGGCGCACCGGTCATCGGCGCCGTCCACGAGGCGACGGGCGGATGGACGGCTCCGCTGGGCGTGACGCTGTCGCTTGCGGCGGGCTTCACGGTCTTCCTCGCGAGCGCGATCGTCGTGTCGCGACGCTGAGCCGGTCCGCTGCTCAGCGGTCGAGCGCGGCGATCGCCCGCGCCATCGACGTGCCGAGGGCCCACCGCTCCGCGAGGGCGACCGCGCGTGCGCGCCGGGCGTCGTCGAGGGCGCGCAGTTCGCCGTCGACGACGCCGAGGTCCAGGTCGCGCACGACGGCGACGACGCGCGGGGCGACCTCGAGGTAGTCCGCGCCCGCGACGATCCTCGCCGCCTGCGCCCGCGTCATCCCCACGCCGTCCGCCGCAGCGGCGCGGACGCCCGCGAGATCGCCGTGCGCCGCGAGGAGCGCCGCCGCGGTCTTCTCCCCGACGCCGGCGACGCCGGGAAGGCCGTCGGAGGCGTCGCCGCGCAACGTCGCGAAGTCGGCGTACTGCCCAGCGCGCACCCCGTACTTCTCGAGGACGACCTCCTCGGAGAAGATCTCGAGCCTGCTCATCCCCTTGACCGTCGAGATCACGCGGACGCGGCGTTCGTCGTCGACGAGCTGGAACAGGTCGCGGTCTCCGGTGACGACGTCCACGGGCATCGTCGCCTGCGACGCGAGCGACCCGATGACGTCATCGGCCTCATGATCCGCGGCGCCGACCACGGGGACCCCGAGGGCGGAGAGCTCCTCGCGGATGATCGGGATCTGCGCGTCGAGCGGATCCGGAACCTCCTCGACGTCGGGGCCGGCGGGCACCGCCGCGACGACGCGATGCGCCTTGTAGGACGGAAGGAGGTCCACGCGCCACTGCGGACGCCAGTCGTCGTCCCAGCAGGCGACGAGGTGCGTGGGCTCGTACGTCGTGACGAGCTTCGCGATCATGTCGAGGAGCCCGCGCGCCGCGTTGACGGGCGTGCCGTCGGCGGAGCGGACGGTGACGGGGACACCGTGGAAGGCGCGGAAGTAGAGGCTCGCGGTGTCGAGCAGCATGAGGCGCGGGGTCGTCACACGCTCATCCTGCCAGGGGAGGGCCGTGATCGTCCGCCTGCGTCGCCTCGTCGTCAGCAGCCGGGGCCGGCCGGGTTCTCGATGCACGACCTCTCGACGAGCGCCGTGTGCGCCTCGACGACGCGCACCGACGAGGCGGGCGAGGACGTCGTCACGAGACCGTCGACGGGGTAGGCGCCCCACACGCCGAAGTCGACGACGGCGTTGTACGACACCGAGGCGACCACCGTGTACGTGCCGCGCGACGCGTACGCATGGCTCGTCGCGGTGGCCGAGAACTCGGGGAGCCCCTGGTCGCTCCACGACGAGCCGCCGGAGGAGGAGGTGCGGACCGTCCCGTCGCCGAAGTCGAAGGCGAACGACGCGGGCGTGAAGACGACCCTCACCGGGAGGCCGAAGAGCGACCCTCCCGCCACATGCTCCTGCGCCGGAGCGACCACGTTCATCGGCATCCCCACGACGGCGACGCCGTCCGGCTCGGTCGCGACCGTCAGCGGAGCCGGAGCGAAGGCGAGAACGTCGCGCTCGCCGATGGGAGGGATGACGGGCGCCTCCGGCGGATCCTCTTCCTCCTCCGGCACGGACCTGTCGAGGAAGCACCGCAGACGCTCCGTCCCCAGCGTCTCGACCCGGCACTCGTTCCCCTCTCCGGGGGAGCCGCCGCCCTCGTCGTATGCATCGGAGTCACGGTCGTCGATCGGCCGATACGGAGCCCGCTGCGGAGGCTCGGACCCCGGCCGGTGGTGCTCCGCCTCGATCTCGACGTGATCGCCCTCGTTTCGCGTCTCGGAGCAGAGACCGATGAGCGTTTCTTCTGGGGTGCAGGTCGAAACCAAGGAAGGTGCTGTCGCTACTGGCAAAGAGAAAAAGCAAGATAGAATTGTTGCAATTTTTACTTGGTGACTCAGCATGGATTATCGCTATTCTCGCTTGCTGAGATTTTCAATGTATTATCGGCGGATGTGAGTTCAATCTTCAGCGAGTAGATCGAGGGAGTGTCTTCGGGGGTGACGTCACCACCATTGCTGTCAAGTATTCGTGCGTTCGTTGCATCCATGCATACGATCGCGTCGACCTGAATTGCGTCCGCAATTCTGGTTGTTGTTTCAGGAGTAAAAGAAAGGATATCCAATGATCCTTGGATTGTCTGTTTAGATTGTTCTAGTATTTCACGAGTGCGTTGATCTGATTCAAGAACTTCGCCGATCAGGAATGATTGTGGATCGGCCTCTTCGTCGCCGGCATTCCGGGCGTTGAGGGCGTCGATGTACGCCCGGTAGGTCTCCTCCGCGGCGGCGAAGGCCTCCTCCTCCGTCGCGAATCCGGTCGGAGTGGGGGTGGGGCCCGGGTCGGGTGTGCATCCGGACAGCGCGAGCGCGGCGATGAGCGCTGCAGGGAGAACGGCGAAGGGGCGACGCGTCGTCATGGGCACCACGGTAGCGAGGTCGCGCTCAAGCCGCGAAAGTTATCCACAGCCCCGAAGCGGTCAGCGGAAGTCGCGCGAGGTGTGCTTCACCCCGACCCTGAGGTCCTCGAAGGCGTCCGCGAGCAGATTCACGACGCCTTCCGGCGAACGTTCGAGGACGCCTCGGGCGATGAGCGCCGGGCTGTCGCGCAGCACGCGGCGGTATCGGTTCCAGACCCCCTTCGAGCAGACGACGTTCATGAGGCCGTGCTCGTCCTCGAGATTGAGGAAGGTGATCCCCGATGCGGTCGCGGGACGTTGCCGGTGGGTGACGAGACCCGCGACCTCGATGCGGCGGCCGTTCTCGTGGTCGCGCAGGGCCGCCGACGGCAGCACTCCGCGCTCGTCGAGGGAGTCGCGGTAGTGCGTGAGCGGATGGTCGTCCGTGGAGACGCCCGTCGCCCACAGGTCGGCGGCGAGCCGCTCGTAGCTCGACGGGTCGGGGAACAGCGGCGGCTGCACGGCCGGGACCGTGCCCGGCAGGAACTCCGGCCGGTCGAGCGCCGCCGGGCCCGCCATCCAGATCGCCTCGCGCCGGGTCATCCCGAGCCCCTCGAACGCTCCGGCGGTGGCGAGCGCCTCGATCTGCCCCTGGGAGACGCCGGTACGCCGGACGAGGCCGGGCAGGTCGGCGTACGGGCCGTTCTCGTCGCGCTCGGCGACGATGCGTTTCGCCGTCTCGAGCCCGATGCCCGTGACGCCGGCCAGCCCCAGACGCACGGCGTGTGCGGCGTCCCGGCGATGCGCGTCCGATTCGTCGGGGGCATTCCTGTCGAACGTCCCGACGGGCGGCTGCGCGCGGTCGGTGCAGGCGTCGCGGCCCGTCGGAGCCCTCGGCGACACGCCGCCGGAGTCGGGGCTGTGCACACGGCGTCGCGCGTCGGAATCCGCGTCGGACGCCTGATCGAGCGGCTCGAGCACCTCCGTCGCCCCCGACAGGTTGATGTCGGGGCGCCGCGCCTGCACGCCGTGACGGCGCGCATCGGCGGTGAGGGTCTCGGGGGAGTAGAACCCCATGGGCTGCGAGCGCAGGAGGCCGGCGAGGAACGCCGCGGGATAGTGCAGCTTGATCCACGACGAGGCGTACACGAGCAGGGAGAACGACAGCGAGTGCGACTCCGCGAAGCCGAAGTCGGCGAACGCCCGGATGCGTCCGTAGATGTCGTCGGCGAGCACTCCCGTGATGTCGTGTTCGGCCATCCCCGCGTAGAGCTTCTCCCTGAGCGACTCGATCTTCTCCAGGCCGCGTTTGGATCCCATCGCCCGGCGCAGCGTGTCGGCGTCCTCGCCCGAGAAGTCGCCCACGGCCATCGCCATCTGCATGAGCTGCTCCTGGAAGATCGGCACGCCGAGGGTACGCCGGAGCACGTCCTTGAGGAGGGGATGCGGGTACTCGACGACCGCGTCGATGCTCTCCTCGTCGCTCAGCCCGGGATGCTCCCTGCGGTGCGCCTCCAGTGCCGCCTTGCGCTGGACGAACGGATGCACGGCGCCGCCCTGGATGGGACCGGGGCGGATGAGCGCGATCTGGACGGCGAGGTCGTAGAAGCTCCGCGGCTGCAGGCGGGGGAGCAGTCCCATCTGCGCGCGCGACTCCACCTGGAACACCCCGATCGAGTCGGCGCGACACAGCATGTCGTAGACCGCGGCCTCCTCCTTGGGGATCGTGTCGAGCTCCCACCTCTCGCCCGTGGCGTCGCGGATGATGTCGAAGCAGTGCTGGAGCGCCGCGAGCATCCCGAGCCCCAGCAGGTCGAACTTGACCAGGCCCATCCATGCGGCGTCGTCCTTGTCCCACTGGATGACCGTCCGCTTCTCCATGCGGGCGTGCTCGATCGGCACGACCTCGCCGACCGGGCGCTCGGTGAGCACCATGCCGCCGGAGTGGATGCCGAGGTGCCGCGGAGCCTTGAGCAGCTCCGTCGCATAGGCGATCACCTGGTCGGGGATGTCGTGGTCGGGGCCGGTCTCGAGCGACGCCCCCCATCCCTCGACCTGCCTCGACCAGGCGTCCTGCTGTCCGGGGGAGTAGCCGAGGGCCTTCGCCGTGTCGCGGACGGCGTTCTTCGGCCGGTACTGGATGACGTTGGCGACCTGGGCCGCGCGATCGCGGCCGTACTCGTCGTAGACCCACTGGATGATCTCCTCGCGGCGATCGGAGTCGAAGTCGACGTCGATGTCGGGCTCCTCGTCGCGCAGGGCGGAGAGGAACCGCTCGAACGGCAGGTCGAAGAAGATCGCGTCGATCGCCGTGATGTCGAGCAGGTAGCAGACGGCGCTGTTCGCGGCGGACCCGCGCCCCTGGCAGAGGATGCCCAGGCGTCTGGCCTGGGCGACGATGCCGTGGACGATGAGGAAGTAGCCGGGGAAGTCCTTCTGCTCGATCACCCCCAGCTCCTTCTCGACACGTTCGCGGACCTCCTCCCGCCGCCCGGGATACTTGCGGTCCACGCCCTCCCACACGAGCTGCCGCAGGGCGGACATGGGGGTCTGGCCCGCCGACGTCCTCTGCCTCGGCAGTGCGGGCCTGGCCCGCCGCAGCGGGAAGGCCAGCTCGTCGGCGAGCGACACCGTGCGCCCGACCGCGCCGGGATGGCGGGCGAAGATCCGGGTCATCTCGGCGCCGGAGCGCAGATGGGCGGATGCGTGGGACGGCAGCCAGCCGTCGAGGTCGTCCATGCTGCGGTTCGCGCGCACGGCGGCCACGGCGGCGGCGAGCTGCGCATCGCGCGGAGCCGCGTAGTGCACGTTGTTCGTCGCGATCGTCGGCAGGTGCAGTTCCGCAGCGAGCGAGGCGAGCGCGTCGTTGCGTCGCGAGTCGAGCGGATCGCCGTGGTCGACGAGCTCGACGAAGACGTTGTCCCGGCCGAACAGCGAGACGAGCCGTTCGAGCTCCTGCCGGGGCGCCTCCGGGCGGCCGGACCCCCGGAGGGCGCCCTCGAGCGCCTGCCGCACGGAGCCTTTGCGGCATCCCGTGAGCACGGCCCAGTTCCCGTCGGAGCGCTCGGAGAGCTCGTCCGGATCGTAGAGCGGCCGACCCTTCTCGCCGCCGCGCAGCTGCGCATGCGTGATCGCGCCGGCGAGCCGGTGATACCCCTCCTCGCCGCGGGCGAGGAGGAGCAGGTGCGAGCCCGCCGGGTCGGGATGCCCCTTCTGCGGCTCGGTCAGGCCGAGCGAGAGCTCGGCCCCGAACACGGTCTTCACGCTCGTCGCCTCCGCGGCCTCCGCGAAGCGCGCGAGCCCGTAGAACCCGTCGTGGTCGGCGAGGGCGAGCGCGTGCAGGCCGAGACGCTCCGCCTCCTCGGCGAGGGCCTCGGGGGAGGAGGCGCCATCGAGGAAGGAGAACGACGAGTGCGCATGCAGCTCGGCATAGGGCACGGCGTCGGGCGGGCGCTCGATCTTCGGCGGAGCGTACGCACCGCGCTTGCGGCTCCACGCGGGGCTGTCGCCCCCGTCGGCTCCGACGGGGGCGGGATCGGGCCGCCGGCCGCTCAGGGTGCGCTCGAGCTCCGACCAGGGGACGGGCGGGTTGTGCCATCCCATCAGGCGTACCTCCCCTCGATCCGCCAGCGGCCGTCCTCGAGCACGAGGAGCCACGCCGTCTGCTCGGCGTCGATCACCTGGAAGCGATGCGCTCGCCGCATCCGTTCGCCGTCCCATCCCCGTTCGATCACGGGCCACGGGCCCGCCCATGCCGTGATCCGCCGGCCGTCGATGACGGCGGGCGGAGCGGTGAGCATCCCGCGGTCGTCGACCGCGATCTCCGTTCCGCCGTCGGCGGTGACGTGGGCTCCCCGCGGGCTGCGGAACACCTCGCTCGGCAGAGGCTGCGGCAGCGAACCCGGCCAAGGGGCGTCCCGCTGCTGTGCGGGGCGCTCGCCGTCTCCCCAGGGCACGCGCGTCTCGCGCTCCTCGAGCCAGCGTCCGCCGCCGATCGCCGGGACGACGACGCCGCGGTGACCGAGCATCGCCTGCACGCGCGACATGGCGTGGTGCAGGCGCTCGTCGGGCCCGTGACCGATGAGCGCCGGCCGGTGATGCGCGCTGTCGTCGACGGTCTCGGGATCGATGCGCACATGGGAGATGGCGCCGACGAGGCCGTCGCTCTGCTCGGCCGCCGCCTGCAGCTGCCAGCGCACCCGGTCGACGAGAGAGGCCGCGTCGAAGCGGGTCGGGTGCAGCCAGACGCGATCGCTGCGCGCTCCGCGGTCGTCGGTGAGGGTGATACGCACCTCGGTGCAGACCAGGCTCCTCTCGCCGAGCGCTGTGCAGACGTCATCGCATGTCTGACGCACGGCGAACGCGATCTGATCGGCGAGATCGAGCGGCGGTTCGAGGGCGAGATCGCGTGCCAGCTCGGGCGGCGGGATGCGCGGCTCGATCGGCCGGGAATCCGCGCCGCGAGCGAGAGCGTGCAGTCGCGCGCCCTGCTCGCCGAGGCGGGCTCGCACCTGCTCGGCGTCGAGCGCGGCGAAGGCGCCCAGCGTCTGCACGCCGAGCCCGGGGAGCAGCCCGACGAGGGTCTCGTCCTCGATCGACGCGATCGACAGCGGGGAGAGGAAGGCAGCGGAGGCGCCGGGCGGGACGATCCGGACGGGGGCGTCGGCGCTCGTCAGCCGCGCGGCCCGCTCGGCGGTGAAGACGCCGTCGGCGACGCCGGCGCGAGAACGGGGGAGACCGAGCGCGGTCAGCGCATCGAGCAGTGCGAGCGCGGCCTCCTCTTCGCCGCCGTAGAACCGAGCGGGTCCGCGGGCGCGGACGGCCGAGAGGCCGGGCCGCAACGGCTGCACGCCGGGGGCGAGCTCGTCCAAGCGCGTGAGCACGGGGAGGAAGGAGCGCTCGTCGCGGCCGGGGTCGGCCGCCGCGACGCGCAGCGACGGGCACGCCGCCTGCGCGTCACGGCGCCGTTGTCCGCGTCGCACGCCCTCGGCGCGGGCGGACGCCGAGCAGGCGACGACCCGGTTCGCGTGCATGATCGCGATGGGCGGTCCGGCTGCGTCCGGGACCGGGAGAGCCTCTGTCGCGGGGTCGCGAGCGGCCCGGCGTGCGGCGTCGCGCGAGACGGTGCGCAGATACGCGGTGACGGGCCAGTCGGGCAGCCAGATCACGATGGCCCTGGTCATTCGACCGCCGCCAGCCCGCGCCGATCGGCGCGCCTCGCCTGCTCGACGGGGACGGGTGCGGGGCGTGGAGCGGCGACGGGCGCCCCGTGCGGCCCCGGCAGCTGGACGCGCACGCGCTTGGGCACGGGGGAGCGTCTGCCCGACGCCGAGACCGTGACCGTACGCGAGGAGAGCATCCCGTGGCCCTGCCCGAGCCCCGACCACACCGGATCCTCCAGATGCAGTGTCGCCTCCGCCTGGGGCCAGCGCCCTGCGACGAGCAGGACGCCCCCTCGGTCTCGGAGCCGGGCCGTGAGGCGCGCGATCTCGGCATCGCGGGGAACGCCGGGAGGGCGCACGGCGACGACGGGGAAGACCTCGGCGATCGCCGACACCGCGGACAGCCAGCGGTCGCCGGGATCGGGCACGAGCGCGAACCGCGAGAGGTCGACGCCCGACGACTCCGCGGCCTCGGCGGAGAAGTCGGGCATGCCGACGACGGCGCACCACGATCCCGCTCGCGACGGCTCGGCGAGCAGGGCGAGCAGCAGGCTCGTCGACGGATCGAGCGTGTACACGGCCCCCGGCCGCAGACCGCCTTCGGGGAAGAGCGACGCGAGCGCGTCGTGAACGGGCAGCGCCCTGACCTGGGCGCTCGCCCGCTGCATCCTGCTGATCTCGGTCTGCAGACGCAGCACCTCGACCGGAAGTGCCATCCCCACCTCGTCATGATAGAAGCTATGTTCGATGAACTCCAGAGAGTCTTTCGAACACTAGTTCCCTGCTCCGACATCGGTATCGGAACGAGGCGGGGCTCAGGGGCGGTCGGCGAGCGCCTGCTTCGGCGCGGGCAGCAGAGCGGAGGGGTCCGTGGGCTCGAGGCGTGCGCCCGTCAGCGCACCTCGACGAACGAGCCGTCGGCGGCGAACTCGACGGACGACGTGTCGTAGTCGCCCGGGAGGTAGATCGCCAGGGTCACGGGATACGCCTCGCCGGCGACCGGCCAGCGGCGGACGACGAGATAGGGCGCGTGCTCCGAGTCGGGCACGACGTCCGTCCGCTCATACGACTCGTCGAGCATCCGGGGCGCGCGATCCCACGCCACATCGTCGAGACGGAACACCTCGAGCTCCGGATCGGTCGGCTGGATGATCGACGGACCGTCGTTCGTCGCGGCTCCCCTGCGGTACGAGTAGGTGTCGAACGTCGAGGCCCCGGGTGCCGTCGCCATCTCGGCGGAGACGAAGTCGGTGTAGACCGTGATGTCCACCGACTCGTCCGTTCCCGAGGCCTCCTCGATCGCCGCGAGCGCCTCCTCGAGCCGCCCGGGAGCGAACATCGAGGAGTGGTCCTCCCCTGTGACGAGGTCGAGGGCCCTTCTCTCGACCTCGTCGGACGCCGGGAGGAGGACGGCCGCGGCGCCCGCGGCGAAGAGGCCGGCGTACGCGAGGAAGCGCCATCCGCGTCCCTCGGCTCCGATGCCGATGAGGGGGCCGTCCCGTCTCCCGTGCTTCTCGGCGGCCTTCGGGTCATCGCGCCACTCGGGGAGCCGCTCGCGTGCCGGGAGGGAGGAGACGCGTGCGTCGAGATCGGACAGGGGGCGATCCACGATCACGACATCGGGGGAAGCGGCCTCCACCCGCACGACCGCCACCGCCGAGCCGGGCTGCCTGCGCGGGATGTCGACGATGTCGACGATCTGCTTGATGGTCGTCCTGTAGGCGGCGCGGTCGCCTGCGGAGACGGAGAGATCGATCTCGCACAGCGGCTGGTCGTTGATCGTCGTGCCCGTCCGGCGCAGGGCGTCGATGCGCGCGGCGCCCAGGCGCCCGGCGTCGATCGCCTCCTGGATCCGCTGCGGAGTCGCGCGTGCGAGTGGGCCGAACGTGCGAGCGACGAGGATGAGCGGGAGGAGGAGCGAGATCACGACGATCGCGGTGATCCAGACCCACGTGTACCGATCGTCGATGAGGATGCCGAAGAGGACGGCCGCGGCGCCTGCGCCGAGGACGAACGCCGTGAGAAGTCGGATCACCACTCCACGGTATCGGCAGGCTGAGCGTCTCCGCGCGCCGCCATGACCGCCCCGCGAGCGGGAATGGCGAAGGGGACGGATCTGTTGTAGCCTGAGATGCTCGGGTGCGCCCGAGCGGCGCCGGAGACGGCGATGGAAACTCCACAGAGCGACAGCGGTTCCCTTCATGCGAAGGATCCACGGGGATGATCGGTTTCGACATCGCTTGTGAATCTGCGAGAAGCGGGCCGAGGATGCAGGGTTATCTCGTAAACGCTCCCTGCAAACCAATAAGTGCCGAAACCAAGCGCACTGACTTCGCCCTCGCTGCGTAAGCGAGCCCGATAGTCCGTCAGACCGTGGTCGATCCCGACACGGATCCTGGCGTCATCTAGGGATCTTGCCGTGCGGCAGTGTCGAGATGCCGTATGGGACTTTTTCTCGGCTGGGCTCGTCGACTTAGGTGTCTGTGACAAAGGTCGGAGCCGAGCAGAACGCTTTCACAGACTGCGCCCGGAGAAGCCCCAGAGACTCAGCGATGGACGGGGGTTCGATTCCCCCCATCTCCACGAACGGCTGTCGCATGTGGATGACCCCCTTGATGCCTTACGAGAGTAGGCGTCAAGGGGGTTTTTCTGTGCGTTGGAGTGTCTCGAACGGCGTCCAGGCCCGACGGCGCGTCGATGGCCGCGTCGAGCTCCGTGTGACGGCGGCGTCACTCGAATCGGCGCGTGCGTGCAAGATCTGCGTCTCGTGCGACATGGACATAATGTGATGACTGTGCGCGCTGCGGCCGGCGACGATTCTCGGGGGGCGACGGTGACGGATGAGTTCCCGACGGGGGAGGGAGACATCGCCTGGTTCACTGAGGTCGTCCGCGCGCATTCGACGGCTCTCGTGAAGTACTTCGCGCGCCGCGGTCCTCGGCAGGACGCGGAGGATCTCGCCGCCGACGTGTTCGCCGTCGCATGGCGGCGGCGTGCCGATGTGCCGCGAGATGCCGTGCTGCCCTGGCTGTACCGCACAGCTGGCTTCCTGCTCGCGAACGCGCGTCGCAAGCGTGTCGACGTCGTCGTCGCTTCCGTGCCGGATGCCGGCGGTTCACGGGTGGGGGACCATCCCGAGCTCAGCGTTCTCTTCGACGACGAGCTGCGCGGCGCTCTCGCGAGCGTGGGAGAGCGCGACCGCAGGATCCTGCTGCTGCACGCCTGGGAGGGCCTCGACGGCGAGGAGCTCGCTGCGGCGCTCGGGGTCTCCCGATCTGGTGCGGAGTCCGCTCTCTCTCGTGCGCGGAAGCGTCTGCGCGATGCGTGGGGGAATCGGCTGTCCTTCTGAACCGATGCAAGACCGGGACGCCTCCCGACATAGGCAGGGGAAAGAAGCGATCGCGGAGGAAGACATGACAGACGAACTCGATCCGATCTCGCGGCTGCGCGCGGTCGATCCCGCTCTCGACGTCGAGGCATCCGAGGGGCTCGTGGACCGCATCGTGGACTCGGCCACGGCCCACGAGCGGCGCGACGCGGACACCGCCGTCGACCTCGGTGCGGAAAGAGCCCGGCGCAGGCGAAAGCGCATCCTCGCGAGCACGGGCGTCGCCGCGTCGATCGTGGCGGCGCTGGCGATCGGCGGCATCGCCGGCTACGCACTCGTTCCCGAGGGGCGGGAGACGGCCGCCGAAGACGCCGTGAACGACGAGGAAGGCGCAGCACCGCCGATCACCCTCGACGGACCGCGGGGCGGAGCAGAGGGCGCGGCACCGGAGCTCGGTGCGGACACCGGTCTCACCACGCGCTCGCTGAACGACTTTGAGTACGGCTACGGAGGACGCAACGCCTTCCACGCCGGCGCTCTCTTCTCCTCGGCCGCGACGACCGCGACCGGCTACGCCTACGACGGTCCCTCATCGTCCAACGTCGAGACCGTGTCGGCGCTCGCCGCCGCTCTGGACGTCGACGGCGTGCCGGAGATCCGCGACGGGTCATGGGTCGTGGGCGCCGAGGACGGGGTCTCCCCGTCCTTGTCCGTCTACCTGGACGGGACGCTCTCGTTCTTCTACTACGACCCCACGTTCGACCCCTGGGCGTGCGGCGACGACTGTGATCCGCCGACGGCGGACGCCGCCGTCGGCGCGCTGCGTGACGTGCTCGCGGAGGTCGGCCGGGACCCGGACGCCTTCGAGTACACGTCGGAGACGTGGGGGGGCTCGTCGACGCACATGGCGTACGCGTGGCCGGTCATCGACGGGCAGCGTCTCGACCAGCCGTGGATTCTCGAGCTGGCGCAGGAGGGTGTGTACAGCCTCCAGGGCGGGCTCTCGAGCGTCGTGCCGCTCGGCGAGTATGCGGTCGTGAGCGCGCAGGAGGCCTTCGAACGGCTCTCCGACCCGCGATTCGGCGCCCAGATGACCGCTTTGCCGTACGCGGAGCGCGAGGAGGACGCCGCCGTGGACTGGAGTCCGCCGACGGCGGCCCCCGAACTTCCCCCGGACGGCGCGGCCTTGTCATGGCCGGTCGACGACGTCGAGCTCGTCTCGGTTCGTCTCGGATGGGCGAGCCGATGGCAGTCGGACGGCAACGTCCTCGTCGTGCCGACGTACGCGTTCACCGACGCCGGCGGAGGCACGTGGTCTGTCATCGCCGTCGCGGAGTCGAGATTGGACTTCGCGGTCGAGTGAGACCTCTCGTCTTCGGGGGATGAGGCGGACCGAGATCCGATCCGCGTCGTTCCCGACGCGCTCAGGGGCCGCTCCGGGATCTCCCGCTCGCAACGGCCGTTGCCGTCTCGTCCTTCCGGAGCCGCAGCCCGATGACACGACGGTCGCTACGACGTCGCGTGCTCCTCGACGAGGGTGATGCCGCCGTGCACGTTCGCGGAGGTCGCGAGCCGTTCGAGCCATTCCCGGTTGAGATGCGACGGTTCGGGCTCGTCGAACTCGAACCGGAGGGGGATGGCGGGATGGATCCAGATGACGACCCGTCCTGCGTCGTCGCCGTCCGCCGGGCGGCAGGTGACGGCGAACCCCTCCTGCCTGCGGAGCTTCGTGATGATGACCGTCTTCAGGTGTGCGAGCGTGCGGTCGTCCAAGTGGACGGGCTCCGACGAAGCAC
The DNA here is from genome assembly GCF_032878875.1 of Microbacterium sp. AB. Taxonomy (NCBI): domain Bacteria; kingdom Bacillati; phylum Actinomycetota; class Actinomycetes; order Micrococcales; family Microbacteriaceae; genus Microbacterium; species Microbacterium betulae. The sequence goes on along the minus strand of NZ_CP118157.1, from coordinate 2,205,936 downwards.
CGTAATAGAGAACCCCCATGGCAACAGAGTAGGCAGATTCGCAAAAGCATGCCGGAATATTTCGTAGGGGCGCACGCCGCACGAATGTCCCGGAGGTCCGACTCAGCCGCTCCAGGTGATGACGTCGAGTCCGTTCTTCGTGTCGGAGAGCTCCACCCATCCGTCGCCGAAGGCATAGGTCATGCCGTAGCCGTCCTCGTCGGACCATTCCGCCGACGGCATGCCCTCGGTGACGTAGACGATGCCGTCGTCGCCCTCCTCGCGGACCCACCCCTCGGCGACGAGATAGTCCTGCAGCTCCGTCGACTGCTCGTCGTCGACGGGTGCCCATCCGTACATCTGCACGAGATCGTTCGCTCCGACGTCGAAGTTCCCCCACTTGCAGCTGACGCCGCCCGTCAGCTCCGTCGGCCCGACGTAGAACGGGTCGGCCCGTGACGTCCATCCCAGCTCCTCGAAGTTCTCGAGAAGGGCGGGCGAGATGATCGTCTCGCACGTCGGCGCCGCGCCGGTGCCGGATCCCGTCGTTCCGCCTCCGTCGTCGACCGCGGGATCGGTCGTGCCCGCCTGCGGGAAGACGGAGGTGCACGCGCTGAGCGCGATGACCGTCAGGAGGATGCCGGTGCCGGCGAGGGCCCGGAAGGGGGACGTGCGTCGGAGGCGGTGCCTCACACTCCCGCCTCGGGAGGCGCCGACGCGAGCAGCTCGAGGAACGCGTCGTGCAGGATGCCGTTGGTGGCGAGGGCCGAGCCGTCGGCGATCGTCGGCGCCCCCTCGACCGAGGTCATCCGGCCGCCGGCCTCCGTGACGATGGCCGCTGCCGCGGCGAGGTCGTACTCCTTGACCCCGAACTCCGCGACGAGCTCGAGGCGTCCCTCGGCGAGAAGCATGTACGACCACACGTCGCCGTACGCGCGGTCGCGCCAGACACGACGGCTGAGCGCGATGAGCTGCCCGAGCCGGCCGGCGCCGTCCCACTGAGAGATGCTCTGGAAGCTGACGCTCGCGTCGTCGAGGTCGTCGACTCCCGAGACGCGGATGGCGCGAGCGTTCTCGCCGTCCGCGCTCGTCCAGGCGCCGAGCCCCTCCGCCGCCCACCAGCGTCGGCCGAGGGCGGGCGAGCTCACGACGCCGAGCCGAGGATATCCGTCGAAGTCGAGCGCGATCATCGTGCCCCACACCGGCACCCCTCGGAGGAAGTTGGCCGTGCCGTCGATCGGATCGATGATCCAGCGCCGTTCCGTCGGCTCGGACGACCCGTACTCCTCTCCGAAGACGCCGTCCTCGGGACGCTCCGCCGCGATGAGCTCTCGGATGGCGCGCTCGGCGGCGAGATCGGCGTCGGTGACGTGCGTGCGGTCGGCCTTGCGCGACACGTGCAGATCGGCTGCATCGAAGCGATGCCGCGTCTGCGCGTCGGCAGCATCCGCGAGGCGCAGCGCGAACGCGAGATCGGCGTCGAGCCCCGGGTGGGCGGAGGCGGACGAGGAGGGCGTGGACGCGGGAGAGGTCACCCGCTCAGGATATCGACGCGTCCCGTGCGTTCCCCGACGCGCGACGGAGGCCACCCCTCCGTACAGGAGATGCACAGGCGCGCCCGACCCCGCCCCGATTAGCGTGACCCTCTCGATCCTGGTAGTGTCGTCTCTCGGTTCGCACGGCGTCGTCCGGCGGATCGGAACGCACCTCTAGCTCAATCGGCAGAGCAACTGACTCTTAATCAGTGGGTTCAGGGTTCAAGTCCCTGGGGGTGCACGGATCAGCCTCGGTCACTCTCGCCAGTGACCGGGGCTTTTTCGCGTGCACGGCGAGCCTGGGCGTGACGAGATCGAACGCCGACCGTGTCCGACGCGAAGACATCGCGCTCGCCAGGGCATCGTCGTTCATCGCGTGCCGGATGACGATTCTGCGGGTTCTTGCTTCATGCCGAGCTCTCGTTTCTGATGGCTGGTCGTGAAGTGGCGTTCGACGAGGAGAAAGAAACCGTAGGACGCCACGAGAGCGAGCGGGAGCGCGACGAACACCATCGACAGCCAGTGCGCCAGCGTGGGAAGCGCAAGAGGGATCAGGAGCAGATTCGCGAGCGCGAGCAGCGGCGAGTGGATGAGGTAGATGCTGTACGACCACAGGCCGGTGTTTACGAGCGGACGCCATTCGAACACTCGACGGCCCGGATTCATCCGGGAGCGCATCGAAGCCGTCCCCATCGCGATGAGGGCGAGAGCAACCCCGACGCCAACCATCGTGTCTGCGATCATCCGCTCAGGAAGGGCGTCGGGACGGTTCACGGTCGTCCACGCGAGCGTCGTGACGAGCACGATCACGCTGAGCCACCCCGTGCGCAGCCGTGGAGGGCGGATCGTGAGGGAGGCCGCGAGCATTCCCAGCGCGAACAAGCCGATCAGCCAGTACCTGCCGGATGTCGTCGTGGGCAGGAAGTAGGTGATGGCTGGGCCGAGCATCAGTGCGACAGCGATTGTCCCCCAGACGCCGATCAGCCGGCGCAGAGGGAGCAACGCGAGGGGCAGAAGGAAGTAGATGTGCCACTCGGTGGCGACGGACCAGGCGGGCCCGTTGATCTGGTAGGCCCACTCGGGGTTCCAGATGTGGATGAGCAGGAGATGCGTCAGTACGCCTTCGAGCGTGACGGGGATCTTGTTGTCCCAGGCGGTGCCTTGCCGTGTCTGCAGCACCGGGATCAGCGCGATGAGAACGATGAACAGCACCAGGGAGGCGTAGTAGGGCGGGAGGATCCGCCGAGCACGCCGACGGACGTAATCCCAGAATCCGCCCCGGAGCGTGCGGCCGTCGCCACGGAACACGGGCAGCGTGAGCACGTACCCGGACAGGACGATGAACACGGGAACCGCGTAGTCGCCGATCCTGGCGATGCTCCCGAGAATCGGGAGCTCATCGTCCACCGCTCCGACCCGACCGGTGAATGTCGTCGCGTGCAGGACGGCGACGGCGAGAGCGGCGAGTCCACGCAACCCGTCGGCGAACTCGAACTTCGGGCGCGTGTGCTGCTCGGTCATCAGAGCATCCTATGAGGTCGCTGAGATGCTCCCTGCATATGCTCTCCCGGGCACACGGGGACCCGCGGAGGATCGGCGAGAGACCGCCGGAAACGCATCAGCCATACGCGAGGTCCGGCGAGGATCGATCCTCCTCGGGCCTCGCCAGCGATGGGGCGGATCCGTCAGGGCGCGATGTCGGAGCGGGAGTCGTCGGGAGCGCTCGCGCGACGCACGACCTCCACCTCCGACACCCGGCGGCGGTCCATGCTCGCCACCCGCAGCGTCACGTCTCCGACGGACACCGCGTCGCCCACGGCGGCGATGCGGCCGAGGCGGTCGACGACATAGCCGGCCACGGTGTCGTAGGTGCCGCGCTCGAGCTCCACGCCCGTGGCCTCGGCGAAGTCCTGCAGGTTCAGCCGTCCGTCGACCGTGCCGCCGAGATCGCCGATCTCGGGAACCGACGACTCCGCGTCGTACTCGTCGAAGATCTCGCCCACGACCTCCTCGATGAGGTCCTCGAGGGTCACGATCCCGTCGGTCCCGCCGTACTCGTCGACGATCACGGCGATGTGGTGGCCGTTCGCGCGCATCGTCGTCAGCGTGGGCAGCACCCGTGCGGAGGCGGGGAAGTAGGAGATGTCCCGCATGATCGTCGTGAGAGGACGGGTGTCGTCGGCTCCCGCGGAGTCGAACAGGTCGCGGACGTGCACGAACCCGACGATGTCGTCGATGGAGCTGTCGGTCACGGGGAAGCGGGAGAAGGGCTGTTCGTGCACCCGCGCGATGGCGTCGGCGATGGATCCGGCCCCGTCGAGGGCGACGACCTCCGGTCGCGGTCGCATCACCTCGCTGACCTCCCTGTCCCTGAGGGAGAGCACGTCGTCGAGGATGCGGCGCTCGTCCTCGGGGAGACCCTCGTGCGTGGAGACGATGTCGCGCAGCTCCTCGTCCGTCATCTCCTCCGCCGCCTTGTCGGGGTCGCCGCCGAAGAGCCGCACCAGCGCGTTGGTGGAGACCGACAGGAGCCAGATGACCGGTCGCATGAGCTTCGCGAAGCCGTTCAGGACGGGGGCCACCGCGTACGCGAAGGAGGCGTTGCGCTGGATCGCGAGCCGCTTGGGGGCGAGCTCGCCGAGCACGAGCGAGAGGTAGGCGATCAGCAGCGTGAGGACGATCGTCGCCACGCTGCCGGCGACGGCGGGCGCGAGCCCCGCCGCGACCAGCACGGGGGCCACCGCGGGGGCGATCGAGGATGCGCCGTAGGCCGCGGAGAAGAACCCCGCGACGGTGACCCCAATCTGCACGGCGGACAGGAACGTGTTCGGGTTCCGTGCCAGGCTGGCGACCTTCTCGCCGCGCTTGCCCCGTTGGGAGATCGCGTTGATCTGACTCTCGCGGAGGGTCACGAGCGCCATCTCCGTGGCGGCGAACACGCCGCCGACGAGGACGAACGCGATGACGAGTGCGATGTTGAGGATGAGCTCGCCGCTCATCGGAGGAGCCCCTCACGCAGGGGGCTGTGACGGTGCGCCGCACCGCCGGGACTGTGGCAGTCGGAGTCGGGATCGCTATGTCGGCTCATGGCACAAGGGTACGGGGCATGCGGGGGAGCGGCCAGGCCGCGCACGACACGGGATGGGCGAATCCCCGTCAGCCCGCGTCCGTCTGTCGTATGCTGGTCTCCGCAAAGGGAGTACTTCCGACCGCGGTCGGCTCGTCATTACGGATCCAGCGCCGGGTCCCGGGCCGCCGGTTCCGACTTATGTCGGAGCGAAGGAGACTTTGACGTCCGTCATCCGTTCCTCGCCCCTCTTGGGAGACTCTCCGTGCAGATCACGCCCCTCGTCTGGATCATCACCATCGCGGTGACGATCGCGTTCTTCGTCTACGAGTTCTTCGCGCACGTCCGCAAGCCGCATGAGCCGACGATCGGCGAGTCGGCCCGGTGGTCGGCCTTCTACATCGGCCTCGCGCTGCTGTTCGGCGTCGGCATCGGCGTCGTGTCGGGGTGGACGTACGGCGGCGAGTACTTCGCCGGATACCTGACGGAGAAGGCGCTGTCGATCGACAACCTCTTCGTCTTCCTCATCGTCATGACGGGCTTCGCCGTGCCGAGGATGTATCAGCAGAAGGTGCTGATGATCGGCATCGTGATCGCCCTGATCCTCCGCGGCGGGTTCATCGCCGTCGGCGCGGCGCTCATCGAGAACCTTTCATGGATCTTCTACATCTTCGGCGCTCTGCTGCTCTTCCTGGCCTACAGGCAGGCGTTCTCGGACCACGAGTCCGACCCGGCGAACGGCCGTTTCATGAAGCTCGTCCGCCGTGTCCTCCCGGTCACCGACGAGTATCACGGCGACCGCCTGACGGTGAAGAAGGACGGCACGCGCTTCATCACGCCGATGATGCTCACGATCATCGCCATCGGGTTCATCGACCTCATCTTCGCGGTGGACTCCATCCCGGCCATCTACGGCCTGACGAACGAGGCGTACATCGTCTTCACGGCGAACGCGTTCGCGCTCATGGGGCTGCGTCAGCTGTTCTTCCTCATCGGCGGTCTGCTCTCGCGGCTCGTGTACCTCGCGCAGGGGCTCGCGGTCATCCTCGCGTTCATCGGCGTGAAGCTCGTGTTCCACGCCCTGCACGTGAACGAGCTCCCGTTCATCAACGGCGGCGAGCCCGTCGAGTGGATCCCGGAGATCCCGATCTGGTTCTCCCTGCTGTTCATCGCCGCGACCATCACCGTCGCCACCGTCGCAAGTCTCCTCAAGACGCGCGGCGACCGTGTGCGTGCGGAGCAGGCCGCGGACGCCGGGCAGGACGCGCCGTCCGACGACTCGGCCCGCCCCACGGACCGCTGACCCTCGGTACGGGATCCCGCTCGCGGATCCGTCATCCCCGTCGTCTGACCGCGTCGTAGGCGTCGAGCGCCCGCCGTCGCGACGACAGGAGGTCGACGATCGGGGCGGGCCCCTCGCCGTCGGCGTGGTCCGGAGCCCATCGGCGGACGTACTCGCCGTGCGGGTCGAACTTCTTCGCCTGCAGCTCCGGGTTGAAGACGCGGAAGTACGGTGCGGCGTCGGCGCCCGAGCCGGCCACCCACTGCCAGTTGAAGGGGTTGCTCGCGGCATCGGCGTCCACGAGCGTGTCCCAGAACCACTGCTCGCCCTGCCGCCAGTCGATGAGCAGGTTCTTCACGAGGAACGACGCCACGACCATCCTCACGCGGTTGTGCATGGCGCCCGTGCGCCACAGCTCCCGCATCCCGGCGTCGACGAGCGGGATGCCCGTGCGCCCGCCCTCCCAGGCGTGGAGAGCGTCGGTGTCGAGGGGCGGCCAGGGGAAGGCGTCGTATCGACGGTCGAGGTTCATGGTGTGCAGGTCGGGATGATGGAACAGCGTGTGCCACGCGAACTCGCGCCAGCCGATCTCGGAGAGGAACCCGCCGACGTCCGCGCCCGAGTCGATCGCCGCGTGCCACACAGTGAAAGGGCTCACCTCGCCCCAGCGGAGCCGCGGCGACAGCGCCGAGGTCACGCCTGATGCGGGCTCGTCGCGCGCGCGTCCGTAGTCGGCGACGTCCTCGGAGAGGAACTCCTGCAGCCGCCGCCGGGCGGCGGGCTCGCCGGGCTCCCAGGTCTCCCGCAGGCCATCGGCCCAGTCCGGGCCGGCGGGGAGGAGCCCCCAGTCGTCGAGCGCGTCCGAGGCGGGCCGTCGCGACGGCCCCGGGAGCGAGCGCGGCTCGGGCAGCGGGTCGCGTGGCTCCGGCATGGCGAGGCAGGCGCGCCAGAAGGGCGTGTAGACGCCGTAAGGACGGCCTGCTCCGGTGCGGATGGTCCACGGTTCGAACAGCAGCGAACCCGCGAAGGACCGTGCCTCGACGCCGTCGTCGCGCAGGGCGCTCTTGACGGCCGTGTCGATCTCCCGCTCGGGTCCGCCGTAGCGCCGGCTCCACAGCACCGCCGAGGCGCCGGCCTCCGCGACGAGCCGGGGGACCACCTCCGCCGCGCGTCCGCGGCGCAGCACGAGCGTCGAGCCGCGGTCCGTCATCCGCTCGCCCAGCGAGGCGAGGGAGTGGTGCAGCCACCAGCGGGCCGCCCCGCCGAGCGGGCGCACGCCGTCCGACTCCTCATCGAGCACGTACACGCCCACCACCGGCTCGTCCCGCTCGAGCGCGGCGCGGAGCGCGGGATGATCGGCGAGGCGCAGGTCGTCGCGGAACCAGACGAGCGTGGTCATCCCGCCACGCTACGTCGGATCGTCGCCTGCTTCACCGGCTTGACACGGACGGGGTGCGCTGACGGTGGGCGTCGGGACGGCTCAGCGCGCCGTGAACCGGGCCTCGACGGTCGCGGAGACGACGATGTCGTCCGGCTGGTAGTCCATGGCGGGGGAGGAATCCGAGCCGTTGACGGAGAACGCCGCCGCGCGCGCGGTCTTCGGGACGATGGGGGAGCCGCCGTCTCCGCGCGAGAGGAGCCCGACGTCGGCGATCTCGAGCGGCACGACCGTGCTCAGCCCCAGCGCCTCCGCGTACGCCGTGGCACGCGCCACGGCGACGCCGACGGCGCGCGCCGCGACGTCGCGCTCGACGCTCGCCCGCGTCCCGGGAGTCAGGATCCAGCGGACGTCTCCGATCTCGACGCCGTCCCATGACGAGACCTCCGAGACCCAGACGGAGAGCTCCGCGGCGTCGGCGAAGGTCGCGGTGAAGTCGACGCTCGCGGAGAAGACCGGGGCGGACCGCCTGCCCTCCTTGCCCCAGGAGCGTTGCGCGTGCACGGCGAGCCGCTTGCTCGACCACTCGACCACGGTCCCCGACACCTCGCGGGCGACGATGCCGTCGCGCACGGGCTCGGCGAGGGCGAGCGTCCGTTCGACGACCTCCGCGCGGGCGGGGCCCTCCGTGCGCACGGAGAGATGAAGGGAGGCCTGCTCGGGCGCGATGCGCGCCTCGTCGTCGCCGCGGACCGTGATGATGACGTCGCTCATATGCGCGACTCTACGCGGGGAGGATGCGAGGGGCCTCGATCAGGGGCTCCCCCGCGATCGATGCGTAGGCGTCGCGGAGCAGGCCGATGGCCGGATGCGCGGGATCCCACGTCACGTCGTCGATCGCCGCCACCGCGCGGACGCCGCCACCCGCGTTCGTCGCGAACGCCGCCTCCATCCCCGGCAGATCGGACGCCGACACCGGACGCCTCGTCACGAGCCCGTCGTGCGCCTCCGACAGCAGCGACATCGTCACGCCGGGGAGCGCATCCGCCTCCGGCCACACGAGTCGTCCCCCGTCGACAAAGCCGAGGTTCCACGTGGGGCCCTCGCTCAGCCGGCCCGTCGCGTCGACGAACACGGCGTCGTCGAAGCCGGCCCGCTGCGCCCGGCGTCGTTCGTGCAGCGCGCCGAAAAGCCCCGTGTGCTTCACGGCGGGAAGGTCGCGCTGGTATCTGGTCGTGCGCAGCCGCAAGGGCGCGTCCGCAGAGGGCGCGACCCCACGCGGCGAGACGAGGACGCGAGGCGCCGCGTCGCCGCCCGGTCGCTGGAGCCCGAGCGCCGGGTCGAACACCGTCACGCGCACGACGACGCTCTCGTCCTCGTCGGCGATCGCCGCGCGGACGAACCCGCGCACGGCATCGACGTCGAGCTCGGCGTCGAACACCGTGCGACAGTCGCGCACCAGCCTCTCGAGGTGCCGCGACAGCCCGCGCACCCGGCCGCCGTCGACGCGCATGGTCGTGAAATGGCCGTGGTTCACGAGAGCGAGGGCCTGCAGCCGGTCGATGCCGACCGCGGCGCCGTCGAGCTGCTGCATGCGCCTCAGTCTCCCACGTGCCGCACAATAGTGACGATGACGAAGGGACACGCGAGACGCCGTCGAGTGCTCCTCGTCGACAACTACGACTCGTACACGGGAAACCTGCTGCAGCTGATCTGGGGCGCGACGGGCGACGCCCCCGATCTCGTCGAGAACGACCGCGTCGACCTCGACGCGCTGGGCGACTACACCCACATCGTTCTGAGCCCCGGCCCCGGGACCCCGTATCGCGCCGCGGACGTCGGCCTCGGGATCGAGGTGCTGCGCAGGACGACCGCGCCCGTCCTGGGGGTGTGCTTCGGATTCCAGACGATGGCCGTGGCGCTCGGCGGGCGGATCGTCTCCGCCCCGCACCCCGCCCACGGTCGTGTCGACGAGGTCTCCCACGGGCCCTCCGGCCTCTTCGACGGCGTCCCGGAGAGGTTCGACGCCGTCCGCTACCACTCGCTCGTGCTCGGCGAGCCGGTTCCCGAGGGGCTGCGGGTCACGGCGCGCTCGGGGGACGGCCTCGTCATGGCGGGGGAGATCCCCGAACGAGGCTGGTACGGCGTGCAGTTCCATCCCGAGTCCGTCGCCACGGAGCACGGCGCGCGCCTCGTCGAGAACTTCCTCGCGACGACGGACGGCGACGGGAGGCGGCGGCCGTGATCGCCGACGAGCGACCGGGCACCTGGCTGGTCTGGACCGAGGAGCATCCGCTCGAGGCGGAGCCCGACGCGCTTTTCGCACACCTCTACGGCGCGGACGGGGCGCCGGCCGTCTGGCTCGACAGCGCGTCGCAGGCGTACGGCTCCGGCCGATACTCCCTCATGGGCGCGCCCGAAGGCCCGCGCGACCACGTCCTCGCCTTCTGGGCGGCGGACGGCCGGCTCGCGGTGGACGGGCAGCCCGCGGGAACGGGGCACGACCTCTGGCGGCTCGTCGGCGAGCGTCTCGACCGCAATCCGTCGGAGGCCCCCGCGGGGCTGCCCTTCGCCGGCGGCTACGTGGGAGCCGTCGGCTACGGCGTCAAGAGCGTCGGAGCGCGACCGCGCTCCGACGCTCCCGACGCGCAGCTCGCGCACCTCAGCCGGTTCCTCGTCCTCGACCACCTCGTCTCGCGACTGCACGTCGTGGCGACCGGTCCGGCCTCCGACGAGGCGGAGGCGCGCGCATGGATCGAACGCACCGTGGACCGGATCGCGCACGTCCGTCCGCTGCCGCGTCCGGCCGCCCCGGTGCGGGCGGGCGCGGCGGCGACGAGCGTGACCCGCGATCGATATCTCGACGACCTCGCGGCCGTCCGCGCCTGGCTCCGTGCCGGCGACTCGTACGAGGCCTGCTACACGTACAGCCTGCGGTTCGCGTCCGACGAGGCGCCGTTCGACGTCTATCGCCGCCTGCGTCGCACCAACCCCGCCCCGTATGCGTCGTACCTCCGGCTCGACGGGCGCGACGTCCTCTCGTGCTCGCCGGAGAGGTATCTCGCCGTGACGAGCAGCGGATGGGCCGAGACGAAGCCGATCAAGGGGACGGCGCGACGCGAGGCGGATCCCGCCTCCGATCGCGAGGCCGCTCGCGCGCTCGCGGCGGACCCCAAGACGCGCAGCGAGAACCTCATGATCGTCGATCTCCTCCGCAACGACCTGGGGCGGGTCTGCGCGCCGGGCACCGTCACGGTGCCCCGGCTCATGGCCGTGGAGAGCTACGCGACCGTGCACCAGCTCGTGACGTCGGTGCGCGGCCGCCTGCTGCCGCGGCGGGCCGCCGCCGTGCACGCGGCGGAGGCGCTCTTCCCGCCGGGATCGATGACCGGCGCGCCCAAACGCCGCACGGTGGAGCTGCTCGACGGCCTGGAGGCGGCGGCGCGGGGCCTCTACTCGGGCGTGATCGGGGCGTTCTCCCGCTGCGGCGCCGTCGACCTCGCCGTCGTCATCCGCACCGCCGTGGTCTCCGACGGGCTCGTCGAGATCGGCACCGGCGGCGCGATCACGATCGAGAGCGACCCGGAGTCCGAGGCGGACGAGACGGTCGCGAAGGCGACCCCCCTCCTGCAGGCGTTCGGGCGAACCCACCCGTTCGAGGCCCGCCGCGGGAGAGCGGGAGCATGACGCGCGGCGGCGGAACCCGCGCGGTCCGCCTCGCCGTCGCCCTCCGGCCGACGTCGCGGCTCCGAGGCCTTCTCGCCCGAGTCCGCGCAGCGGAGGAGAGGCGAGGCGCTCATGATCCGGTGCTCCCGTGTCCCCAGACACCCAGCCCGAGGAACACCAGGCCCGCGATCAGGGAGCCGGCCGCGAACGCCGGACGGAGATCGCGAGCCGCCAACCAGGTGTATCCCCGGGTGACTCGTCCGGCCAGCGCCGGGAATCGTCTCCACGCCCACGACGCCGCGAGGTAGGGTCCTGTGAGCGTGACGAGGAAGACCCCGTAGAGCAGGGCGCGGACGAGGAGATCATCACTGGCGCCCGTGACGACCCGGCCCGTGACATACATCGTGGCCACCCCGCTGACGCCGATCACCGTATTGGCGAGTCCCAGCAGGAGCATGCGACGGGGATGTCCGCCCGGGGCCTCCCGGATGCCGGGCGTCGACCGCCGCGGGGTCCGTGCGCGAGAGAAGACGACGACGGCGAGCAGGACGAAGACCGACCCGGCGGCGAGATCGACGCCGCGCCTGATCAGAAGCTCCTCGACATGACCGCGCAACGCCGCGGCGAGGGTGTCGGGATCGAACACCCGGAAGACGAAGAACAGGATCGAGGCCCCCGCCGCGATGCCGGCCGTGAGCCACCGTATCTCCCGTCCCGGGCTGCGGGAGCGGGTGAGGAGATGCAGCGCCACACCGTAGAGCGTCGGACTGAAGCCCATCACCAGTCCGAGGCCGAGCAGGCTGAGACTCGCGCTGACGACCCGCACGAACTCGCCCTCCGCCACGGGCCACAGTCTTTCACAGCCCCGGAGGTCGCCGACCGCGCCGATGCGGGGTGACGGGTGCGATCAGTCGGCGTCGCCGATGGCGACGGCCTCCGCCTGCTCCGCGGCGCTCTCCTGCCGGCCGTCCGCTCGCCGGAGCAGCCGGCGGCCGGAGAAGACGACGAGGGCCGCGACGAGAGCCGCCGCCGTGCCGAACGCGTACGGGGCGGTGTGCCCCCATTCCTCCGCGAGGAGGGCGGCGATCGGCGGGGCGGCGGCGCCGCCCAGGAAGCGCACGCCCGAATAGGCGGACGACGCGATGGGCCGCGGTATCTCGGTCGCCTCCATGACCGTCTCGGTCAGGATGGTGTTCATGAAGCCGTAGAGCAGGCCGCCCACGACGATGCAGGCCACGAGGGCCGGCTTGCTGTCGACGAGCAGTCCCGCGATGAGCAGATCGATCGCGATGAGCGGCAGGACGATGACGATCGCGGTGGTGCGCTTCACGAAGCGCAGCAGCAGGGGCGCTCCCCAGATCGAGGTGATCGCGAGGCCCAGGCCCCAGCCGAAGAAGGTGAAGCCGATGCCGAGCGCGGAGAAGCCCAGGGGGAACGGCGAGTAGGCCAGCAGAACGAAGAACGAGATGTTGTAGAAGACGGCGGCGACGGCGAGGAGCCCCAGCGCCGGATCGCCGAGTGCGCGGAAGGCGGCGGTGAGCCGCACGGGCGCCGGCTGGGGAGAGCCGGCGGGAACCCGGAGGAGCACGGCGATGGCGATGAAGGCGACCGCCATGAGCGTCGTGACGCCGAAGAACGGCGCACGCCAGGTGACCGAGCCGAGCAGGCCGCCCACGAGCGGGCCGATCGCGAGGCCGAGGCCGAGGGCCGCCTCGTAGAGCATGATCGCGTTGGCGCTGCCGCCCGCCGCCGCGCCGACGATCGTCGCGAGCGCGGTCGAGATGAACAGTGCGTTGCCGAGACCCCATCCGGCCCGGAAGCCGATGACGGCGTCGACCGATCCGCTCATCGCGCAGAGGAACGCGAAGACGAGGATGAGCGCCAGCCCGATCAGGAGCGTCCGCTTCGCCCCGATGCGGCTGGAGATGAAGCTCGTGAAGAGCATCATGATGCCCGTGATGACGAGATAGCTCGTGAACAGCAGCTCGCTCTCCGCGGGAGTGGCGTGCAGCTGGTCGGCGATGGCGGGGAGGATGGGATCCACGAGCCCGATGCCCATGAACGCCACCACGCTCGCGAACGCCACGGCCCACACCGGCATCGGCTGATGCCACACGGACCCCGTCTTCTCTCCTGCGCTCATCGTGCCGATGACCCCTCTCGTCGTGTGTCGTGCGTCGTGTCGGGTCCGTTCGTCCGCGCGTCGAGCAGTGCGGCGGTCGTGCGGATGGCGTCCCAGTCGGCCGTCCCGAGGTCGGAGAAGCGGGGGAGGAGGGCGTCGACGAGCTGCACGCGCCACGCCGCGTATGCGTCGTTCCCCCGCGAGGTCGCGAGCACGCGCACGGCGCGCGAGTCGTCCGGGTCCGGCTCGCGGCCGACGAGACCCGCTCGTTCCATCCCGCCGATCAGCCTCGTCATCCCCGGCTGCGTGACGCGGCTGAGGCGGGCGAGCTCGCCGATCCGCAGGGGACCGTGGTCGCGGAGGATGGCGAGCGTGCGCCACTGCGCGGCGGGGGCCTCGTTGCGCGTCTCGAGCGCGGCGACGCGGGTCAGCGCGTGCGCCGCGATGATGATGCTCTCGAGGTCGCGGGCGTGATCCATACGAAGATCATACCTCGGTTATATAACTAAGGCATGCATTGGGGACGACGACAGCTGCGGGAGAAGCGGCTTCCGCCTACTTCCGCTTCTTCTCGTGCGCCTTCTTCGCGTCGGCCTTCGAGGTCCCCGCGGCGTACTTGTACTCCTTGCCCGCGATGGGGGAGTCGTCCGACACGGTCCCGCCGCGGGAGGCGGTCCTGATGTCGCGGATCTCGCCGAGGGCCAGGGCGAAGGTGATGCCCCACCCGATCCACGCGAGCGCCACGCGCCAGGTGAACCGGCGATCATCCGATCCCCTGAGCAGGGAGTACCCGCTCGTGATCGCGCCGACGAGTCCGGTTCCCAGGAGGTACTTGCGCATGATCCCACGGTAGCGCGAGGGCCGTGCGCGCGCACGGAGCCGACGCGTGGCCGAGGTCGCAGGCGGACGCGGGCCTGCCCGACCGGCGTTCATCACGCGCGCGGATAACGGAGACGGCATGAGCCGTCAAGGGCCGTGGCCCCACGATGACAGCGAGAAGCCCCTGGATAGACTGGGCGCGACACGGAGGAGCGTCATGCCCAAAGCGGATCTCGTCGTAGTAGCCAACCGACTGCCCGTCGACCGGATCGAGGACGAGCGCGGAGAGCCCGCCTGGCGCCGTTCTCCCGGCGGTCTCGTCACCGCTCTCGAGCAGGTCATGAAGACCGTCGACGGCGCGTGGGTCGGCTGGGCGGGCAAGGCGGGCCTCACGGTGGAGCCCTTCGAGTTCGACGGAACGCAGCTCGTCCCCGTCTCGCTCGACGAGGAGGAGCTCGAGAGCTACTACGAGGGGTTCTCGAACGGGACGATCTGGCCGCTCTACCACGACGTCATCGCGACGCCGGTGTACAAGCGCTCGTGGTGGGACTCCTACGTCCGGGTGAACAGGCGCTTCGCGGAGGCGGCCGCGGAGGCGGTCGGCGAGGGCGGCGTCGTGTGGGTCCAGGACTACCAGCTTCAGCTCGTCCCGCAGATGCTCCGCGAGCTGCGGCCCGACGTGACGATCGGCTACTTCCACCACATTCCCTTTCCTGCATACGGCCTGTACTCGCAGCTGCCCTGGCGGCGCCAGGTGCTGGAGGGGCTGCTCGGAGCCGACGTCATCGGCTTCCAGCGCGTGGCCGACGCCGGGAACTTCCAGCGTTCGATCCGTCGCGTGCTGAAGTTCACCACCAAGAGCGACAGCATCACGATCCCTCAGCCGGACGGCACCTCGCGCACCGCCGTGGCGAAGGCGTACCCGATCTCCATCGACGCGCATTCCTTCATCGAGCTGGCGAAGGACCCGGCGATCCGTGACAGGGCGCGCGAGATCCGCGAGCAGCTCGGGAGCCCGTCGAAGGTGCTGCTCGGCGTCGACCGGCTCGACTACACGAAGGGGATCCGCCATCGGCTCAAGGCCTTCGGCGAACTGCTCGTGGACGGCAAGGTCAAGGTCGGCGACGTGACGCTCGTGCAGGTCGCGAGCCCGAGTCGACCCGGCGTCGAGGCCTACCAGGATCTGCGCGACGAGATCGAGCTCACGGTGGGGCGCATCAACGGCGACTACGACACCATCAACCACACGGCCATCCGATACCTGCACCAGGGCTTCCCCCGCGAGGAGATGGTCGCGCTCTACCTCGCGGCCGACGTGATGCTCGTCACCGCGCTGCGCGACGGGATGAACCTCGTCGCGAAGGAGTACGTCGCCGTGCACACCGACAATCGCGGCGTGCTCATGCTCAGCGAGTTCGCCGGAGCCGCGGACGAGCTGGGGAGCGCGCTGCTCGTGAACCCCCACGACATCGACGGGATGAAGGACACGATCATGCGGGCCATCGAGATGCCCGAGAGCGAGCAGTCGCGGCGGATGCGGAGCATGCGCAGGCGCGTGCTCGAGAACGACGTCGAGCGCTGGGGACAGAAGTTCCTCGCGGACGTGGAGGCGTTCCGCGCGGCCCGGACGAGACGGGGAGAGGACGCCGGATGACCCGGGCCCACGACGACCGGGGAGCCGACTCGCTGGAACCGATCGCGAAGGCCGATCGCCTCCTCGTCGCCCTCGACTTCGACGGCGTTCTCGCCCCCCTCGTCGACGAGCCGATGAGCGCGCGCGCGACCGCGCGCGGCGGAGCGGCGGTGGATCGCCTCGCCGCCCTGCCCCGCACGACGGTGGCGCTCGTGTCGGGTCGATCGCTCGCGGACCTCCGGATCATCGCCGAGCACGACGACGCCTCGCGCATCTGGCTGGCCGGCTCGCACGGCGCCGAGCACTGGCGGCCCGAGGGCACGCCGGCCCACGTCGACCCGGTCGCCGCCGACACCGCATCGGCGTCGCTCGCGGAGGCCGTGACGGCCGATGCCCGTCGCCTCGTCGCCGACGTGCCCGGCGTGAGGATCGAGCCCAAGGCCTACGGGTTCGCCCTGCACACGCGACTCGCCGGCCCGGACGAGACGGCGTCCGCCCAGGCCGCGATCGAATCCCTCGTCGCGCAGGCCGCCCCCGGATGGCGCCGCCGGACGGGGAAGGACGTCGTGGAGTTCGCCTGGCGGCACGAGGGCAAGGACACGGCCGTCGCCGAGCTGCGGAAGGCGACCGGAGCGTCGGCCGTGCTGTTCGCGGGCGACGACGTGACGGACGAGGACGCACTGCGTTCGCTGTGCCCGGGGGACCTCGGCGTGCACGTGGGCGAGGGGGAGACCGCCGCGTCGCTCCTCGTCCCCGATCCCGACGCGTTCGCCGAGTTGCTCAGCGCACTCGCCGATCTGCGCGCATCGTGACGACAACCGGCCGTCTCCGTTGACCCTCCTGCCATGCGCGCCGGGGCCGCTCCGCGCGAGGAATAGACTTCCCACGTGACAGACGCAGTTTCTCCCGAGATCGACATCAAGCCCCGCAGCCGAGTGGTGACGGACGGCATCGAAGCCACGACGTCGCGTGGGATGCTCCGTGCCGTCGGCATGGGCGACGCCGACTGGGACAAGCCGCAGATCGGCATCGCCTCCAGCTGGAACGAGATCACGCCCTGCAACCTGTCGCTCGACCGTCTCGCGCAGGGGGCGAAGGAGGGCGTGCACTCCGGCGGTGGCTACCCGCTGCAGTTCGGCACGATCTCGGTGTCGGACGGCATCTCGATGGGCCACGAGGGGATGCACTTCTCCCTCGTGAGCCGTGAGGTCATCGCCGACAGCGTCGAGACGGTCATCATGGCCGAGCGTCTCGACGGCACGGTGCTGCTCGCCGGTTGCGACAAGTCGATCCCGGGCATGCTCATGGCCAGCGCCCGGCTCGGCCTCTCCAGCGTGTTCCTCTACGCCGGCTCGATCGCCCCCGGCTGGGTCAAGCTCTCGGACGGCACCGAGAAGGACATCACGATCATCGACTCGTTCGAGGCGGTGGGCGCGTGTCGCGCCGGGCTCATGTCCGAGCAGGATCTCAAGCGCATCGAGTGCGCGTTCGCCCCCGGCGAGGGCGCGTGCGGCGGCATGTACACGGCCAACACGATGGCGTCGGTCGCCGAGGCCCTCGGCCTCAGCCTCCCCGGCTCGGCCGCACCCCCCTCGGCGGACAGGCGCCGCGACTACTTCGCCCACCGCTCGGGGGAGGCCGTCGTCGAGCTGCTGCGCCAGGGGATCACGACGAAGGACATCCTCACGAAGGAGGCGTTCGAGAACGCGATCGCCCTCGCGATGGCGCTCGGCGGCTCGACGAACGTCGTGCTGCACCTCCTCGCGATCGCCCGCGAGGCACAGGTGGACCTGAGCCTGCACGACTTCAACCGCATCGGGGACAGGGTCCCGCACGTCGCGGACATGAAGCCCTTCGGCCAGTACGTCATGAACGACGTCGATCGTCACGGCGGCATCCCCGTCGTGATGAAGGCGCTGCTCGACGAGGGCCTGCTGCACGGCGACGCGCTGACCGTGACGGGCAAGACGGTCGCCGAGAACCTCCGGGAGCTCGACCCCGACCCGGTCGACGGCGAGGTCATCCACACGTTCGACGACCCGATCCACGCCACGGGCGGCCTGACGATCCTGCACGGCTCGCTCGCACCCGAGGGCGCCGTGGTGAAGACCGCGGGCTTCGACGCGTCGGTCTTCGAAGGACCTGCGCGGGTGTTCGAGCGCGAGCGCGCCGCGATGGATGCCCTCGCGGCCGGCGAGGTAGAGGCCGGAGACGTCCTGGTCATCCGGTACGAGGGCCCCAAGGGCGGCCCCGGCATGCGCGAGATGCTCGCCATCACGGCGGCCATCAAGGGCGCTGGCCTCGGCAAGGATGTACTACTCTTGACGGACGGACGATTCTCAGGCGGCACAACCGGGCTGTGCATCGGCCATATCGCACCAGAGGCAGTGGACGCCGGTCCCATCGCCTTCGTGCGCGATGGTGATCTGATCAGGGTCGATATCGCGGCTCGCACTCTCGACCTACTCGTCGACGAGGCAGAGCTCGGCTCCCGCCGTCTCGGCTGGGAGCCCCTGCCCCCGCGCTACACCCGAGGCGTTCTGGCCAAGTACTCCCAGCTCGTGCGCTCCGCGGCCGAAGGCGCGACGACCGGCTGAGCCGGTCCGGCGCGCCGGCCGCATCCGCGGAGCGCACACTCGACCATCTAGCGAGGAATCATCATCATGCCCGCCGAATCTGCAACGGCCGTTCCCCGGCCGCCCGCCCGCACCCCCGCGCAAGCGCCCGTGCTCACGGGCGCCCAGGCGGTCGTCCGCTCGCTCGAGCTGCTCGGCGTGGCAGACGTCTTCGGCCTGCCGGGCGGCGCGGTCCTTCCGCTCTACGACACGCTGACGTCGGCGAACACCCTGCGTCACATCCTCGTCCGGCACGAGCAGGGCGCGGGGCACGCCGCCGAGGGGTACGCCGCCGCGAGCGGCAAGGTCGGCGTCGCGATCGCGACGAGCGGCCCCGGCGCCACGAACCTCGTCACGGCCATCGCCGATGCGTACATGGACTCGGTGCCGCTGCTGGCGATCACCGGCCAGGTCTTCTCGAACCTCATGGGGACCGACGCCTTCCAGGAGGCCGACATCGTGGGCATCACGATGCCGATCACGAAGCACTCCTTCCTCGTGAAGGACGCGGCCGAGATCCCGGGAGCCATCGCCGCGGCGTACGAGATCGCCTCGACGGGCCGCCCCGGCCCGGTGCTCGTGGACATCACGAAGGACGCCCAGCAGGCCGAGGCGCCGTTCGTGTGGCCGCCCCGTTACGACCTGCCCGGCTACCGTCCCGTGACCAAGGCGCACGGCAAGCAGATCCAGGCCGCGGTCTCGATGCTGGCCGAGGCGCGCAGGCCCGTGCTGTACGTCGGCGGCGGGATCATCCGCGCGCGTGCGTCCGAGGAGCTGAAGGCGTTCGCCGAGACGACCGGCGTCCCCGTCGTCACGACCCTCATGGCTCGCGGGGCCTTCCCCGACTCGCACGAGCAGCACCTCGGCATGCCCGGAATGCACGGATCGGTGCCCGCCGTGCTCGCGCTGCAGGAGAGCGACCTCCTCATCGCGCTCGGCGCGCGCTTCGACGACCGGGTGACGGGCAAGGCCGCATTGTTCGCTCCCGAGGCGAAGGTCGTGCACGTCGACATCGATCCGGCCGAGATCTCGAAGATCCGCATCGCCGACGTGCCGATCGTGGGCGACCTCAAGGACGTTCTCGTCGACCTCGAGACCGCGTTCCGTCCGGCGGCGGCGACCGCGTCGCCCGACTACGACGAGTGGTGGGCGTACCTGCGCGGGCTGCAGGACCAGTACCCCCTCGGGTACACCCCGACGACGGACGGTCTGCTCTCTCCGCAGCACGTCATCCAGCGGATCGGCGAGCTGACCGGCCCCGAGGGCGTCTTCGTCGCCGGAGTCGGCCAGCACCAGATGTGGGCCGCCCAGTTCATCAGGTACGAACGCCCCAACGCGTGGCTCAACTCCGGCGGAGCCGGCACCATGGGGTACGCCGTCCCCGCGGCCATGGGAGCGAAGGTCTCGCAGCCCGATCGCCCGGTGTGGGCGATCGACGGAGACGGCTGCTTCCAGATGACCAATCAGGAGCTCGCGACCTGCGCGCTCAACGGCATCCCCATCAAGGTCGCCATCATCAACAACTCCTCGCTCGGCATGGTGAGGCAGTGGCAGACGCTCTTCTACGACGGCCGCTACTCCAACACCGACCTGCAGACGGGGCACGACACCGTGCGCATCCCCGACTTCGTCAAGCTCGCCGACGCCTACGGATGCCTCGCCATCCGCGTGGAGAAGGAGGAGGAGATCGACGCCGCCATCGCGCTCGCGCTCGAGACGAACGACCGCCCCGTGGTGATCGACTTCGTCGTGAGCGCCGACGCCATGGTCTGGCCGATGGTGCCGCAGGGCGTGAGCAACAGCTATGTCCAGTACGCGCGCGATCACTCGCCCGCCTTCTCGGAGGAGGACTGACATGTCGTCGCACGTTCTGAGCCTGCTCGTCGAGGACCGGCCGGGTCTCCTCACCCGCGTCGCGGGCCTCTTCGCCCGCCGCGGCTTCAACATCCACTCCCTCGCGGTGGGCGTGACCGAGATCCCCGGGCTCTCGCGCATCACCGTGGTCGTCGACGTCGACGAGCTGCCGCTCGAGCAGGTCACGAAGCAGCTCAACAAGCTCATCAACGTCGTCAAGATCGTCGAGCTCGAGCAGTCGGCGTCCGTGCAGCGCGAGCACATGCTCGTGAAGGTGCGTGCCGACAACGCGTCGCGATCGAACGTGCTCGAGGTCGTGAACCTCTTCCGCGGCAGCGTCGTCGACTACGCCTCGGACGCCCTCGTGATCGAGATCACGGGCGATCAGGGCAAGGTCGCCGCCTTCCTCAAGGCGATCGAGCCGTTCGGCATCAAGGAGCTCGCCCAGTCGGGCCTGCTCGCCCTGGGCCGCGGCGGCAAGTCCATCACCGAGCGCGTCCTGCGCGGCTGACACTCCCATCCCCATCAGAAGGAGAAACAAGTGACCGAGATCCTCTACGACGCAGACGCCGACCTGTCGCTCATCCAGAACAAGAAGGTCGCGATCGTCGGCTACGGCTCGCAGGGCCACGCCCACGCGCAGAACCTCCGCGACTCGGGCGTCGAGGTCGCCATCGCGCTGAAGGAGGGCTCGAAGTCGACGCAGAAGGCCCAGGACGAGGGCTTCGAGGTGAAGAGCGTCGCCGACGCCACCGCGTGGGCCGACCTCATCATGGTCCTCGCGCCCGACCAGCACCAGCGCTCGATCTACGCCGAGTCGATCGCGCCGAGCCTGTCGGCGGGCAAGACGCTCGCCTTCGCGCACGGCTTCAACATCCGCTTCGGCTACGTCGACGCCCCCGAGGGCGTCGACGTCATCCTCGTCGCCCCGAAGGCCCCCGGCCACACGGTCCGTCGCGAGTTCGTCGCCGGCCGCGGCATCCCCGACATCATCGCCGTCGAGCGCGACGCCTCGGGCCAGGCCTGGGACGTCGCGCTCTCGTACGCCAAGGCCATCGGCGGCACCCGCGCCGGCGTCATCAGGACGACCTTCACGGAGGAGACCGAGACCGATCTCTTCGGCGAGCAGGCGGTCCTCTGCGGTGGCGTGAGCCACCTCGTGCAGACGGGCTTCGAGGTGCTCACCGAGGCGGGCTACCAGCCGCAGATCGCCTACTTCGAGGTGCTGCACGAGCTCAAGCTCATCGTGGACCTCATGTGGGAGGGCGGCATCGCCAAGCAGCGCTGGTCGATCTCCGACACCGCCGAGTTCGGCGACTACGTGTCGGGCCCGCGGGTCGTGGACGCCCAGGTCAAGGAGAACATGAAGGCCGTCCTCGCCGACATCCAGTCGGGCGCGTTCGCGAAGCGCTTCATCGACGACCAGGACGCCGGCGCGCCGGAGTTCCTCGCGCTGCGCGAGAAGGAGCAGCAGCACCCCATCGAGGTCACGGGCAGGGAGCTCCGCTCCCTCTTCGCCTGGAAGCAGCAGGACTCGGACTACGTGGAGGGCTCGGCCGCGCGCTGACCATCCCGAGCGGAACGACCCGGCCGCCGTCCCCGCAAGGGGGCGGCGGCCGTCTTCATCCGACGAGGCGTGCGTCCAGCTCGGCGCGCGTCGGCGGGTCGGCGCCGGGACGCGAGACGGTGATCGCCGCGGCACGGGCGCTTCGCGTGATGAGCGCGGCCAGCTCGTCGTCGCCGAGCGCGCCGACGGCATCGCGTGCACCGGGTCCGACGGCTCCCGCGGAGACGAGCCCGTCGATGAGCGTCCCCATGAACGTGTCTCCGGCGCCGACGGTGTCGACGACGTCGACGGGCTCCGCCTCGACGCGGACGAAGCGCCCGGCGCCGGCGGCGAACGCGCCGTCCGCGCCCTGCGTGACGACGACGAGCACGGGCCCCGACTGCGTCCACTGCGCGGCGACGGCCACCGGGTCCTCGCCGGGATGGAGCCAGGCGATGTCCTCGTCGCTCGCCTTCACGACATCGGCGCGCGCGATGAACGAGCGCACGCGCCGGCGCGCGTCGTCCGGGTCGTCGATGAGCGAGGGACGGATGTTCGGGTCGTACGTCACGAGCGCGCGCGGGCCGACCTCGTCGACGAGTGCGGAGACGGCGTCGGCGCCCGGGGCGAGAAGCGCGGCGATGGAGCCCGTGTGCAGGACGTCGGCGCTCGTCCCGGTGCCGGGGACGACGTCCCATTCGATCGCGAAGTCGTATCGTGCGGCGCCTTCGGCGTCGAGGTGCGCCGTCGCCGTGGACGTCCGTTCCGCCGCCGTGGCGTCGATCGAGACGCCGGAGTCCTCGAGCCACGCGCGCACGGCCCTGCCGCGTTCGTCGTCCGCGAGCCGGGCGATGAAGCCGGGGGAGCGCCCGAGCCGGCCGAGCGTGATCGCCACGTTGGCGGGACTCCCTCCGGGCGACTCGCTGATCGTGCCGTCGGCCCGGTGGACGATGTCGACGAGCGCCTCGCCGACGACGAGGACCGCGGGGCGAGCCCCGCTCACCGCTTCGCGCTCGTCGACCACAGTGCGACGAGCACCAGGACGGGCTGGAAGAACAGCCGGGCGAACCGCTTGCCGTCGGTGTCGAGGCCGAACGCGCTGCGGCGGTGCAGCCACTGGGCGATGTTGCCGGGGAGCACCGCGACGAAGAAGAGCGCAGCGACGACGCCCGCGAGCCGGCGCCGTCGCCGCGCGAGCAGCAGGGCGGAGCCGAGACCGATCTCGACGAGCCCCGAGGCCACGACGGTGGTGTCGGGATCGAGCGGGACGGCGTCGGGGACCTGGGCCTGGAACTCGTCACGGGCGACCGTGAGGTGAGTGGCGCCGGCGAAGACGAGCGCCGATCCGAGGAGGAGTCGGCCGACGGTGCGTGCGCGGGAGGTCATGGTGAGAGTGTAGGGCCGAACAGCCGGTGGCACGCCGCTCGCGAGGCTCCTGCGCGCTCTGGCGGAGAGGGACCGGGCCCGGCGAGGCGAAGGTGGAAGGCGCTCAGGCGTCCGGCAGCCATGCGTGCAGACGCCGCAGGAGCGGGCGCTTCTTGTCCATGTGCCCCTCCATGCGGCGGAGGATGTCGTCCAGCGCCCGGATCGCGTCGTCGATGCGCGGTCCCTTGTTGAGCATGACGCACTCGGCGCGATTGGCCGTCGCCGCGTCGGTGATCTCGGCGCGCGTGGGCACACCGCGCTTCGCGAGGTCGTCGAGCACCTGCGTGGCCCACACCACGGGGAGGCGGGCGGCCTCGCAGAGCCAGAGCATCTCCTCCTGCACCTCGGCGAGCCGCTCGAAGCCGGCCTCGACCGCCAGGTCTCCGCGCGCGATCATGATGCCTGCGCGCGGACGACGCATGAGCTCGAGGATGATCTCCGGCAGCGCGCGGAAGCCCTGCGTCGTCTCGAGCTTCACGACGACGCCGAGATGCTCGGCTCCGCGGGCGTCGAGCTCGTCGAGCAGACGACGCACGTCCTGCGCCGAGCGCGCGAACGAGAGCTCGACGATGTCGGCGACCTCGACGACGACGTCGAGCGCGGCGACGTCGTCGTCCGTGAGGGCCGAGACGGGGAGGTCCGTGTCGGGCAGGTTGATGCCCTTCTCCGCTTTGAGCTTGGTGCCGCCCTCGGGCGCGCCCGTGACCTCGACGATCGCCGCGCCGTCCTCGACCGAGCGGACGACGCCTTCGATCTTGCCGTCGTCGAACGCGATCCGGTGTCCCGGCCGCACGGCGCGGAGGGCCTCCGGCAGCGTGCATCCGATGCGATGGCGTCCGTCCTCGCTCGTCGCCGGATCGAGGGAGGAGGTGAGGACGATCGTGTCGCCCTTCGCCAGACGGAGCGCGCCCTCCACGGCATCGAGGCGGTCGACGACGGTCTCGCGCTCGCCGCAGCGCAGCACGGCGCCCTCCTCGAGGTACGCCGTGCGTCCGCCCTCGAGCAGCACGCCGCGGGCGTCCGCCCGTGCGACGCGCATCTTCCGTCGCCGTCCGCGTGCGTCGGCGAAGCGGACGGTCTCTCCCGTCGTCCGCTCGGCGAGCCAGCCGGCGTCGCGGACGGGTGCGGAGCGCACGTCGCCGGACGCCTCGGCATCCGAGGCGATGAGGAGGAGGCGGGCCGGCGCCGTCACGCCGCCGGCGTCGTCGCGCTTCGGCTTGACCTTGACGACGCGGGGGCCCTCGGCGAGGGGACCCGTGCGCAGCTTGGGGCCGCCGAGGTCCATCGCCACGCGGATGGCGTCGTCCGCGGCGCGGACGTGACCGGCCATCCGCCGCCACGCGTCGTCGTCGTCGTGCGCGCAGTTGACGCGGGCGAGGTCCATGCCCGCCCCGGCGAACCGCTGCACGATGGAGGCGTCGTCCGCCGCCTCGCTCGGAAGGGTCACCATGATGCGCGTGCTGCGGTCCTCCGCCTCGCCGCCGAGGAGCGCCGCGGCGTTGACGTGGAGGTCGTGGGGGTCGGGGGCGCCCGCGGCGGGCGACCCGGGCGGATCGTCGTCCAGTGCCGCCCCGAGGATGTGCAGGACGGCGTCGAGGTTGCGCAGGACGTCGCCCTCCATGCGGCCGAGCGACGAGAGCCCGGCGCCGCTGAGCCGCTCCTGGAGCGGCCGCAGGTCCCGTGAGCGCAGGGCGAGGTAATGGTGCAGGTTGCGGGCGCCGTGTCGGTGGTCCGGATGGACGGCGGCGATCCGCTCACGCGCGAGATCCGCGGCGGAGACGGCATCCGCGCGGAGCTCGCGCAGCTCGTCGCGGAGGGCGGCGAGCTCGCGCCGGTACCCGTCCGGTTCTGTGTCGGTCATCGGCTCACCTCGCAGCAACCATAGCGAGGGAAGGTGAACGTCTCGCGCGAGCCAGGAGACGAGGCGCCGGAGCCCTGGCGTTGAGACGTACCCTGGATCCGAGGAGGCAGGATGCCCGTCGAGGGAGGGTTCGCCGAGGCGCTGCGCGCGGAGCGCCTCGCGGTCGAGGAGCGCGTACGGCGCCGGGAGAGCGAGCTGGGCGAGCTGGCGGGAGCGCGCGGCGATGCGAACTCGGACGACGAGCACGACCCCGAGGGCGCGACGCTGTCCGACGAGTGGTCGCGGCTCACGGGGCTGCGAGCCCAGGAGCGACGCGAGCTCGAGCGGATCGACGCGGCGGCGGCCCGTCTCCGCGACGGAACGTTCGGTGTGTGCGAGGGGTGCGGCTCGAAGATCCCGCGAGAGCGTCTGCGCGTGAGGCCGACGGCGACCCGCTGCGTCTCGTGCGCCTCGTCGTCGAGGCGGTAGAAGGAGACGATCGTCCGTGAGGACGTGGAGAGCGGCTCCCGCTTCCCGCTCCCACGGCGTCGCCATCTCGTGTCGGCCGCATCGCGGAATCGGATAAGGGCGATCCTCCGCTTCTTCGATTTGGTCACGGGCCGCATCTCGCCGTCGAATTCGGAGACGGAAGCGGCGAAATCCCCTCCGTGCGGCTCTGGGCGACTCTGCCGCGTTCGGACTCGAGGGAGAAGAGCCGTTCCGCCTGCCATGCGGAGATCACGGCCGCGACCAGGGCGCCGACGGACGCAACTGCGGCGACGACCTCCGCGATCGAACCCCACTCTGCGCGCAGGGAGGAGACCTTGCAAAGAGGGGGGTCGGCGCTCGGGTCTCGTGTTTCCGATCACGAACGCCGGCGTGGAATTCCAGGCCTCGTGGGGCGTTTCACCTGCTATTCTTGACTGTCACTCGTGTGCGAGAGGCTTGGCGTGTCGCCGAGACTCCGACAGGGTGACGCCAACACAATCCAATCAACCGCCTCGGCTCATCCGGGGTGACGCGCGCTGGCTCGCAGGCGCGCGGCATCCGAGCCGCAGGCCCGACCATCCCCAACAAGGACAACCCACTACATGACTAACGCAACGACCGCCCCGGCCACCAAGCAGGTCGCGATCAACGACATCGGCTCTGCTGAGGACTTCCTGGCCGCGGTCGAGAAGACGCTCAAGTTCTTCAACGACGGCGACATCATCGACGGCACGATCGTCAAGATCGACCGCGACGAGGTCCTCCTCGATGTCGGCTACAAGACCGAGGGCGTCATCCCCTCGCGTGAGCTTTCCATCAAGCACGACGTCGACCCGAACGAGGTCGTCACGGTCGGCGATCACGTCGAGGCCCTCGTCCTCCAGAAGGAGGACAAGGAAGGCCGTCTCATCCTGTCGAAGAAGCGTGCTCAGTACGAGCGCGCCTGGGGCGACGTGGAGAAGATCAAGGAGAACGACGGCGTCGTCACCGGTACCGTCATCGAGGTCGTCAAGGGCGGCCTCATCGTCGACATCGGACTCCGCGGCTTCCTCCCCGCCTCGCTCATCGAGCTCCGCCGCGTGCGCGACCTGACGCCGTACCTCGGCCAGGAGATCGAGGCGAAGATCCTCGAGCTCGACAAGAACCGCAACAACGTCGTGCTCTCGCGCCGCGCCCTCCTCGAGGAGACGCAGTCGGCCACCCGCACGCAGTTCCTCAACAACCTGCACAAGGGCCAGGTCCGCAAGGGCGTCGTGTCCTCGATCGTCAACTTCGGCGCGTTCGTCGACCTCGGCGGCGTGGACGGCCTCGTGCACGTCTCGGAGCTGTCCTGGAAGCACATCGAGCACGCCTCCGAGGTCGTCGAGGTGGGCCAGGAGGTCACCGTCGAGATCCTCGAGGTCGACCTCGACCGCGAGCGCGTCTCGCTGTCGCTCAAGGCGACGCAGGAGGACCCGTGGCAGGTCTTCGCCCGCACCCACGCGATCGGCCAGATCACGCCGGGCAAGGTCACGAAGCTCGTCCCGTTCGGTGCGTTCGTCCGCGTCGCGGACGGCATCGAGGGTCTCGTCCACATCTCGGAGCTCTCGAACAAGCACGTCGAGCTCGCCGAGCAGGTCGTGTCCGTCGGCGAAGAGGTGTTCGTCCGCGTCATCGACATCGATCTCGACCGTCGTCGCATCTCGCTGTCGCTCAAGCAGGCCAACGACCTCGTCGACCCCAACGGCACCGAGTTCGACCCGGCGCTGTACGGCATGGCGACCGAGTACGACGAGAACGGCGAGTACAAGTACCCCGAGGGCTTCGACCCCGAGAGCGGTCAGTGGCTCGAGGGCTTCGACACGGCCCGCGAGGAGTGGGAGCAGGACTACGCCGCGGCCCAGGCCCGCTGGGAGTCGCACAAGGCCCAGGTCGCCAAGGCCCTCGAGGCCGAGGCGGAGGCCGGCGAGGAGTTCGCCGCGCCGACCTTCGCGAGCGATGCGAACGGCGCCGGCACGCTCGCCGACGACGAGGCGCTCGCCGCTCTGCGCGAGAAGCTCGCGGGTCGCTGAGACCCGTCACGGCCGGCGGATCCGATCCGCCGACACCGTGATCACACGACCTCGGGGTCGGCTCCTTCGGGAGCCGACCCCGAGGTCGTTCTGCGGGCGGAGCAGCCGGCACGGAAAAACGAGCAGCCTTCCTGTCAACCACAGATCGCCGTGCTCCCCGTGTCATGTGACGGCCCGTTACGGGCGATTTCGATCCGGACAGCGCCCTCCGGAACGATGGTGGGCATGCCCTCCTCGCTCGCTCCGTCTCGCCGTGCCGGCGTACCCGAGCGCGCCGCGAACGCCGTGCGGCTCGAGGGCATCGCCCGCACGTTCGCGATGGCCGGAGGGGACCGAGAGGTGCTCCGCGGCGTCGACGTGGAGCTCGCCTCGGGCGAGATCGTGGCCATCGTCGGGCCGTCCGGATGCGGCAAGTCGACCCTGCTCCGACTCGTCGGCGGCCTCGACGCGCCGACGAGCGGCGCCATCAGCCTCGGCGACGCCGGCATCGCCGACACCGACGAGCGCACCGCGATCGCCTTCCAGGAGCCGCGGCTCCTTCCCTGGCGGACGCTCGCGCAGAACGTCGAGCTCGGGCTGCCGCGGCAGGCGGACAGGCGCGAGGGCCGGGAGCGCGTCCGCGAGCTGCTCCACCTCGTCGGCCTCGACCACGCCGCCGACCAGCGTCCGCGCGAGGTCTCGGGCGGGATGGCGCAGCGCGCCTCCCTGGCGCGGGCCCTCGCACGCGATCCCCGCGTCCTGCTGCTCGATGAGCCGTTCGGCGCCCTCGACGCGCTGACGCGTCTCCGGATGCAGGACCTCCTGCTCGACATCCACGCGGCGCAGCCCACGACCGTCCTCTTCGTCACCCACGACGTCGAAGAGGCCCTCTATCTCGCCGACCGGGTGCTGCTGCTGCGGTCTCTCGCCGACGCCGGCACGGATCACGATGCGCCGTCCGTCGCGCGCACGATCGCCGTGCCGGGCATCCGTCCCCGCGACCGCGCCGACCGCGCGCTCGCGGACCTCCGCGCCGAGCTGCTGAAAGGCCTCGGCGTCGAAACCCACCACACTCTCCAGGAGAACCGATGAGCACCGCCATCCGTCGTACAGCCCCCGCGATCGCGATCGCCGGAGCGATGCTGCTCACCGCCACGGGCTGCGTCGCGGGCGAGAACGCCGACGCCTCGTCGGACAGCGCGAGCGCCGACTCCGGCGAGTGGTCGGCCGACACCCTGACGATCGACTACGCCACCTACAACCCGCTGAGCCTCGTCGTCCGCGACCAGGGTCTCATCGAGGACGCCGTCGGCGACGACGTCGCCGTCGAATGGGTGCAGTCGGCGGGGTCGAACAAGGCCAACGAGCTGCTGCGCTCGGGCTCGATCGACGTCGGCTCGACCGCGGGCTCCGCGGCGCTCCTCGCCCGCGCGAACGGATCTCCCATCCAGGTCATCGACATCTACTCGCAGCCGGAGTGGGCGGCGCTGGTCGTCACCCCCGACAGCGACATCACGTCCGTCGAGGACCTCGCGGGCGCGTCGATCGCGGCGACGAAGGGCACCGACCCCTACTTCTTCCTCCTGCAGGCGCTCGAGGAGGTCGGCCTGTCGGCCGACGACGTCGAGGTGCAGAACCTGCAGCACGCCGACGGCCGCGCCGCTCTCGACGGCGGCTCCGTCGACGCGTGGGCGGGTCTCGACCCGATCATGGCGGCCGCCGAGGTCGAGTCGGGCGACGAGCTCCTCTACCGCAACGTCGACTTCAACACCTACGGCTTCCTCAACGCCACCGAGGACTTCGTCGAGAACCACCCCGACCTCGCGCAGGTCGTCGTCGACGCCTACGAGGAGGCGCGGGTCTGGGCGCTCGACAACCCCGAGGAGACGGCCCAGCTGCTCGCCGACGTCGCCGGCATCGACATCGCGGTGGCGACGACCGTCATCGACGAGCGCTCCAACCTCGACGTGAGCGGCGTCCCCGGCGACGACCAGATCGCCGTGCTCGAGAAGATCGCCCCCGTCCTCGCCGAGTCGGGCGACGTGTCGGGCGGCCAGGAGGCCGTCGACGCCGCCCTCGACACGATCGTCAACGCGGAGTTCGCGGAGCGGGCGGTGAACGGCGAGTGACCGTCCCCGACCAGCGCGTCGTCGTTCCGGCCGACACGCGGGAGACGCTCGACGTCGCGAAGGGCGCGCGTCGGCGGACGGACGTCCCCACGCGCTCGCTCTGGGATCGCACCGCCGTGCGCGTGGCCGGCGGGCTCGTCCTCCCCGTCGTCCTCCTCGTCGCCTGGCAGCTCGTCACGACGTCCGGCCTCGTCCCGCCGTACCGGCTGCCGGCTCCGTCCGCGGTCGTCACGGCGGGGATCGAGCTCGCCGAGACCGGCCAGCTGTGGACGCACATCGCGATCTCGGTGCAGCGTGTGCTCATCGGCTTCGCGATCGGCGCCGTCCTCGGGCTCGCGGTCGCGGCCGTCGTGGGCCTCTCGAAGCTCGGCGACGTGCTTCTGAGCCCGACTCTGTCGGCCGTGCGCGCCGTGCCGTCCCTCGCGTGGGTGCCGCTCCTCATCCTCTGGATGCAGATCGGCGAGGAGTCGAAGATCACCCTCATCGCGATCGGCGCGTTCTTCCCCGTCTTCACGACCGTGGCCGCGGCCCTGCGCCACGTCGACCCGCAGCTCATCGAGGCGGGACGCTCGTTCAGCCTGCGCGGATGGTCGCTCTTCCGCACCGTGCAGCTGCCCGCGGTCGTGCCGTCGGTCGTCTCGGGCCTGCGCCTCGCCCTCGCGCAGTCGTGGCTCTTCCTCGTCGCAGCCGAGCTCATCGCCTCGTCGATGGGCCTCGGGTTCCTGCTGACGGACTCGCAAAGCACCGGGCGCGTCGACCGCATCCTCCTCGCCATCGTGCTCCTCGCCCTGCTCGGCACGATCACGAACGCGCTCCTCGGACTCGTCGAGAAGCACCTCCTCAAGAAGTGGGCGTGAGCATGACCACCGTCGACGCCGAGGCGCGTCTCGTCGAGAGCCGCGTCTACCCGCCGTCCGAGGCTTTCGCGGCGCAGGCCAACGTCACGGCAGAGGTCTACGCCCGCGCCGCCGCCGATCCCGTCGCGTTCTGGGAGGACGCGGCCCGGCGTCTCGCCTGGGCCGAGCCCTGGCACACCGCGCACGAGTGGGAGCCGCCCGTGCGCCGCGCCGACGGCGAGCTGACGGTCCCCGCCGCACGGTGGTTCGTCGGCGGGCGGCTCAACGTCGCCTACAACTGCGTCGACCGGCATGTGGACGCCGGACGCGGCGAGAAGGTCGCGCTGCACTTCGAGGGCGAGCCGGGCGACCGGGACACCGTCACCTACGCCGATCTCCGGCGCCGCGTGTCGCAGGCGGCGAACGGCCTGCTCTCCCTCGGCATCGGCCCCGGCGACCGGGTCGTCGTGTACCTGCCGGTTCTCGTCGAGACGGTCGTCATCGCGCTGGCCTGCGCCCGCATCGGCGCCGTGCACTCCCTCGTCTTCGGGGGATTCTCGGCGGAGGCCGTGCGCTTCCGCCTCGAGGACACGGGCGCCAAGCTGCTCGTCACGACCGACGGCCAGTTCCGCCGGGGCAAGGCCGTCGAGGTCAAGTCGGCCGCCGATCGGGCCGCAGCCGGCCTGCCGCACGTCGAGCACGTCCTCGTGCTGCGCCGCACGGGACAGGACGTGCCGTGGACGGAGGGCCGTGACGTGTGGTGGCACGACGTCGTCGACACGGCCTCCGACGTGCACGAGCCGCAGCCGTTCGACGCCGAGCATCCGCTCTTCGTCATCTACACCTCGGGCACGACGGGGAAGCCGAAGGGCCTCGTCCACACCTCCGGCGGATACCTCGCGCACGCGAGCTGGGCGCACTGGGCGCACTTCGACGCCAAGCCCGACGACGTCCACTGGTGCACGGCCGACCTCGCGTGGGTGACGGCGCACACGTACGAGATCTACGGGCCGCTCTCCAACGGCCTCACGCAGGTCATCTACGAGGGCACGCCCGACACCCCGCATCGCGAGCGCCACCTCGAGATCATCGAGCGCTACGGCGTGACCGTCTACTACACGGCGCCCACGCTCATCCGCACGTTCATGACGTGGTTCGGGGACGATCTCCCTTCCGGGCACGACCTGTCGACCCTCCGCCTGCTCGGAACGGTCGGCGAGGCCATCAACCCCGAGGCGTGGGTGTGGTTCCGGCGCAACTACGGCCGCGACGAGACCCCGGTCGTCGACACGTGGTGGCAGTCGGAGACGGGCGCGGCGATGATCGTGCCGCTCCCGGGCGTCACGCCGCTCAAGCCAGGATCGGCCACCGTCGCCCTGCCGGGGATCGATGCGGCCGTCGTCGACGAGAACGGCGACGAGGTCGCCCCCGGTCGTTCCGGGACGCTCGTCGTGCGTCGTCCGTGGCCCGGGATGGCGCGGACGGTGTGGGGCGACCCCGAGCGCTACCGCGACTCGTACTGGGCCGCCTACGCGGGGCGCGGCGCGCACGGCGGCTTCTACGTCGCGGGCGACGGCGCCACGCGCGACGTCGACGGCTACGTCTGGATCCTCGGCCGGCTCGACGACGTCGTCAACGTGTCGGGCCACCGCCTCTCCACGATCGAGATCGAGTCGGCGCTCGTCGCCCACCCGTCGGTCGGCGAGGCCGGGTCGGCCGGTGTGCCGGACGCCCTCACGGGACAGGCGGTGGCGGCCTTCGTCGTGCCGTCGGGCGCCGCGGAGGCGACGGCGGACGACCTGCGCGCCCAGGTGGCACGCGAGATCGGACCCGTCGCGAAGCCGCGGCACGTCTACGTCGTCCCCGAGCTCCCCAAGACCCGCTCGGGCAAGATCCTGCGCCGGCTGCTCGCCCAGCTGTGGGAGGCTGAGCAGGACAGACGAGCGGGACGCGAGCCTCGGCCCCTCGGCGACACGACGTCGCTGCAGAACCCCTGGGCCGTCGACGGCATCGCGCAGGTCCTCGCCTCGGCGTGAGCCCGGTGCCTCGCGCCGGCCCGGGAGCGCCGACACAGCAGTAAGGAAGACATGACGGAAGAACACCGCTTCGGGTTCCGCACCCGCGCCCTGCACGCCGGAGGGACCCCCGACGCCGCCACGGGAGCGCGGGCGGTGCCCATCTACCAGACCACGTCGTTCGTCTTCGACGACGCGGCGGATGCGGCCAACCTGTTCGCGCTGCAGAAGTACGGCAACATCTACTCGCGCATCGGCAACCCGACCGTGGCCGCACTCGAGGAGCGCCTCGCCTCGCTCGAGGGCGGCATCGGCGCCGTCGCGACGGCGTCGGGAATGAGCGCCGAGTTCATCACCTTCGCCGCTCTCGTCGGATCGGGCGACCACGTCGTCGCATCGGCGCAGCTCTACGGCGGCACCGTCACCCAGCTCGACGTGACGCTGCGGCGCTTCGGCGTCGAGACGACGTTCGTGCCGTCGACCGACCCCGCCGACTACGCCGCGGCGATCCGGCCCGAGACGAAGGTCGTCTACGTCGAGATGATCGGCAACCCCTCCGGCGAGATCGCCGACATCGAGGGCCTCGCCGCCGTCGCCCACGACGCCGGCGTGCCCCTCGTCGTCGACGCGACGCTCGCGACGCCGTATCTCGCCCGTCCGCTCGAGCACGGGGCCGACATCGTCATCCACTCCGTGACCAAGTTCCTGGGCGGACACGGCACGACCCTCGGCGGCGTCGTCGTCGAGAAGGGCGCGTTCGACTGGGGGAACGGCAAGTTCCCGCAGATGACCGAGCCCGTGCCGTCGTACGGCGGCATCCGCTGGTGGGACAACTTCGGCGAGTACGGCTTCCTCACCAAGCTCCGCTCCGAGCAGCTGCGCGACATCGGCCCGGCGCTCAGCCCGCAGGCGGCGTTCGCCCTCCTGCAGGGCGTCGAGACGCTGCCGCAGCGGATCGACGCGCACCTCGCCAACGCGCGCGTCGTCGCGGAATGGCTCGACGGCGACCCGAGGGTCTCCTTCGTCACGTGGGCGGGCCTCGACGGTCACCCGCACCGCGAGCGCGCCGCGAAGTACCTGCCGCTCGGACCGGGATCGGTCTTCGCGTTCGGCGTGAGGCCGTCCGGCGAGTTCGCGACCGAGGGCGAGCGCCTCATCGCCGCTCGCCGCACGGGCGAGTCCGTCATCGAGAGCCTGCAGCTCGCCTCGCACCTCGCGAACATCGGCGACGCGCGGACGCTCGTCATCCATCCCGCCTCCACGACGCACCAGCAGCTCGCACCCGCGCAGCTCGTGGCTGCGGGCGTGCCGGCGGACCTCATCCGCATCTCCGTGGGCATCGAGGACGCCGAGGACATCATCTGGGATCTCGACCAGGCCCTCACGCAGGCGACGGGAGCGACACGATGAGCGACGCCTGCGAGATCCCCGCGGCGCCGGCGGACGCCTGCGCCGTGCCGGGGACGCCCGTCGCGCCCGGCAGGACGTGGACCGGCCCGGACCAGCAGGAGAGGTTCGCCATCCTGCGCCGCACGAGGTCGATCGCCATCGTCGGCGCCTCGAGCAATCCCGCGCGCGCGAGCTACTTCGTCGCCACGTACCTCCTGTCGAGCTCGCCCTACGACGTCTACTTCGTGAACCCCCGTGCCGACGAGATCCTCGGGCGACCGGTGTACGCGTCGTTGGCCGACCTGCCCGTCGTGCCCGACCTCGTCGACGTCTTCCGCAAGCACGACGACCTGCCCGGCGTCGCGCAGGAGGCCGTGGACGCGGGCGCGAAGACGCTGTGGCTCCAGCTCGGCTCGTGGAACGAGGAGGCAGCGCGGCTCGCCGAGGGCGCCGGCCTGTCGGTCGTCATGGACCGCTGCGTCAAGATCGAGCACGCCCGGTTCCACGGCGGCCTGCACCTCGCGGGCTTCGACACGGGCGTCATCAGCTCGAAGCGCCAGCTGCTCAGCCGCTAGGGTCGTCGGATGGCCCTGGTCCGACGGCGACGCACCCCGGTCCGGGTCCGGATCCTCGCCGCGATCCTCCTGGTCACCGCGCTCGGGCTCATCGTCGCGGGCGGGAGCGCGTTCCTCCTCCAGCGCACCAGGGTGATCGTCGCGATCGACGACGAGCTCCGGCAGGAGTACACGAGCGTGCAGGCGCTCATCACGGGGACGGGCCCGGATGCCTCGCAGGAGGGGGCGGGCGAGAGCGAGCAGGCTCCGGTTGCCACCCCCAGCTTCGCGGACACGGAGCAGCTCGTCTACGAGGTCGTGCGGGTCATCCCTCCGCCCCTGGACGGGGGGACCCTCGGGATCGTCGACGGGGAGGCGCGCTACCGGCCCGGCGTCGCGACGTACCTCGACCTCGACGAGGTGGCCTTCACGGCGGACGTGATGGCCACCGGCGGCGGCACGGAGATCGGCACGGCGACGCTCGGCGGGGAGACGGTCCGCTACCTCGCCATCACGCTCTCGACGGAGGAGTCCGCGTCGGCGGGTCTCTTCGTCTCGGCGATCGCGGTGGACGCGCGACTGGCCGATCTCGAATCCGTCATGGCCCTCTACGCGTGGGTCGCGAGCGGCGTCGTCGTCGTCGTCGCGCTCGTCGGCTGGTTCGTCGCCGGCCGGCTCCTGCAGCCCGTCCGCGAGCTGAGGACCACCGCGGCGCGTATCACGGCGGGAGCGCTCGACGAGCGCATCCCCGTCACGGGCAACGACGACCTGTCCGAGCT
This sequence comes from Microbacterium sp. AB, assembly GCF_032878875.1. NCBI lineage: Bacteria > Bacillati > Actinomycetota > Actinomycetes > Micrococcales > Microbacteriaceae > Microbacterium > Microbacterium betulae. The sequence goes on along the minus strand of NZ_CP118157.1, from coordinate 2,170,954 downwards.
CACCGAGACGATCAACGCGATGATCGCGCGCCTGGAGGAGGCGTTCCGCAGCCAGCGGCGCATCGTCAACGACGTGCGCCATGAGCTCGCCACTCCCGTGACGATCGTGCGGGGTCACCTCGAGCTCGTGGACGCGGACGATCCGGCGGACGTGGAGCAGACGCGCGCCCTCGTCATCGACGAGCTGGACCGGATGTCGGATCTCATCGCCCAGATCGCGCACCTCGCCGAGGCGGAGCGCGCGGCCGCGCACCGGCCGCAGCGTGTCGACGTCGGAGGCCTCACGCGGCACGTGTTCGAGAAGGTGCGCGTCATCCCCGGCCGCGAGTGGGCGCTCGGCTCGGTCGCCGCGGGCGAGGCCGTGCTGGATCCCACCCGTGTCACCCAGGCCTGGCTCCAGCTGGCGGACAACGCCGCCAAGCACTCCGCGCCCGGCGACCGGATCGAGATCGGCAGCGCCGTGCGCAGCGACGAGGTGAGCCTCTGGGTCGCCGACGAGGGGCCCGGCATCCCCGAGGCGGCGCGAGCGAGGATCTTCGAGCGCTTCGGTCGTGCCGAGGCGAGCCGGGGGGTCGCGGGCTCCGGCCTGGGACTGGCGATCGTGCAGGCGCTCGTTCGCGCGCACGGAGGGCATGTGGACCTCGACACCGAGGTGGGACGCGGATCGACGTTCACGATGGTCCTCCCGCGCGACGGCGTGCCCGCGGGCGACGAGCGCGCGCATGACGGAGCCACGGAGGAGAGGGGAAGCTGATGGGCAGGATTCTCATCGTCGAGGACGAGGAGCGGATCGCGACGTTCGTCGACAAGGGGCTGCGGGCCGCGGGCTACACGACCGATCGCTCCGAGCGCGGCGACGAGGCGCTGGAGCTCGTGCGCACCGTGGACTTCGACCTCGTGCTGCTGGACGTCGGGCTCCCCGGGATGGACGGCTTCGAGGTGCTGCGCACGATGCGGGGGAGCGGGATCGCCGTCCCCGTCATCATGCTCACGGCGCACAGCTCGCTCGACGACACGATCCGGGGGCTCGACGGGGGAGCGGACGACTACGTCGTGAAGCCGTTCCGGTTCGACGAGCTCCTCGCGCGCGTCCGGGCGCGGATGCGCGAGCGCACGTCGGACGAGCCGAACACGCTGGCCTTCGGCGGGGTGAGCCTCGACCTGCGCGCGCGGCGGGCGGCCGTGGACGGCGTCACGGTGGAGCTCTCCGCCCGCGAGTTCGCCCTCGCGGAGAGCTTCCTCCGTCATCCCGACCAGGTGCTCAGCCGCGAGCAGCTCCTCAGCCGCGTCTGGGGCTACGACTTCGACCCCGGCTCGAACGTCGTGGACGTCTACGTCCGCTACCTGCGCGCGAAGCTCGGCGCCGAGCGCATCCAGACCGTGCGCGGCATGGGGTACCGGCTCGTCGGCTGAGTCGCGGCGCCCGCTCCGTCCTCCCGGGCGAAGATGAGAGTCCTCTCATCCTGGCCTCACCTGCCTCTCCTCCCCGCTCGCGAGCGTGGGACACGAGCATCCGCCGGCAACGGGCCGCGGACGCGGAGAGGAACGCGCATCGTGACCATCCGGATCGTCCTGTACTCGCACGACTCGGCGGGGCTCGGGCACATCCGTCGCAACCTCGCCCTCGCCCACGCCCTGTCGGCGGGGCTGAACGGCGAGGCGGTCACCGGGCTGCTCGTGGCGGGGCGTCCGGAGGCCACGCGCTTCCGTCCTCCTCACGGATGGGACTGGCTCATCCTCCCGGGCGTCACGCACGGGGAGGACGGCTACCGCTCGCGCGAGCTCCGCGTCGACGTGAGCACCGCGACGCGCCTGCGCGGCGCGGCCTTCCGCTCGGCGGTGCGCGCGTTCCGCCCCGACATGGTCGTCATCGACCGTCATCCGCTGGGGGTGGGACGCGAGCTCGAGGGCGCGCTGCGGACGCTGCGCGTCGAGCAGCCGGACTGCCGCATCGTGCTCGGCCTGCGCGACGTGCTCGACGCCCCGGCTCCTGCGGGAGCCGAATGGCATGCGCTGGGCGGGGCGAGGACGCTGCGCCCGCTCCTCGACGCCGTCTGGGTGTACGGCGATCCGCGCATCCACGACCTCACCGCTACGGGAGAGCTCCCGGAGGACCTGAACGACCTCGTCACGCACACGGGATACCTCGCCGAGGGCCGCATCGACGGCGTCGCCCACGAGGTCGGCGAGCCGTACGTGCTCACCACGGTCGGCGGCGGCGCCGACGGCACGGAGCTCGCGATCGCCGCCGCCGCGGCCCCCGTGCCGGACGGCCACGAGCATCTCGTGGTCACGGGCCCGCAGATGTCGGCGGGGGACCGTCGTCGCGTGCGCGCCGCGGCGACCCCGCGCACGCAGGTCGTCCGGCGCGTCCCGGATGCGCTGCCCCTCATGCGCCGCGCCTCGGCCGTCGTCTGCATGGGCGGCTACAACACGATCTGCGAGCTGATGACCACCCGTACGCCCGCGCTCGTCGCACCGCGGACGCAGCGCCGCGACGAGCAGCGCATCCGGGCCTCCGCCCTCGCCCGAGCGGGCGCCGTGGACACGCTCGCGCCCTGGCAGATCGACGCCGGCGCGATCGGCGAGTGGTTCGCGTCGAACATCGGCCGTGCCGTCGCCCGCGACGCGATCGCGCGCGACGGGCTCGAGCGGGTGCCCCTCCTGGCGGAGACGCTGCTGGCGGGCGATGCGCGGATGTCGGAGGAGGGAGGTGAGCGCGTTGCGAGCTGAGCGCAGCCGGACGCCGCGGATCGGCTACGTCGTCAAGGTGTACCCCCGGTTCTCCGAGACCTTCGTCGTGACCGAGCTGCTCGCGCGAGAGGCGGCGGGGGAGACCATCACGGTGTTCGCGCTGCGACCGAGCGACGACCCCCGGTTCCACCCCGAGCTGGCCCGCGTCGCCGCGCCGGTGCGCTACCTCCCGCGCCCGACGCGTCCGCACGGGCTGTGGGAGCTGCTGCGGTCGTCGGCGGGCGACCCGTTCCTCGCCGACGCGATCGCCCGCCACCTGCCGGAGCTCCTCGACGCCGAGGCCGACGACGCCGCGCAGGCCGTCGCCCTCGCCCAGCAGGCCCGTGCCGAGGGCATCACGCACCTGCACGCGCACTTCGCGAGCGCGGCGACCACCGTCGCACGGCTCGCGAGCCTGCTCACGGGCGTCCCGTACTCGTTCACGGCGCACGCGAAGGACCTCTTCCACGAATCCGTCGATCCGGTCCAGCTGCAGCGCAAGATCGCCGGAGCCGCGTACATCGCGACCGTGAGCGCCTACAACGTCGGCTTCCTGCAGCGCATCGCCCCCGAGCACGCCGACCGCATCCATCTCGTGCCCAATGCGATCGAGATCGAGCGGTTCCCGTTCCGCGACCCGGTGCGGCGCGACGGCGCCCTGCACGTCGTCGCCATCGGGCGCCTCGTCGAGAAGAAGGGGTTCGGCGTGCTGCTCGACGCGGTCGCGGCCGTCCACGCAGCCGGCACCGACGTCCGGGTGACGCTCGCGGGCGCCGGGGAGCTCCACGACGAGCTCGCCGGGCGCGCGAGCTCTCTCGGCCTCGACGACGTCGTGAGGATGCCCGGACCGGTGTCGCAGGACGAGGTCTCCGCGCTGCTCGAGGAGGCGGACGTCTTCGCCGCTCCCTGCGTCGTCGGCGCGGACGGCAACGCCGACGGGCTGCCGACGGTCCTGCTCGAGGCGATGGCCGTCGGCGTCCCCTGCGTCTCGACGTCCGTGACGGGCATCCCCGAGGTCGTCGTCGACGGACGCACCGGCATCCTGTGCCCGCCGGGCGATGCCGGCGCGCTCGCCGCCGCCCTCCGCCGGATGGCCGAGGGCGAGGTCGACGCGGCGCCGCTCGCACGCGCTGCCAGGGCGCTCGTCGAGAGCCGGCACGACTCCCGTTCCCTCGCCGCGCGGCACGCCGTCCTCACGGCGAGCGCCACGGGGGCCACGACACGCACCACGACCCGAGAGGAGGCCGCGTGATGCGCGTCGCCTACATCTGCGCCGACCCCGGGATCCCCGTCCTCGGGACCAAGGGGGCGTCCATCCACGTGCAGCAGATCGTCGCCGCGTTCCGCCGCCGCGGCGACGACGTGACGGTCTACTGCACGCGCGTCGGCGACGCGGCCCCGACCGCGCTCGGCGATGCGCCGATCGTCTCCCTCCCCGTGGCCCGGGGCGAGGCGCGCCGGCGCGAGGAGGCCGTGCGCGCGGCCGCCGCGGGCCTGGCGGCCCGGGCATCGGACGACGGCTGCGATCTCGTCTACGAGCGGTACTCGCTCTTCTCCGAGGCCGCGGTGTCGGCGGACGCACCCTCCGTCGTCGAGGTGAACGCCCCGCTCATCGACGAGCAGCGCACGTATCGCACCCTCGTCGACGACCGCGCCGCCACGGCCGCGACCCGGTGCCTCCTGACGGGCGCCGACGTCGTCGCCTGCGTGTCGGAGCCCGTGGCCGCCTGGGCGCGCGGTCACGGCGCAGGCGTCTCGTCGCGCGTCGTCGTCGCGCCCAACGGCGTGAACACGCGCAGCTTCTCACCCGCGCGCATCGCGGACGGCCCGCTGCGGGCGGTCTTCGTCGGGTCGCTCAAGCCGTGGCACGGCGTCGATGCCGCGATCGACGCGGTCGCCGGCCTCGACGGCGTGGAGCTCGCCGTCGTCGGCGACGGCCCCGAGCGCGACGCGCTCGAGCAGCGCGCACGACGGCAGGGCGTCCGGGTCCGCTGGCACGGTGCCGTCCCTCATGACGACATCCCGCGGATCCTCCGGCGCATGCACGTGGGACTGGCGCCCTATCCCGCCGAGGCGGGCGACTACTTCTCCCCGCTGAAGGCCTACGAGTACCTCGCCGCGGGACTGCCCGTCGTGGGATCGGCGACGGGGCAGCTGCCGTCCGTCGTCGGCCACGGCCGCACGGGGCTGCTCGTGCCGCCCGGGGACATCACGGCGCTGGTCCGGGCGCTCGTCGAGCTGCGCGACGACCGGGAGCTCGCCCGGACGCTCGGAGCGGCAGCCCGCGAGCAGGCCGTGGCGCGACACGACTGGGACGGCACGCTCGACGCCATCCTGTCGGCCGTCCCCGACCGGGTGCGGGCCGAGCGGGCGGAGGCGCGCGCATGAGCCGCCGGCGGACGGACCGCCCGCGCAGCGGCGTGCGGCGGACCCTCGCGATCGCCAGACCGTACCTGCGCGGTCAGTACGGGCTGCTCGCCGTCGGTCTGCTGACGATGTTCGTCGAGGTCGGGCTGCGCATCCTCGAGCCGTGGCCGATCAAGTTCGTCATCGACGCGGTGAGCGTCAGCCTCGGCGCCACGGGAGGCGCCGCCGCGGGGCAGGCGGGGGCGAGCATGACGCTGCTCCTCTCGTGCGGGGCCATGCTGCTCGGCATCGTCGGCCTCCGCGCCGTCGCCCAGTACTTCTCCACCGTGGCCTTCGCCCTCGCGGGGTCGCGCATCGCGACGCGGCTGCGGTCGCGGGTGTTCCAGCACATGCAGTCGCTCACGCTGCGCTACCACTCGCAGGCGAAGCAGGGCGACAACGTGCAGCGCCTCGTCGGCGACGTCGGGCGCCTCCAGGAGGTCGCGGTCTCCGCGGGGCTCCCGCTGGTGGGCAACATCGTCACGCTCGTCGTGCTCGCCGTCGTGATGTCGATCATGGACCCGCTGCTCGCCCTCGTGGTGCTGCTGGCCGCGGTGGCGTACGCCGTCATCTCCCGTTTCGGGGCTCGCCGCATCGTCGTGGTCGCGCGGCACTCGAGACGGAGCGAAGGCGCCATCGCCCACTCCGCGGCGGAGACGTTCGGAGCCATCCGCGTCGTGCAGGCGTACGGCCTCGAGGAGCAGCGCGGACGCATCTTCGAGAAGGGCAACGAGCAGGCGCTCGGCCAGGGCGTCGCCGCACGTCGTCTGGCGGCGGGGCTCGAACGCGGCACCGACGTGATCGTCGGCGTCGCGCTCGCCGTGGTGCTCGTCATCGGAGGATGGCGTGTCGTCGAGGGGGCTCTCACCCCGGGCGATCTCGTGATCTTCACGACCTACCTCAAGCTGGCGCTCCGCCCCCTGAAGGATCTCGCGAAGCACACCGGCCGCATCGCGCGGGCGACGGCGTCGGGCGAGCGCGTCGCCGACCTCCTCGACGAGCCGGTCGACATCGCCGATCGCCCCGGTGCGCGGGCGCTGGGGGCCGTGGACGGCGAGATCCGCTTCGACGCGGTCGACGTCGACGACGGCCACGGCAGACCGCTCTTCCGCGATCTCTCGCTCCACATCCCCGCGGGCAGCTCGGTGTGCGTCCTGGGGCCCTCCGGGGCGGGCAAGTCGACGTTGACGGGGCTCATCACGCGCACCGCGGACCCCGTTCGCGGCACGATCTCCATCGACGGCGTCGACATCCGCGACGCGACGATCGCGAGCGTACGGGGCAGCGTCGCCGTCGTGCTGCAGGAGGCGGTGCTCTTCGCGGCCACCGTGAGGGAGAACATCCGTCTCGGCCGCGTCGACGCGACGGACGACGAGGTGGAGGAGGCGGCGCGTCGGGCCCTCGCCGACGAGTTCATCCGGGCGCTGCCGGACGGCTACGACACGGAGCTCGGCGAGCGGGGCGCGACGCTCTCGGGCGGGCAGCGGCAGCGGATCGCGATCGCCCGGGCGCTGCTGCGCGACGCGCCGATCGTCCTCCTCGACGAGGCCACGACGGGGCTGGACCCGGAGTCCAAGGCGCGTGTGGCCGACTCGATCGCCACCCTCACCGCGGGACGGACGACGATCGCCGTCACGCACGACCCCTCCGCCATCCGGTCGGCCGACCGGATCCTGTGGGTCGAGGACGGCAGGATCGTCGAGGACGGCGCCACCGACGCGCTGCTGGCCGAGGAGGACTCGCGTGTGTCGCGATGGATGAGGTCGGCCGCGCCCGTCGAGGGGAGCATCGCATGAACGTGCCGGCGGATGTGCGATCCGCGCGGGAGCTCTCCCGCGCCGTCGCCGAGCGCGACCCCGCGCTGCCCGACCTCGGGGTCGTGCTCGACGCGGGGAGGCGCGACGAGGCGTTCGGCGGGACGACGACGCTCGAGCGGCTGCGGTACAAGCGCGGCGCCGCGATCGTCGCGGCGGTGCGCGATGCTCGGGGCGACCCCCATTGGATCGTCTCCTACGCGGACGCCGAGAAGCTCTCGAAGAGCATCCGGCGCGCGGCGGGGGTCGGCGCGGCGACACGGCGGGTGACCCCCCGCGTCCTCGCGGGTCCCGCCTACGCCGACCGCCTGCTCGCGTCCGCCGTGAGGCGGGTGTTCGGGGCGGAGGCAGCGTCGTTCGACGGCGCGGACGTCCTCCGCTACAACCCGCAGCGCAGGCTCGTCGTGCGGCGCGACGGCGCCGCGATCAAGATCGCCGCGGGCCCGTCCCACGTGGCCGCGGCGTCCCTGCTGGCGGCACGCGGCCTGCCGGTGCTCGCGCCGGAGACGCTCGGCGAGTCGGCGACGCGCACGCCGTGGTGGGGCACGACGGACCTCGCGCACGCGGGAGGCCGCGCGCTGTCGCACCGGGCGGGCGAGGTCCTCGCGCGCATCCACGCGACCCCGCCGGAGGGGCTCGCGCTGGAGACGCTCGACGCGAGCGCGGTCGCACGCGAGTCGGCGGAGGCGATCGCCGTCCTCCTCCCCGAGGCGGGGGAGCGCGCCGGGCGTCTCGCGACGGCGCTGTCCGGTCTGCGCGTGACAGGCGGGGTGCTCTCCCACGGGGACTGGTCTCCCGACCAGGTGCTCGTCGGCGGCGGCGACGTGCGGGTCATCGACCTGGATCGCGTCGTGGTCGCGCCGCCCGAGCGCGACCTCGCGACCTTCCTCGTGTGCGGTGGCGACGCCGCGATGCTCGACGGGTATCGCGCCGCCGGAGGCTCCTTCGACGCGGATGCGATCGCCGGATGGCAGGCCCTCGCGCAGCTGCAGCGCGCCGTCGAGCCCTTCCGGCGAGGAAGCGACGCCTGGCCCGAGGAGCTCGAGCACGCCGTCGCACGTGCCGAGGAGCTGATCCGATGAGCGCCGGCATCCCTCGCTCCGTGCACGTCGACGGCGTGGAATGGGTCGTCGAACGCGTGTGGCCTGCGGGCGAGGACGGCAGGACGCCGCTGGAGGCGCATGCCGACGGCGCGGTGCGAGGCGGCTACGCGGAAGGCGACGGCGTCGCGCTCCTCGCACCCGAGGACGACGGGGCGCTGCCCGCGCTCGCCGGGCTCGCCGCGGAGGGCGAGGTCGTCTCGCATCGCCCGGGCAAGCGCGCCGTGGTCCGTCTGCCGATGGGCCGCGGATACGCCAAGGTCGTCCCGCCCGGACGCGCGTCGCGCGTGATCGACGCGCACGCGCGCGGCGCGTCGTTCGCGGGCGCCTTCCGCATCCCCGCGATCGTCCCGGACGATCGCGAGCAGCGCGGGGTCGTGCGCTTCACGGCTGTCGGGGGGCGCACCCTGTACGACCTGGGAGCCGATCCCGTGCGGGAGGAGTCGCAGTGGCGGGCCGCGTGGGAGGCGTGGGAGACGTCGTGGACCGCCGTCGTCGACGACGCGCGCGTCGATCACCTGCCCGCCCACGAGGCGGAGGACGAGGCGCGCGTGATGACCGAGTGGGCGTCGCGCGCCTCGGAGCGTCTCCCTGCCGGGGCGGATGCGCGCGACGAGCTGGCGGCCCTCGCCGGGCACCTCGCGGCGCAGGTCGAGAAGCACTCGACGGATGCCGATGCCCTGGCTCATCGCGACCTCCACGACAAGCAGCTGCTCTGGGACGGAGACGAGGGCATCGCCCTGCTCGACCTCGACACCTGCGTGCGCGCGGACCCGGGACTCGACCTCGGCAATCTCGCGGCGCACGTCGACCTCGCCCTGCGGCACGGCCGGTGGCCGCGCCGACGCGGGCGCATCGCGTTCGCGTCGATCGGACGGGCTGCGGACGCGCTCGGCGTCGAGCCCGGGCGCCTCTCGGCATGGCGGGCGGCCGCCCAGTTCCGCGTCGCGTGCGTGAACCTCCTGCGCCCGCGATGGCGCGATCGCTCGGAGCGCGCGCTGGAGGGCATGATCCGCGACTTCCGGACGGAGGCGGGCCCATGGGAAGCTTGAAGGACGAGGACGGCACGCGCCGAGGAGGTCGCGGGATGATGAGACGGGGAACGATCGCGCTCGCCCTGGGGGTCGTCGCGAGCGCCGCGGCGCTCGCGACGGGCGCGATCGGGGTCGCCGCGGCGGTGGGCTCCGATCCGACCCCCACGGTGATCGACGAGTCGCCGCTCATCGCTCCCGCCTCGACGCCCGAGCCGACGCCGTCGTCCGAGCCGACGCCGACCCCCGAGACCTCCCCGACGCCGTCCCCCGAGCCTCCGACCCCGTCGGAACCCGCCGCGCCGCCGGCGGAGGAGCAGTCCGGCGGCACGGCGCCGCAGCCCGTGGAGCCGCCGCCGCCCGTCGACGTCGACGACGACGATGACGATGACGATGTCGATGTCGATGATGACGACGACGATGACGACGACGAGTGGGATGACGACTGACTGGCTCCCGCGCGGTGCGTCCAGCAGACCCATAGTGAAGGGGCGGCGGGGTCCGAGGCGCGGCGCCTATCGTCGGAGAGTGCGGGCTCCTCGGGAGAGGAACCCGCGGGAGAGATGAGGAGCGCCCCGGCGGGACACCCCCGCCCGCCGGGGCGCTCGTCCGTCGAACCGTCCCTCACCGTCAGGAGGCCGATATGGGATTTCTCGACCGCATGAAGCAGGCCGCGCGCGACCTCGTCGGCGACGGCGACGATCCGCGTCGGGCCTCCGATCGGACCGGACACGGGCAGCAGGCGATGCGGAGCTACGCGCAGACGCCGCCTCCCCAGACCACGGCCTTCGGGACCATCGACGCGGACGGGCGTCCGACCTCGCGTTCGTACACGACGGCGACCACGCCTCCTGCGCCGGGCGCGGACACGGGCGGGCGCGGCGAGGACGAGATCGCGATCGAGCGTTACCGCTATCTGCTGCGCACGGCGCCGCCGGAGACGATCGAGCAGGTGCACGCCGAGGCGTTCTCCCGGCTGACCGACGCGCAGCGCCAGCAGGTGCTCTCCGACCTGTCCTCGACCCTCCCGCCGCAGGAGCGCCCGGCCTCCGCAGATCCGGGCGACATGGCCCGTGCGGCCACGCGCGCGGAGTACCTGAGCCCCGGAACGATGGAGCGCACGTTCGGTCCGGGTCGCCGTGGTCCGGGCCTCGGCTCGATGATCGGCGGGTCGCTTCTCGGCACGATCGCCGGCTACGTGGTCGGCTCGGCTCTCGTGAGCGCCTTCATGGCTCCCGCCTTCGCGGGAGACGGCGGGGCGGGAGACGGCGGGTCGGAGGCATCCGGGACACCGGCGGACGACGCCGGAACGGAGGCCGCGGGCGATCTCGGCCTCGGCGACGTCGGAGGGGACTTCGGCGGCTTCGACTTCTGAGCGGGGCTCCTATGCGCCCCGCGCCGAGGCCACCTCGACGCTCAGGGCGAGGGGGACGGGCGATGACGGAGTGAGAAGGTCCACGCGGAAGGCGCCGCAGCGCGCGCAGCGCTGATAGACCACCGTGCCGGACGACGTCCTGTGACGCGACTGCGCCTCCCAGCCATGGTCCGGGCAGCCCTCGCGCTGCGTTCGCGGGGGCGTCCGGCGATCATCGAGTGTCTCCATGGATCCACCGTGCTGTAATGGCCTTATGCATCTCAACCCTTACGGCGAGTACGCGGTCCTGCTCGCCGCCTCCCTCGCGGACGACTGGCCGGACGACAGGGAGGGGATCGTCGATCGGACGAGGGAGTTCGGGATGACGATGGAGTTCCCGACGGGGACGGACGACCACGCGCGCACGCGGGACGTGATCGACCGCTGGCTCGCCGTCGTGGACGCGCGGGAGGAGCGCGTGCGCGCGCAGCTCCTGAACGCGCTGATGGCGAAGGCGACGGCGTACCCGCGGCTGACCGATCACGACGGCGAGGGCTGGCACCTGCACTACCGGGACGACGGGCGATCGCTGCCGGACGTGCTGCTCGCGGTGATGAGCGTCGGGACCGCCCTCCACCTCACCACGCGCGGAATGCACCGGCTCGCCCGCTGCGAGGCGGGGCTGTCGTCCGGCGACCCGTGCCGTCGCGTCGTCGTCGACACGACGCGCAACGGGAGGCAGCGCTACTGCTCCGTCCGTTGTGCGAACCGGGCGGCCGTGAGGCGCCACCGCGCCCGCCGCTCCGGTCAGTCCGTGAGCGCCCGGGCGTAGGCGGCGACCGACCGCCGATACCGCGGCAGCGTCGGGACGAGGGCCTCGATCGCGGTGCGGAGCGCCTCGGCGTCGCGCCCGGCGCTGTGCAGCGCGAGCGCGAGGAACACCTCTCGGGCGGCACCGGTCGACGGGTGCGGGGGCGCGGAGGACAGCAGGGCGATCGCGTCGTCGACGCGGCCGACGTTGCGTAGCGTCGACGCGTGCTGGACGACCAGCTGCGCTGCGCGCTCGGGGTCGACGTCGGCGATCCCGCCGGCGACGGCGGCCTCGTACCGGACGAGCGCCTCGGCCTCGCGACCCGTGCTGTCGTACGCGCCGCCGAGCTCGAACGCGCCCAGCGACGGATGGGGAGCGTCCGCCGCCACGGCGGCCATCCGCTCGACGAGGGTCGCGTCGTCGTCGGCGTTCCAGACGGCCGCGACGCGCTGCTCCCACTCCGCTCTCGAAGTCACCTCGTCAGCATAGGGTCCGCGGGCTACAGCCGTGCGATCTCCTGCCGCGGCCGCAGCGCGATGTCGGTGATGTGCGCATCGGCGGGCAGATCGACGACGTACCGCACCGACTCCGCGACGGACGAGGGGCGGATGTAGCGCTCGGCCGCGTAGCTCTCGGCGGGGACGCCGGCCCGCAGCATCGCGGTGTCCGTCTGCCCCGGGGCGATCGTCACGACGCGCACCCGGTGCTTCTCCTCGTCGATGCGCAGCACGTCCGCGACGGCTCGCAGCGCGTGCTTCGACGCCGTGTACACGGCGCTTCCGGGAGCCGGGCGGGTGCTCGCGCCCGAGCCGATGAAGACGACCGTGGCCTCCGCCTCGCGCAGCCGCGGCAGCAGCGCCCGGGTGAGGAGCGACGGGCCGACGACGTTCGTCGTGAGGGCCAGCAGCCAGTCCGCCTCCGTCGCGTCCTCGACCGAGACGGCGCCGCCGACGGCGGCCGCGTGCACGAGGACGTCGACGCGGTCGAGCTCCTCCGCGAAAGCCGTGAGCGCGTCCCGATCGGTCACGTCGACGCGGCGCGCCTCCGCTCCCGTCTCGACGGCGAGCTCGGAGAGGACGTCGTCGCGACGTCCCAACGCGTACACCCTGTGGGTCCGCACGAGATCGCGCACGATCTCGGATCCCATGCCTCCTGTGGCGCCGGTGACGATCGCGACGGGTCGGTCCTCGGTCATGCGGGCCTCCTTCTTCCGGCGACGGGCGAGGTCGCGGCGGTGATGAGGGAACGGGCGACGCGATCGGTCTCGCGCAGCATGGTCGGGTCGGTGCGCGGCATCGGGCTGATGACCGCGTCGTGCATGGCCTGCTCGATCGGGATGCCCGACACGTGGAAGGCCGCGTCCACGGAGCCATCCGCCCGGATGAGGCGCCCCGTGGCGGGGTCGACGTCGAATGCGCCGGTCCCCACCCCGCCGCCTGCGCGCGCGGGGGCATCGAACGGCCGCAGACGGGCGGCCGCGGCGAGGGAGCGCACGAGCGGATCGGCGCTCTCCGCCACGTCGTGCACGTGCATCCATGCGTCGATCAGCACGGAGGCGGTCGCCCCGGAGCCCGCGACCGCCGACGAGGACGCGTGGAACGCTCCCTCCGCGATCGTCACGTGAGCCGCGGGCCCGAGGAAGCGCACGATCCCGGCGTCCCTGAGCGCGAGCAGCTGGCGGTTGCGGAACGCGGGCGGCCCCGATCCCGCCATCGCCCCGACGGACATGAGCGTGCGGAAGCCCGATGCGCGCGACTCGGCGTCGAAGCCGCCGAACGCGCCGATGCGTCCGACGAGACCGCGCGCCGAGGCGATCGACCACAGCGCCGCCTTGACGGGGCTGTCGCTCCCCTGGGCGGATGCCGCGAGATCGCCGGCGACGAAGCGCGCGACCCACGCGTCGAAGGCGCCGGGGGACGGCCACGTCCGGCCCTCGCCGGGGAACATCGCCGATGCGAGGTCGAGCCGGTCGGCGGGGTCGGGGACGAAGGGCGAGACCGCGTCGGCGAGACGCTCGACGCGCTCGCGGGTCGCGGCGCCGACCGCTTCGAGGTCGGCGTGCGAGATCGCGCGGAGGGCGCCGTCGAGGTCGACGGAGCCCGGCCTCGCGTGCGCGAGCGTCTCGTGGTAGTCGGCGAACGCGTCCTTGAGGACGAGCGGCCAGACGAGATCGTCGAAGTCGATGGGGCGAGGCACGCCCGCCCAGTCGACGCTCCGCAGATGGCGCATCGGCGCGCGGGGCGGCAGCGATCCGTACAGCGTCTTCGCGCGGAACGGCACACCGCGACGCGAGGTCACGTGCAGGACCGGCTCGCGTCCCGAGGCCTCGTAGCGCAGGCCGGACGAGGCGGCCGGCTCCGCGACGAACCGGCCTCCCCGCTCCCGGGTGAGGAGCGCCACGGCGTCGAAGAAGCCCATGCCGAGTCCGCGGACGATCGCGTGCGCGCCGTCGGGCACCGCGCCGAGCGGCTGGTCGACGGGGGAGCCGGGCCTCACCCACACGAGTGCCGGGTCCGCGTCGACGGCTGCGCGGATCTCGCGCTCCTCCGGCGTCGGGGACCGCTCGAGCCATCCGGTCGCCGCGACCACGGCGTCCGCCTCGAGCTCTTCCGTCCCGGCCGTCGTCCGCACCTCGAGAACCTGCATCCCGTCGCGCTCGGACACGGCCGTGACCCGACCGAGATGCTCGGTCGCGCGCGCGCCGGGCGGCAGCGTCGCCTCGGCGTATGCGAGGCACCAGCGCGCATACTCGCCGTAGAGCGAGCGCGACGGGTGCGACTCGGGCCGCTGCGCGCGCAGCTCGGAGCCGTACTCCCGCGCGAGTCCCTCGCGGACGGGGACCCGGTCGAACGCCGCGACGTGCGTCGCGGGGATGTGCGCGACGACGTCATCGGCGTCGCCGAACGCGCGCTGGCGGACGAGCTGGCACCACTCGTGGAGCGTCGGCCCCACGCGCACGGGGCCGGCGACGGTCGCCGCGTCGTCGGTGAAGAGGGTGACGGCGTCGGCGAGCGTGTTCATGCACAGCTCTCGCGTCTGGTCGGTGCGCCAGATGCGCCCGGCGCCGACCTCGGTGTCGTCGACGATGCGGATGTCGATCGCGGCGTCGGCGGGCAGGTTCGCGCCGAGGCGCTCGAGCAGCGAGACGCCGCGCGGACCGCCTCCGACGATCGCGATCACGGGGCGGCGAGGAGCGGACATCCCTCCCATTGTGCCCCTTCGGCGGCGGCCCGTCGCCCGCGAGCGGTCGCGCTGCCGCAGGGGCGCTCGCCTAGACTGACGCCATGCCACTCGTTGCGCTCACCGGCGGGATCGCGTCGGGCAAGTCGACGATCGCACGGAGGCTCGCCGAGCACGGCGCGGCCGTCGTCGACGCCGACGTCGTCGTCCGGGAGCTCCAGGCCCCCGGACGCCCCGTGCTCGCCGCGATCGCGGCGGAGTTCGGCCCGGCGGTGCTCCACGAGGACGGCGCGCTCGACCGCGCCGCGCTCGGCGCCGTCGTGTTCGGCGACGCCGAGAGGCTCGCGCGCCTCAACGGCATCGTGCACCCGGCGGTCAAGGCGGAGTCGCAGCGCCGGTTCCGTCTCGCGCTCGACGCCGACCCGCGTGCCGTCGTCGTCTACGACGTGCCGCTGCTCGCCGAGGCCCGCGGAACGGGGGAGTGGGATGTCGTGGTCGTCGCGCACGCTCCGGCGGATGTCCGCCGGGACAGGCTCGTGCGGGAACGGGGGATGTCCGAGGAGGCGGCCGCCGCGCGCATCGCGAGCCAGGCGTCCGACGACGAACGGCTGGCGCTCGCCGACGTCGTGATCGACACGTCGGGCACTCTCGACGAGACGCTCGCCCGGGCGGACGCGCTCTGGCAGACGCTCGCCGGGCGCGCCTGACGCGGACGGCACGAGGAGGAGACGGTGGTCGACCTCAATTCCGATCTCGGCGAGAACGAGCCCGGCCGGGTCGTGAGCGACGACGACGCCATGCTGCGCGTCGTCACGAGCGCGAACGTCTCGTGCGGCGTCCACGCCGGGACGGCCGACGGGATCCGCGCGACGCTCGCCGCGGCCGTAGCGCGCGGCGTCGCGATCGGCGCCCATCCGAGCTATCGCGATCGCGAGGGATTCGGACGGCGGATGCTCGACGTCGACTCCCCGACGCTGCAGGCGGATGTCGAGGAGCAGATCGGCCTCCTGCGGGACCTCGCGGCGGCGGCCGGCGCGCGGCTCGCGTACGTCAAGCCGCATGGCGCGCTCTACAACGCGATCGTGCACGACGAACGCCAGGCGCGCGACGTCGTGGCGGCGGTCCGGGCCGTCGACCCCTCGCTCGCGCTGCTCGCGCTGCCGGGCGGCGTCGTCCAGGGCGTCGCGGCGCACGCCGGTCTGAGGATCGTGACCGAGGCGTTCGCGGACCGGGCGTATCTCCCCTCGGGCGGGCTCGTGCCGCGAGCGGAGACGGGCGCGGTCCTCCACGACCCGGACGTCGTCTCGCGACGGATGGCGCGGCTCGCGCAGGAGGGCGTCGTGGACGCGATCGACGGCTCGGACGTCGCGGTGCGTGCCGACTCGATCTGCGTGCACGGCGACAGCCCGGGAGCCGTCGCGATGGCCGCCGCCGTCCGCCGGCGGCTCGAGGCGGAGGGGATCCCGCTCACCGCGTTCGCGTGATGCGCCGGCGCCGCGCGCGAACGGGCAGAATGGGAGGCCCGACGGAACGGAGGCCCGCGTGCGGCGTGTGCTCACGGCTTCCGATCGCGCCCTGCTCGTCGAGGAGAAGGACCTCGACGCGACGATGCGCCTTCATGCGGCGCTGGCGGCGGCGGGTCTCGCCGGCGTGACGGAGCTCGTGCCGGCCGCCCGGACGGTGCTCGTGCGCTTCGATCCGCTGCGCACGACCGCATCGGCGCTCCGTCGGGCGCTCGAGGCGATCCCGCTCGCGGAACGGGACCCTGCCGCGGCGTCCGACGTCGTGATCGGCGTCCGCTACGGCGGCGAGGACCTGGCCGACGTCGCGGCCGATCTCGGCGTCACGGCGGAGGAGCTCGTCGCGCGCCACGCCGCCGCCACCTGGCGTGTGGCGTTCACCGGCTTCGCCCCGGGGTTCGGCTACCTCGTCGGCGACGACCCGCTCTTCGACGTGCCCCGCCGGGCCTCCCCGCGCACGAGCGTCCCGCCCGGGTCCGTGGCGCTCGCGGGTCCGTACTCCGGCGTCTATCCGCGTGCGAGCCCGGGCGGGTGGCGGCTGATCGGCCGCACCGACGCGGTCCTCTGGGATCTCGAGCGCGACCCTCCGGCGCTTCTCGTGCCCGGCGCCGTCGTGCGGTTCGCGGACGTCGCACGCCCGGCGGGATCGCAGGGCGACCGGCTCCGACGCGGAGCGGGCCTGCCCGCGACGCCGTCCCGAGCGTCGCAGAGCGTCCGGCCGCCGGCTGCGCGGGAGCCGCTCGACATGCCCGGCGACCGCGGCACGCGGTACGCGGTCGAGGTCGTCAGCCCGGGCCTGCGGCTCCTCGTGCAGGATCTCGGTCGGCCCGGCGCCGCGCACCTCGGCGTGTCCGCGTCGGGCGCCGCCGACCGCGCCGCGCTGCGGGCGGCGAACCGCGCGGTCGGCAACGGCCCGGGGGCGCCGGCGTTCGAACTGCTCGGCGGGGGCGCGGTGCTGCGCTTCCGCGGCGGCGGCGTCGCGGCGATCCGCGGGGCGGCGGCGGATGCGACGGTGCGCCATCGCGACGGCGCCGAGACGCCCGTGGCGAACGGCGGTCCGATCGCCGTCGACGACGGGGACGAGCTGACGATCGGGTACGCGTCCCGGGGCGTGCGCGCGGTCGTCGCGATCCGCGGCGGCCTCGCGCTCACTCCCGCGCTCGGCAGCCTCGCCACGGACACGCTCGGCGACATCGGCTCGCGCGAGATCGGAGGCCGTGCGCTCCGGCCCGGCGACGTCGTGCCGCTGCACGGCCCGTCCTCCGTCTCGGGCGCCGTCGTCCCGTTCGAGCCGCCGGCCCTCCCGCTGCCCGCGCCGGGCGGCCTCGTGACGCTCCGCATCACGCTCGGGCCGCGCGACGACTGGTTCGCCGACGAGGCCGTCCGCCTCCTGCTCGTCCAGGAATGGGAGGTCACGCCGCGCTCCGACCGCGTCGGGATCCGCCTTCGGGGCGCGGCTCCGCTGGAACGCGCCGTCGGAGGCGAGCTGCCGAGCGAGGGGACGGTGACCGGCTCGCTGCAGGTGCCGCCCCGGGGCCAGCCGGTGCTCTTCCTGCCCGATCGGCCGGTGACGGGCGGGTATCCCGTCATCGGAGCCGTCGTGGACGCCGACCTCGATCTCGCCGGCCAGCTCGCTCCGGGGATGCGCGTCCGCTTCCGGACGGACGGGGACGCCGGCCCCGATGTCGGCGCCCCCTCCTAGGGTGGAAGCATGCAGACGACACGGAGCGTGCGCCCCTTCGAGGTGGTCAGCGAGTACATGCCCAGCGGCGACCAGCCCAAGGCCATCGCCGAGCTCGCCGGCCGCATCAACGCGGGCGAGACGGACGTCGTGCTGCTCGGCGCGACGGGCACGGGCAAGTCCGCGACGACGGCGTGGCTCGTGGAGCAGGTCCAGCGCCCCACGCTCGTGCTCGCGCACAACAAGACGCTCGCCGCCCAGCTCGCGAACGAGTTCCGCGACCTCATGCCCCACAACGCCGTGGAGTACTTCGTCTCGTACTACGACTACTACCAGCCCGAGGCGTACGTCCCCCAGACCGACACCTTCATCGAGAAGGACTCGTCGATCAACTCCGAGGTCGAGCGGCTGCGGCACTCGACGACGAACTCGCTCCTCAGCCGCCGCGACGTCGTCGTGGTGAGCACCGTGTCGTGCATCTACGGCCTCGGGTCGCCCGAGGAGTACCTGCGGGCCCTCGTCGCGCTGCAGGTGGGGGAGCGCTACGACCGCGACGCGATCATCCGCCAGTTCGTGGCGATGCAGTACAACCGGAACGACGTCGACTTCTCGCGCGGCAACTTCCGCGTGCGCGGCGACACGATCGAGATCATCCCCGTCTACGAGGAGTTCGCCATCCGCATCGAGCTCTTCGGAGACGAGATCGAGGCGCTGTACAAGCTGCATTCGCTCACGGGCGAGGTCATCGAGCGGATGGACGCGGTCGCGATCTTCCCCGCGACGCACTACGCGGCCGGCACCGACACGGTGCAGCGGGCGATCAAGACCATCGAGGAGGAGCTCGCCGAGCGCCTGCAGGAGTTCGAGCGCCAGGGCAAGCTCCTCGAGGCGCAGCGGCTGAGGATGCGCACGACCTTCGACCTCGAGATGCTGCAGCAGCTCGGCTTCTGCTCGGGCATCGAGAACTACTCGCGTCATCTCGACGGACGCGAGGCGGGCGAGCCGCCGCACACGCTGCTCGACTTCTTCCCCGACGACTTCCTCCTCGTGATCGACGAGTCGCACGTGACCGTTCCGCAGATCGGGGCCATGTACGAGGGCGACGCGTCGCGCAAGCGCACCCTCGTCGAGCACGGCTTCCGGCTCCCGAGCGCCATGGACAACAGGCCCCTGCGATGGGACGAGTTCAAGCAGCGCATCGGCCAGACGGTGTACCTCTCGGCGACCCCCGGGAAGTACGAGATGGGCATCGCCGACGGCGTCGTCGAGCAGATCATCCGGCCGACCGGCCTCGTCGATCCCGAGATCGTCGTCAAGCCCTCGAAGGGCCAGATCGACGACCTGCTCGAGCAGATCCGCCTGCGGGTGGAGCGCGACGAGCGCGTGCTCGTCACGACGCTGACGAAGAAGATGTCGGAGGAGCTCACCGACTTCCTCGGCGAGCACGGAGTGCGCGTGCGCTACCTCCACTCCGACGTCGACACGCTGCGTCGCGTCGAGCTGCTCACGGAGCTGCGCCAGGGGGTCTACGACGTGCTCGTCGGCATCAACCTGCTGCGCGAGGGGCTCGATCTGCCGGAGGTGTCGCTCGTGGCGATCCTCGACGCCGACAAGGAGGGCTTCCTGCGCTCGGGGACCTCGCTCATCCAGACGATCGGACGCGCGGCGCGCAACGTCGCCGGCCAGGTGCACATGTACGCCGACAACATGACCGACTCGATGCGAGGCGCGATCGAGGAGACCGAGCGTCGTCGTGAGATCCAGATCGCCTACAACCGCGAGCACGGCGTCGACCCCCAGCCGCTGCGCAAGAGGATCGCCGACATCACGGACTCCCTGGTGCGCGAGGAGGCCGACACGGCGAGCCTGCTCTCACAGCGCGATGCCGCCCGCAACAAGTCCGGCAAGGGCAAGGGGAAGGCGCCGACGCCCCTGCGCAGGCACGAGGGCATCGCCGCGGAGGGCGCGAACCAGCTGGAGGGGACGATCGCCGATCTCACCCAGCAGATGCTCGTGGCCGCCGAGGAGCTGAAGTTCGAGCTCGCCGCGCGCCTCCGCGACGAGGTGCAGGATCTGAAGCGCGAGCTCCGGCAGATGGAGAAGGCCGGCCACGCGTAGGGCCGTCGCCCGTCGCCTCCGCGGTCTCCCGCGCGCGGATCTTCGAATCCGCTGGGCGAAATGGTCGAACAAACGTCCAGATGTCCGCGACCCTCCCTAGGATTGATCCGTGCCCATCATCCCTGTCGCCTCGCCCGGAAAGATCAGTGTCCGCGGTGCCCGCGTGCACAATCTCAAGAACGTCGACCTCGACATCCCCCGCGACTCCCTCGTCGTGTTCACCGGCCTGTCCGGCTCGGGGAAGTCGAGCCTCGCTTTCGACACGATCTTCGCGGAGGGCCAGCGCCGCTACGTCGAGTCCCTCAGCGCGTACGCGCGCCAGTTCCTGGGCCAGGTCGACCGTCCCGACGTCGACCTCATCGAGGGGCTGAGCCCGGCGGTCTCCATCGACCAGAAGTCGACGAACCGCAACCCGCGCTCGACGGTCGGCACGATCACCGAGATCTACGACTACCTGCGTCTGTTGTGGGCGCGCATCGGCGTGCCGCACTGCCCCGAGTGCGGCGCGAGGATCCAGCGTCAGACGGTCCAGCAGATCGCCGACCGGCTCATGACGTTGGAGGACGGAACGCGCTACCAGATCGTCGCGCCCGTCGTCTCGCAGAAGAAGGGCGAGTTCGTCGACCTCTTCCAGGAGCTCGCGGCGAAGGGCTACTCCCGTGCGATCGTGGACGGCGACCTCGTGCAGCTCGCCGAGCCGCCGACGCTCAAGAAGTCGTACAAGCACGACATCGCGGTCGTCGTCGACCGGCTCGTCGCGCGCGGCGACATCCTCGGGCGCGTGACCGATTCCGTCGAGACGGCTCTGGGCCTGGCGGGCGGCGTGCTCCAGGTGAACTTCGTCGACGAGGAGGGCGACGACGCCTGGCAGTCGTTCTCCGAGCGGCTCGCGTGCCCCAACGGGCACCCGATCCAGCTGACCGAGATCGAGCCTCGCACCTTCTCGTTCAACGCGCCGTTCGGCGCGTGCCCCGCGTGCTCCGGCCTCGGGACGCGGATGTCCGTCGACGTCGAGCTCATGCTCGGAGACGAGGACCTCTCGATCCGCGAGGGCGTCATCGTGCCGTGGACGACGCAGGGCAAGGGCCTCTTCCAGTACTACGAGCGCCTGCTCGAGGGACTCGCGGACGAGATGGCCTTCTCGCTCGACACGCCGTGGCGGGCGCTGCCGCAGATCGTGCGCGAGTCGATCCTCCACGGACAGGACTACAAGGTCAACGTGCGCTTCAAGAACCGCTGGGGGCGCGAGGTGCGCTATGCGAGCGGATTCGAGGGCGTCGTGCCCTACATCGAGCGCCAGTACGCGCAGGCCGAGACGGACACGACGCGCGCGCGATGGGCCGAGTACCTGCGCGAGGTGCCGTGCCCCGTGTGCGACGGCGCCCGGCTGAAGCCCGAGGTGCTCGCGGTCAAGGTCGACGGCCGCTCCATCGCCGAGACCGCGGAGCTCAGCCTCGAGGACACCTTCTCGATGATGAACGACGTCGTGCTGAGCGACCGCGAGCAGCAGATCGCCGCGCAGATCCTGCGCGAGATCCGCGTCCGCCTCGAGTTCCTCATCCGGGTCGGCCTCAACTACCTCACGCTGAGCCGCGCCGCCGGCTCGCTCTCGGGCGGCGAGGCCCAGCGCATCCGCCTCGCGACGCAGATCGGCACGGGCCTCACGGGCGTCCTCTACGTGCTCGACGAGCCGTCGATCGGCCTGCACCAGCGCGACAACCGCCGGCTCATCGAGACGCTCGTCGCCCTGCGCGACCTCGGCAACACGCTCGTCGTCGTCGAGCACGACGAGGAGACGATCGAGGCCTCCGACTGGGTCGTCGACATCGGGCCGCGCGCGGGCGTCGAGGGCGGCGAGGTCATCCACTCGGGCCCGTTCGAGGCGCTCGTGGGAGACGAGCGCTCGCTCACGGGCGACTTCCTGTCCGGACGCCGCACGATCGAGACGCCGAGGAAGCGCCGCAGGATCGACAAAAAGCGCATGCTCTCCGTCGTGGGCGCTCGCGCCAACAACCTCCGCAACGTCACGGCGGACTTCCCGCTGGGCGTGTTCACGGCGGTCACCGGCGTGAGCGGGTCCGGCAAGTCGACGCTCGTGAACGACATCCTCTACGAGGTGCTCGCGCAGCGCCTCAACGGCGCCCGGACCGTGCCGGGGAAGCACACGCGCGTGACGGGGCTCGAGCACCTCGACAAGGTCGTGCACGTCGACCAGGCGCCCATCGGCCGCACGCCGCGGTCGAACCCCGCCACCTATACGGGCGTGTTCGACCGCATCCGCAATCTCTTCGCCGACACGCCCGAGGCCAAGGTGCGCGGCTACAAGGCCGGGCGCTTCAGCTTCAACGTCAAGGGGGGCCGCTGCGAGGCGTGCTCGGGCGACGGCACGCTGAAGATCGAGATGAACTTCCTCCCCGACGTGTACGTGGACTGCGAGGTGTGCCACGGCAAGCGGTACAACCGCGACACGCTGCAGGTGCACTACAAGGGCAAGAACATCGCCGAGGTCCTCGAGATGTCCATCGCCGAGGCCGAGGAGTTCTTCGAGCCCATCCAGGCCATCCACCGCTACATGAAGACCCTCGTCGACGTCGGTCTCGGCTACGTGCGGCTCGGCCAGGCGGCGACGACGCTCTCCGGCGGCGAGGCGCAGCGCGTCAAGCTCGCGACGGAGCTTCAGAAGCGCAGCAACGGCCGCTCCGTCTACGTGCTGGACGAGCCGACGACCGGCCTGCACTTCGAGGACGTCCGCAAGCTGCTGGAGGTGCTGGGAGGGCTCGTCGAGAAGGGCAACAGCGTCATCGTCATCGAGCACAACCTCGACGTCATCAAGTCGGCCGACTGGGTCGTCGACCTGGGCCCGGAGGGCGGGTCGGGCGGCGGCACGATCGTCGCAGCGGGCACGCCCGAGCAGGTCGCGAAGGTCGAGGAGAGCCACACCGGCGCGTTCCTCGCCGAGGTCCTCGGGACGGCCGAACGGCGTCGCAAGGCCAGCTGAGATGGCCGACCAGCTTCCCTACAAGCCGAAGGCGGGGGAGATCCCCACCAATCCGGGGGTCTACCGTTTCCGCGACGCCCGAGGGCGGGTGCTCTACGTCGGCAAGGCGAAGAACCTCCGCCAGCGACTGTCGAACTACTTCGCTCCGCTGCACACGCTGCACGAGCGGACGAGGCGGATGGTGACGACGGCCTCGTCGGTCGAGTGGACGGTCGTGCCGACCGACGTCGACTCGCTGCAGCTCGAGTACCAGTGGATCAAGGAGTTCGATCCGCCGTTCAACGTCCGCTACAAGGACGACAAGTCGTACCCGTTCCTCGCGATCACGCTGGCGGACGAGGCGCCGCGCGTCATGGTGACGCGCAACCGCCGCATCCCGGGGGCGAAGTACTTCGGGCCGTACCCGAAGGTGTGGGCGGTGCGCGACACGATCGACCTCATGATCAAGGTGTTCCCCATCCGCACCTGCAGCGACGCCTCCTACAAGCGGGCCATGCAGACGGGCAGACCGTGCTTCCCCGGCCAGATCGGCAAATGCGGCGGGCCCTGCTCGCACCGGGTGACGATCGCCGAGCACCGCGCGATCGTCGACGACTTCATCGCGTTCATGAACGGCGGCGACGAGCGCTTCACGCGCGAGCTCACGGCGCGGATGAGGGAGGCGGCCGCGGCGATGGACTACGAGCAGGCCGCGCTCTACCGAGACCGGCTCGCGTCGATCGACGCCGTGCTGAGCAAGAGCGCGCTCGTGCTGCCGGACGACGTCGACGCCGACCTCTTCGGCGTCGCCGAGGACGAGCTCTCCGCCGCCGTGCACCAGTTCGTCATCCGCGGAGGACGGGTGCGCGGCGTGCACTCGACGACCATCGACAAGGAGCTCGACATCTCCGGGCCCGACCTCGTCGACCGGATCCTGCAACGCGCCTACGGCGACGCGACGGCCGCGGACGTGCCGCTCCGGGTGCTCGTGCCGGTCCTGCCTCCCGATGCGTCCCAGGTCGAGGAGTGGCTCGCCGCGAAGCGCGGAAGGCGCGTCGAGGTGCTCGTCGCGCAGCGCGGCCAGCGGGCGGAGCTCATGCGCAACGCCACGCTCAACGCGCAGCAGGCGCTCCTGCGGCACAAGACCCGCCGTACGAGCGATTACGCCGCCCGGTCGCAGGCGCTCGGCGACCTCCAGGAGGCGCTGGGGATGGAAGAGGCGCCGCTGCGGATCGAGTGCTACGACATCTCCCACCTGCAGGGCACGAACGTGGTCGCGTCGATGGTGGTCTTCGAGGACGGGCTCCCTCGCAAGGACCAGTATCGCTCGTTCTCGATCGCCGAGACGACGGACGACACCGACTCGATGCATCAGGTGCTGACGCGGCGCCTCGCGCACCTCGACCGGCCCGAGGAGACCGAGCCCGATGCGGCCGACGTCGCCACGAGCGACGCCGACGGCGTCGTGACGGCACCTGCCAGGCGGCGCCGCTTCGCCTACCCGCCTCAGCTGCTCGTCGTCGACGGCGGTCAGCCGCAGGTCGCCGCGGCCGCGCGCGCGCTGCGCGAGTCGGGACACGACGAGATCGCCCTGTGCGGCATCGCGAAGCGCCTCGAGGAGCTGTGGCTGCCGGGGGAGGACTATCCGGTCATCCTCCCGCGGGCGTCGGAGGCCCTCTATCTCGTGCAGCGGCTGCGCGACGAGGCGCATCGCTTCGCCATCACCCACCAGCGCCGCCGCCGGGGCCGCGACATCCGCACCGTGCTCAGCGAGGTCCCCGGCCTGGGCGACGCGCGCATCCGTGCCCTGCTGCGTCACTTCGGCTCCGTCGCCGCGCTCCGCGAGGGCACGATCGCGCAGATCGAGGAGCTCCCCGGCATCGGCCCCAAGCTCGCGGCGACGGTCTTCGAGCACCTGCACCGCGACGATCCGGTGTCACGGGAGCCCGCCGTCGGCACGGCGGGAGCGGATGATCGGTAGGCTGACCGCGATGGCTGACACAGCGGGCGAGGTCCTGATCGTCACGGGGATGAGCGGCGCCGGCCGCTCGACGGTCGCGAACGCCCTCGAGGACCTCGACTGGTACGTCGTCGACAACCTTCCGCCGCAGATGCTGCGGCCCCTGCTCGATCTGTCGTCCCGGCTCGGCGACCAGCTGCCGCGCGTCGCCGCCGTCGTCGACGTGCGCGGCCGCGACCTCTTCTCCGAGCTGCCGGCCGCGACGCGGGCGCTGCGCGAGCGCAACAACCTGCGGGTGATCTTCCTCGACGCCTCCGACGAGGTGCTCGTGAGGCGTTTCGAGGCGGTGCGGCGGCCCCACCCGCTCCAGGGCGACGGGACCCTCCTGGACGGCATCCGGCGCGAACGCGACGTCCTCGCTCCCGTGAAGGAGAACGCGGACATCATCATCGACACGTCCGTCTACAACATCCATCAGCTCGCGACGCACGTGAACGACCTGCTGCACGAGGAGGGCGCGCCGCGCCACCGCGTCACGGTCATGAGCTTCGGGTTCAAGTACGGGGTCCCTCCCGACGCCGATCTCGTCGCGGACATGCGGTTCCTGCCGAACCCCTACTGGAACGACGAGCTGCGCCACCTCACGGGGCAGGACGCCGCGGTGAGCGAGGAGGTCCTGGGGCAGGAGGGCGCGCAGGAGTTCCTCGACGCCTACGTCGCGGCGCTCGCACCCGTGCTGTCGGGCTACCAGCGCGAGAACAAGAGCCATTCGACCGTCGCCGTCGGGTGCACCGGGGGGAAGCACCGTTCGGTCGCCATGGCACTGGCGCTGGCCGATCGTCTGAAGGACGTCCCGGGGGTCGCGGTTCGCGTCCGCCACCGCGATCTCGGACGGGAGTGACCACCGTGCCGCCCGCGCCATAACCCGGCCTGCTGGGAGTTCGCACCCGGAGGAACGGGGAGTGCGGTCGCTAAGCTTGGTCCTCGCGCCAAAAGAGGCGAGTCGCCGTTTTCGAGAGTGGGGAAATCCGTGTCACTGACCGCCGATGTCAAGGCAGAGCTGATCACCGTCAGGGACCCTCGTCCTTCGGTTCGGATCGCCGAGACGACGGCGCTGCTGCGGTTCTCCGGCGGTCTGCACTCCATCGCGGGGCGGGTCGCCGTCGAGGCGGAGCTCGACTCGCCGCACCTCGCCCGTCGCGTCGCGCGCGACATCGCCGAGATCTACGGCGTGCGCCCCGAGATCGCGCACATCCAGGGCTCCGGGTCTCGCGACGGGGAGCACTTCGCCGTGCGCGTCGTGGACGGCGGCGAGACGCTGGCCCGTCAGACGGGCCTGCTCGACCAGCGCCGCCGGCCCGTGCGCGGGCTGCCGAACCGGCTCACCACCGGGACGCGCGACGATCTCGCGGCGATCTGGCGCGGCGCCTTCCTCGGAGCGGGCAGCCTCTCCGAGCCCGGCCGGTCCGCGTCGCTCGACATCGTGTGCCCCACGAACGAGGCGGGCATGGCCATCGTCGGCGCGGCGGGCCGCATCGGCATCTCCGCCAAGGCGCGCGACGTGCGCGGCGTCCCGCGCGTCGTCATCCGCGAGGCCGACGGCATCCGCGGCATGCTCCAGGCGATCGGCGCCGTGAGGGTCGCGGCCGACTGGGACCAGATGCGTCAGCGCCGCGAGGTGCGCGCGGGCGTCAACCGGCTCGTGAACTTCGACGACGCGAACCTCCGCCGGTCCGCCCAGGCGGCCGTGGCGGCCTGCGCGCGCGTCGAGCGCGCGCTGGAGATCCTCGGCGACGACGTCCCCGACCACCTTCGCGAAGCGGGCGACCTGCGCCTCGCCCATCGTGAGGCGAGCCTCGACGAGCTCGGCCACTACGCCGACCCGCCGCTGACCAAGGACGCCGTCGCCGGCCGCATCCGCCGGCTCCTCGCGATGGCCGACAAGCGCGCGGAGCAGGACGGCGTGCCGGGCACGCAGGCCGCGGTGCCCGCCGGCGCGGAATAGCGGCGGCCGCGGACGGCCGGCGGTCGCCGGGCCGGGTGTGTGTCGGCAGACGACGTCCCGCCCGCCCGCGGGCCGGCGTGCGTCGTTAGGATTGCGCCAGAGCTCCTCTCGCCGACGCGGGGGGACGACCCGCAACACGCGTCGCGTCGCGACGCACGACAGATGGGAAGAACGACGCATGGCGAAGTACACGCTCCCTGAGCTCCCGTACGACTACGCAGCCCTCGAGCCGCACATCAGTGCGACGATCACCGAGCTGCACCACGACAAGCATCACGCGACCTACGTCGCGGGTGCCAACACGGCGCTCGAGCAGCTCGCCGCTGCCCGCGAGTCGGGTGATTTCGGCACCATCAACAAGCTCGAGAAGGACCTCGCGTTCAACCTCGGCGGTCACACGAACCACTCCATCTGGTGGACGAACCTCTCGCCGGACGGCGGCGACAAGCCCACGGGCGAGCTCGAGTCGGCCGTGACCGACCACTTCGGCTCCTTCGACAAGTTCCAGGCGCAGTTCACCGCGGCGGCGCTCGGCGTCCAGGGCTCCGGCTGGGCCGGTCTGTTCTGGGACTCGATCGGCGAGAACCTCATCATCCAGCAGTTCTTCGACCAGCAGTCGCAGTTCGCGGCGGGCACGGTGCCGCTCCTGCTCCTCGACGTCTGGGAGCACGCGTACTACCTCGACTACAAGAACGTCCGCGCCGACTACGTCAAGGCGTTCTGGAACATCGTGAACTGGGCGAACGTGCAGGAGCGATTCTCCACCGCCCGCGAGAAGACCTCCGGTCTCCTGGTAGCGTCGTAGGTGACAGGATCGTCCGCGGCGGGGTGCGAGCCCGCTGCGGACGGTCGTCACCCGACAGCGCCTGTGCGGGCGCGCAATCGAATCTCAGGAGAAGACCAAGTGTCTGTTCGGATCGGAATCAACGGCTTCGGTCGCATCGGCCGCAACTACCTCCGCGCGGCTCTCGCGCAGGGCGCAGACCTCGAGATCGTGGCGGTCAACGACCTCACGGACAACAAGACCCTCGCCCACCTGCTGAAGTACGACTCGATCCTCGGCGTCCTCGACGAGGACGTCACGTACGACGAGTCGTCGATCACGGTCGGCGGTCGCAAGATCGCCGCGCTGGCGGAGCGCGACCCCGCCGCCCTCCCGTGGGGCGAGCTGGGCGTCGACATCGTCATCGAGTCGACCGGTCGCTTCACCAAGGCCGACGACGCCCGCAAGCACATCGAGGGCGGCGCGAAGAAGGTCCTCATCTCGGCTCCGGCCAAGGGCGAGGACGCGACCTTCGTCATCGGTGCCAACGAGCACCTGTACGACCCCGAGAACCACCACATCATCTCGAACGCCTCGTGCACCACGAACTGCCTCGCACCCCTGGCCAAGGTGTTCAACGACACCTTCGGCATCGTCCGCGGCCTCATGACGACGGTGCACGCGTACACCGCCGACCAGAACCTGCAGGACGGCCCGCACTCCGACCTGCGTCGCGCCCGAGCCGCCGCGCTGAACATCGTCCCGACCTCGACGGGCGCCGCGAAGGCCATCGGCCTCGTGCTGCCGGAGCTCAAGGGCAAGCTCGACGGGTTCGCGCTGCGCGTGCCCGTTCCCACCGGTTCGATCACCGACCTCACGGTGGAGACCGAGCGCGAGCTGACGATCGACGAGATCAACGCCGCCTACAAGGAGGCCGCAGAGGGTCCGCTCAAGGGCATCCTCAAGTACACCGAGGACGAGATCGTCTCGAGCGACATCACCCACGACCCGCACTCGTCGATCTTCGACTCGGGTCTGCTCCGCGTGAACGGCACCCAGGTCAAGCTGTCGGCCTGGTACGACAACGAGTGGGGCTACTCGAACCGCCTCGTGGACCTCACCGAGCTCGTCGCCTCGAAGCTCTGATCCGACGAAACGTTCCTTGGAAGCCCGTCGGCGTGTGGTGGTCTCCACCCGTGCCGGCGGGCTTCCGCCGGTAGATTGAGAAAAGATGTCTCTGCGAACACTTGATACCCTCGGCCCTCTGGCCGGGAAGCGCGTCATCATCCGATGCGACTTCAACGTCCCCCTGAAAGACGGCGTCATCACGGATGACGGCCGCCTCCGCGCGTCGCTTCCGACGCTGAACGCCCTGCTCGACGCGGGCGCACGCGTCGTCGCGGTGTCGCACCTGGGCCGCCCCAAGGGCGAGCCCGATCCCCAGTACAGCCTGAAGCCGGTCGCCGGCCGTCTCTCCGAGCTGCTCGGCAGGCCCGTCGCCTTCGCCTCCGACACCGTGGGTGACTCGGCGCACGAGACCGCCGACGCGCTCGAGGACGGGCAGCTCGCGGTGCTGGAGAACCTGCGCTTCAACGCGGGGGAGACCGCGAAGGACGACGCCGAGCGCCGGTCCTTCGCCGCCAGCCTGGCGGAGCTGGGCGACGTGCTCGTCTCCGACGGCTTCGGCGTCGTGCACCGCAAGCAGGCGAGCGTCTACGACCTCGCGAAGCTGCTTCCGAGCGCTGCCGGCCTCCTCATCGCGGCCGAGCTCGACGTGCTCGACACGCTGACGGAGAACCCCGTACGGCCCTACACGGTCGTGCTCGGCGGCTCGAAGGTCTCCGACAAGCTGGGCGTCATCGACCACCTCCTGCCGCGCGTCGACCGCATCCTGATCGGCGGCGGCATGCTCTTCACCTTCCTCGCCGCCCAGGGGCACAAGGTGGCCGCGAGCCTGCTCGAGGCGGATCAGATCGAGACGGCCAAGGGCTACATCGAGGCGGCGAAGGAGAAGGGCGTCGAGCTCATCCTGCCGACCGACGTCGTGGTGGCCTCGGCCTTCGGCGCCGACGCGGAGCATGTCGTGACGTCCGCCGACGCGATCGAGGAGACGCCGTTCGGCGCATCCGGGCTCGGTCTCGACATCGGGCCCGAGACGGCGGCCGCCTTCGCCGCCGCGATCCGTGCGTCCAAGACCGTCTTCTGGAACGGCCCCATGGGCGTGTTCGAGCTCGCGCCCTTCGCCGCGGGCACGAAGGCGATCGCGCAGGCGCTCACAGAGGTCGACGGGCTGAGCGTCGTCGGTGGCGGCGATTCGGCCGCCGCCGTTCGCCAGCTCGGCTTCGCCGACTCCGCCTTCGGTCACATCTCGACCGGCGGCGGCGCCAGCCTCGAGTTCCTCGAGGGCAAGAAACTCCCCGGCCTGGAGGTGCTCGGATGGGCGTGAACGCACGAACCCCGCTGATCGCGGGCAACTGGAAGCTGAACCTCGACCACCTGCAGGCGGTCGCGCTCGTGCAGAAGCTGCACTGGGCGCTCAAGGATGCGGGGCACGAGGAGGGCAGCGTGGACGTCGCGGTGTTCCCGCCGTTCACCGACCTGCGCAGCGTGCAGACGCTGCTCGACGCCGACAAGATCCCCTTCCTGCTCGGCGCGCAGGACCTCTCCACTCACGACGACGGCGCCTACACGGGCGAGATCTCCGGCGCGTTCCTCAAGAGGCTGAACGTGGCGCAGGTCATCATCGGGCACTCCGAGCGTCGTGAGTACCACGC
Organism: Microbacterium sp. AB; assembly: GCF_032878875.1. Classification (NCBI taxonomy): domain Bacteria; kingdom Bacillati; phylum Actinomycetota; class Actinomycetes; order Micrococcales; family Microbacteriaceae; genus Microbacterium; species Microbacterium betulae. Next base: position 2,140,727 of record NZ_CP118157.1, on the reverse strand, counting down.
CGAGACGGATGAGGTCGTCGCCGCGAAGGTGCAGGCGGCGCTGCGACACGGTCTCGTCCCGGTGATCTGCGTGGGCGAGACGAGCGAGGACCTCGAGAAGCACGGTGCGAGCGCCGTGCCCGTGGGGCAGCTCGAGAAGGCGCTGGCGGACGTGCCGGCCGGCGCCGACGTCGTCGTCGCCTACGAGCCCGTCTGGGCGATCGGCTCGGGCCAGGCCGCGACCCCGCAGCAGGCTCAGGAGGTCGCCGCGAAGCTCCGCGAGGTGGTCGCGGCGACGCTCGGCGCCGACACGGCGGCGAAGACGCGGGTGCTGTACGGCGGGTCGGTGAAGTCGTCGAACATCGCCAGCTTCATGCGCGAGCCCGATGTCGACGGCGCCCTCGTCGGAGGTGCGAGCCTCAAGGTCGACGAGTTCGCCGCGATCATCCGCTTCCAGAAGCACGTCGGCGTCTGACGCGTGACGGCCCGGACGCGCTCGCGTCCGGGCCGCATGCCGTCCGCCGTATAATGAACTCCTGTGCGGGGCCCTCCTCTCCCGCACTCACGAAAGGCTCTCCGTGGAAGTTCTCGAGTTCGTCCTCCAGGTGCTCCTGGGGATCACCAGCCTCCTGCTGACGCTGCTCATCCTGTTGCACAAGGGACGCGGCGGCGGCCTGTCCGACATGTTCGGCGGCGGGATGTCGCAGGCGGTCGGGTCGTCGGGCCTCGCCGAGCGCAATCTCAACTACCTCACGATCGTCCTCGCACTGGTCTGGTTCCTCGCGATCGTCGGCCTCGGCCTCATCACGAAGTTCCAGGTCATCTGATGGCCGTCGGAGGCAACGCGATCCGCGGAACCCGCGTCGGCTCCGGGCCCATGGGCGAGCAGGACCACGGGCATCAGGCCGACCGTCTCGCCGTCTCCTATTGGGATGCGCTCGGCAACGAGACGGTGCGCCACTACGCCGCCGATGTCGCCGAGGACGAGATCCCCGACATGATCGACCACCCCCATTCGGGGCTGCCCGCGGGGCGCGACAAGGACAACCCGCCGGAGATGTCCCGGAACGAGCCGTACAAGACGCACCTGGCCTACGTGAAGGAGCGCCGCACCGACGAGGAGGCGGAGGAGCTCCTCGGCGAGGCGCTGCAGAAGGTGCGCGAGCGCCGCGGTCAATAGCACGCGACAGACAGGAGGGCCCCGGGACATCGTGCCGGGGCCCTCCTGCGTCGCGACCCGGGTCAGTCGGGATCGATGAGGTCCTCTGGCACCTCGGCGGCTGCCGCCGCATCCGTGAAGACGAGCGTCTGCTCCGTGCCGTACGCGCCCGCGGCGGGCACGGACGAGTAGCTCGCCCCGGCCATGACGAGACCGAGCGCGGACGCCTTGTCGGCGCCGGCGAGCACCATCCACACCCGGGCGGAGCCGTTGATCACCGGCCGGGTGAAGGTCACGCGCTCCGGCGGCGGCTTCGGCGAGTCGCGGACCGCGAGCACCGTGCCGTCCGTCACGAGCACCTCGCCGCGATCGGGGAAGAGCGAGGCGACGTGACCGTCGGGCCCCACGCCCAGGAAGCAGACGTCGAAGGCCGGATAGGGCCTGTCGTCCGACTGCGCGAAGCGCGCGAGCTCCGCCGCGTACGCGGCGGCGGCGGCGTCGAGGGTGACCCCGTCATCCGACGCGGCGGGCTCATGGACGTTCTCCGCGGGCACGTCCAGCTGCGCGAGCAGCGCCGTCCGCGCCTGGCCCGCGTTGCGCTCGGGGTCCGCGCGCGGCACGAACCGCTCGTCGCTCCACCAGAAGTGCACGAGGGACCAGTCGATGTTGTCGCGCCAGGCGTGCCCGGCGGTCGCTCCGAGCACGGCGACGCCCATCGATCCGCCCGTGAGCGAGACGTGCACGGGGCGGCTCTGCTGCGTGAGCTGAGCGAGCAGGCCGACGAAGCGGTTGGCGACGTTCTCCCCGAGTGCCGCCTTGTCGGGCTGGACGACGACGCGGGTGTCTGCCGCGGTCATCGGGACTCGTCCTCCGAGGGCGGGCCGAGGCGTTCCCAGGCATCGGTGAGGATGCGGCCGTAGAGCAGGTCGGGGTCGAGGCGGCGGAGCTCCTCGGCGATGCACTCGCGCAGTGACCGTCGGGGGAGGAGGAGGATGTGGTCGGGCTGTCCCGGCTGGGTGAGCTTCGCGTGCGACTCGCTCGTGCGTTCCAGGACGATGTCGCCGGACGCCCTCCTGAGGACGACCGAGCGGATGCCGTGGTCCCAGGTCTCGGGCGTCTCGTAACGCCAGTCGACGGGGACGTCCAGTGCGAGTCCCAGCCACGCGGCGAGCAGCGCCGTGGAGGGCGATGTGGACGCGCCGCGCACCTCGACGGCCGTGACGGGCTCGTACGGGGGCTGGTCGAGGACGGCGGCGAGCTGCTCGCGCCAGCGGGTGAGGCGTGTCCAGGCGAGATCCGTGTCGCCGGGTGTGTAGACGAGCCCCAGCTGCGTGAAGCGGTCGGGGGCGTAGGGCGCCGTGGAGGTGTCGGTGATGCGGCGCTGGGCGATGCGGCCGAGGGGGTCTTTGCCGGGGCGCGACGGCGGCTCCTTCGGCCACCAGACCACGACGGGGGCATCCGGCAGGAGAAGGCCGGTGATGAGGGTCTCCTCGTTGCTCGCCGCGGGGCCGTGGGCCCGGAGGACGACGACCTCGCTCGCGCCGGCGTCGCCGCCCACGCGGATCTCGGCGTCGAGCCGCGCCGGGCCGGGTGAGTCGGTGACGAGCACGATGACGCGCATCGGGTGCTCGCGGGAGGCGTCGTTGGCGGCGTCGACGACGGCCTCGTCGAGGGTGTGCTTCGACTTGATCACGAGTGTCAGGACGCGGCCGAGGGCGACGGCGCCGCCCTCTTCGCGGACCGAGACGAGCTTGCGGGCGATCTCGCTGACGCTGGTGTCGGGCAGATCGATGATCACGGGCGCCTCCAGACGCGGCCGTCGCGGGCGAGGAGGGCGTCGGCGGATGCCGGCCCCCAGGAGCCGGAGTCGTACTGCTCGACGGGCTCGTCGAGCGTCGCCCAGTACTCCTCGACGGGGTCGAGGATGCGCCAGGACTGTTCGACCTCCTCCTGCCGGGGGAACAGCGGAGGGTCGCCGAGGAGGACGTCGAGGATGAGGCGCTCGTACGCCTCGGGGCTCGCCTCGGTGAAGGCGTGCCCGTAGCCGAAGTCCATCGTCACGTCGCGGACGTGGGTGCCGGTGCCGGGGACCTTCGATCCGAAGCGCAACGTCACGCCTTCGTCGGGCTGGACGCGGATGACGAGCGCGTTCTGTCCGAGCTCGCTCGTCTCGCCGCGGGAGAACAGGTGCTCCGGGGTGCGCTTGAACACGACCGCGATCTCCGTCACACGGCGTCCGAGGCGCTTGCCCGTCCGCACGTAGAAGGGCACGCCGGCCCAGCGGCGCGTGTTGATCTCGAGCTTGATGGCGGCGTACGTCTCGGTGCGCGAGTCGGGGCTCATCCCGTCCTCGTCGAGGAATCCCGTGACCTGCTTGCCGCCCTGCCAGCCGCCCGCGTACTGGCCGCGCGCGGTGGCGGTAGCGAGATCGTCGGGGAGGGTGACGGCGGCGAGCACCTTCTCCTTCTCGGCGCGCAGGTGCTCGGCCGACAGGCTGAGGGGCTCCTCCATCGCGGTGAGGGCGAGCAGCTGGAGGAGGTGGTTCTGGATGACGTCGCGCGCGGCGCCGACGCCGTCGTAGTATCCGGCGCGACCGCTCACGCCGATGTCCTCCGCCATCGTGATCTGCACGTGGTCGACGTAGTTGCGGTTCCAGATCGGCTCGTACAGCTCGTTGGCGAACCGCAGGGCGAGGATGTTCTGGACCGTCTCCTTGCCGAGGTAGTGGTCGATGCGGAAGATCGAGTCCGCGGGGAACGCCGCCTCCAGGGCGTCGTTCAGCTCCCGGGCCGACTCGAGGTCGTGGCCGAAGGGCTTCTCGATGACCACGCGCCGCCAGCGGGTGTCGTCCGGCTTGTCGTCGACGAGGCCCGACTCCAGCAGCTGCTGAGCGACGACGGGGAACGACTTCGGTGGGATCGACAGGTAGAACGCGTGGTTGCCCATCGTGCCGCGGTCCACGTCGAGGGCGTCGACCGTCTCGCGGAGCCGCCGGAACGCGGCGGGATCGTCGAACTGCCCCTGGACGAAACGGATCCCCTGGACGAGCTGCTCCCACGTCTCCTCGCGGAACTCGGTGCGCGCATGCTGCTTCACCGCGTCCCGCACGATGTTGGCGAAGTCCTCGTCGTCCCACTCGCGTCGCGCGAAGCCCACGAGCGCGAAGCCCGGAGGGAGCAGGCCGCGGTTGGCGAGGTCGTACACGGCGGGCATGAGCTTCTTGCGCGACAGGTCGCCCGTCACGCCGAAGATGACCAGGGCGCTGGGCCCGGCGATCCGGCTGAGGCGACGGTCATCGGGATCGCGCAACGGATTCACGCCGCGCGAGATGGTGACGGTCATGGAAAGGGGAACTCCTCTTCGCCCTACTGGGCAGCTTCGAACAGCGAGAGAACCTCGGTCTGCGGGTCGGTGAGGGTGAGCGTCACGACGGGCCGGCCGTGCTCGGCCAGCACGTTCGCGTCGCCGGCCGCCTGGGCCTCGATGAGCTGACCGAAGGTGAAGGGGCGTCCGGGGATCTCCAGGTCCACGGGCGTGCGCTCGGTGATCTGCAGGAAGACGCCGTGCGCGGGACCGCCCTTGTGGTACTGGCCTGTCGAGTGCAGGAACCGCGGCCCCCATCCGAACGTCGTCGGGCGACCCGAGTCGGCGGCGACCATCTCGCGGAGCCCGTCGAGCTGCGGCACCTGCAGCCGGTCGACGTACGCCTGGATCGACACGTAGCCGTCCTCCGGAACGCGCGCCCAGAGGGCGTCGAGGACTCCGGCGATCGTGCCGGACGCCGCGAGCGCGGGATCGGACACGCGGACCTCGACCCCGTCGAGGACGAACGCCGGGGCCGACGGCTCGGGGCGCTCGTCGAGCAGGCCGCGGGCCGCGGCCTTGGCCGACTCGACGTCGGGCTGATCGAACGGGTTGATGCCCAGCAGCCGGCCGGCCACGGCGACCGCGTACTCCCACACCACGAGCTGCGCGCCGAGCGTCCCGCTCACGAGCACCTCGCCGTCGCCGTGACGGGGAGGGTCGTCCACGTCCGCGACGAGGCGCACGAGCTGCAGATCGGCGGGAGCGCGTTCCGCCTCGGGGGACACGGGCAGGAGCACGACGGGGAGGATGCCCGTGCCGTCCTTGCCGGTGGACTCCGCGACGAGCTGCTCGATCCAGCCGGGCAGGCCCACGATGTGCGTGCCGTCGTCGACGAGGCCCAGCTTGTCCTTGCGGGGTGAGGTCGCCGCGATGGCCGCACCGAGGACGAGCGCGGGATTGGACGCCGAGTCGATGGCGACCTCGAGGAGGACGGCCTCCGCCTCGTCGAGCAGCTCGGCGATGTCCGCGCCGGCGAGTCCCGACGGCACGAGGCCGAAGGCGGTGAGCGCGGAATAGCGTCCCCCCACGCTCTCGTCGGCGCGGAAGACGCGGTATCCGGCGGCGCGAGCGGTCTCCTCGAGGGGCGAGCCGGGATCGGTGACCACGACGATGCGCTCGGCGGGGTCGATGCCGAGGTCGCGGAACGCCGCCTCGAAGGCACGACGCTGCGAGTCGGTCTCGATCGTCGAGCCGGACTTCGACGACACGACCAGGGCCGTGCGCTCGAGGCCGCCGTCGAGGGCCGCGAGCACCTCGCCGGGCGACGTGGAGTCGAGGATGGTCAGCTCGACTCCCGCGGTCCGGGCGATGACCTCGGGCGCGAGCGAGGAGCCGCCCATGCCCGCGAGCACGATGCGGTCCACCCCTCGTCCCGTGAGCTCTTCGCGCAGCGCGAGGATGTCGGGGACGAGGGGGCGCGAGATCGAGACCGCCTGCACCCATCCGAGCCGCTTCGCCGACTCCTCCTCCGCCGCCGGGCCCCAGAGCGTGGGGTCGGCGCCCGTGATGCCCGACGCGACGAGGTCCGCGACGAGACCGGGGACGGTCTCGTCGACGGCCGTCTTCGCCGCGCCGGACACGCGGATGGCGAATGTCACTGGGCGGACTCCAGGGCGGTCTGGACGGTCTCCTGCAGCTCGTGCCAGGACGCGACGAACTTCTCCACGCCCTCGTCCTCGAGCACCTGGGTGACGTCGGCGAAATCGACTCCGACGGCGGTCAGGGCGTCGAAGACGCCGTGCGCGTCGCCGTAGGCGCCGGTGACGGTGTCACCGGTGACGGCCCCGTGATCGAACGTCGCCTCGAGCGTCTTCTCGGGCATGGTGTTGACGGTGCCGGGGGCGACGAGCTCGGTGACGTACAGCGTGTCGGGGAGCGCCGGGTCCTTGACGCCCGTCGACGCCCACAGCGGGCGCTGCACGTGGGCGCCGGCGGCGACGAGCGCCTTCGCGCCCTCCTCGGCGAACTTCCGCTCGAACAGCTCGTAGGCCAGGCGCGCGTTGGCCACGCCCGCCCTCGCCGTGAGCGCGAGCGCCTCGTCGGTGCCGATCGCCTTCAGGCGCTTGTCGACCTCGGTGTCCACGCGCGACACGAAGAACGAGGCGACCGAGTGGATCCCCGCGAGGTCGTGCCCTGCGGCCTTCGCCTTCTCCAGGCCGGCGAGGTACGCGTCGATGACGTCGGCGTAGCGCTCGAGGCTGAAGATGAGCGTCACGTTGACGCTGATCCCGGCGCCGATCACCTCGGTGATGGCGGGCAGGCCCGCCTTCGTCGCGGGGATCTTGATGAGCGCGTTCGGGCGGTCCACGCGCGACCAGAGGTCCTTCGCCTGCGCGATCGTCGCCTCGGTGTCGTGCGCGAGGTCGGGGGAGACCTCGATCGACACCCGGCCGTCGACGCCGTCCGTCGCGTCGTACACGCCGCGGAAGACGTCGGCGGCGTCGCGCACGTCGTCGGTGGTGATCGCGAAGATCGCCTCGTCGACCGTGGCGCCCGCCTGCGCGAGCACGGCGACCTGCTCCGCGTACGACTCGCCGTTCGAGAGGGCGCCGGCGAAGATCGTGGGGTTCGTCGTGACGCCCACGACGTCGCGGTTCGCGATGAGGTCCTTCAGGTTGCCCGACGTGATGCGCGAGCGCGACAGGTCGTCGAGCCAGATGCTCACGCCCGCGGCGGACAGGGCAGAGGTGGGGGAGGTCATGCGTTCTCCTTGAGGGTCTCGCGCGCGGCCGCGACGACGGCTTCCGTCGTGATACCGAACTTCTCGAACAGGGTCTGGTAGTCCGCCGAGGCGCCGAAGTGCTCGATCGAGATCGACCGGCCCCTGTCGCCGACGATGCCGTGCCATGTGAGCGCGAGTCCGGCCTCGACCGAGACGCGCGCCGTGACGGCCGCGGGGAGCACGCTCTCGCGGTACTCCTCGCTCTGCTCCGCGAACCACTCGAGCGACGGAGCCGAGACGACCCGGGCGTTCACGCCCTCCTCGGCCAGCTTCTCGCGGGCCTCGACGGCCACCTGGACCTCGGAGCCCGTGGCGATGAGGATGATGTCCGGGGTGCCGCTCGGCGCCTCCGCGAGGACGTACGCGCCCTTCGCGGCGTTCGCGGCCGACGCGAGCACGTCGCCGGACGCCTCGCCGTCGCCGCGCTCGAACACCGGGATGTTCTGACGCGTGAGCGCGAGCCCGGCAGGGCCGCCCCGGCGCTTGAGGAGCTCCAGCCATGCGACGGCCGTCTCGTTCGCGTCGGCGGGACGCACGACGGTGAAGTTCGGGATGGCGCGCAGCGTCGCGAGCTGCTCGATCGGCTGGTGCGTCGGCCCGTCCTCGCCGAGCGCGACGGAGTCGTGCGTCCACACGAAGATCGACGGGATCTCCTGCAGCGCGGCGAGACGCAGCGAGGGGCGCTGGTAGTCGCTGAAGATGAGGAACGTGCCGGCGAACGCGCGCGTCGGCCCGTGCAACACGATGCCGTTGACGATCGCCGCCGCCGCGTGCTCGCGGATGCCGAAGTGCAGCACCCGACCGTAGGGATTGCCGGACCACTCGTCGGTCGACCACTGGGCGGGGATGAACGACGCCGCGTCCGTGATGGTCGTGAGGTTCGACTCGGCGAGGTCGGCCGATCCGCCCCACAGCTCGGGGAGCTTCGCGGCGAGGGCGTTGATGACCTGGCCCGAGGCGGCGCGGGTCGAGACCTCCTTGCCCGGCTCGAAGACGGGGAGGGCGTCGGCGATGCCCTCGGGCAGCTCGCCGGTCTGCAGCCGGTCCCACAGCGCCTTGCGCTCGGGGTTCGCCGCGGCCCACGCGTCGAACGACCTCTGCCACTCGGCATGCGCGGCGGCGGCGCGCTCCCCGAGGGCGCGGGTGTGCGCGATCACGTCGTCGGCGACGGCGAAGTGCTCCTCCGGGTCGAAGCCGAGGGCCTTCTTCGTGGCGGCGAGCTCGTCGCCGCCGAGCTTGGAGCCGTGGATCTTGCCCGTGTTCTGCTTGCCCGGCGCGGGGTAGCCGATGATCGTCCTGAGGACGATGAGCGAGGGCTTCGAGGTCTCCGCCTGCGCGGCCTCGATCGCGGCGAAGAGCTCCGCGACGTCCTCGACGTACTCGCCGGTCTTCTTCCAGTCGACGACCTGGACCTGCCATCCGTAGGCCTCGTAGCGCGCGGCGACGTCCTCGGTGAAGGCGACGTTCGTGTCGTCCTCGATCGAGATCTGGTTGGAGTCGTAGATCGCGATGAGGTTGCCGAGCTGCTGGTGGCCGGCGAGCGACCCCGCCTCGCTCGTGACGCCCTCCTGCAGGTCGCCGTCGCTGGCGATCACGTACACGAAGTGGTCGAAGGGGCTCTCTCCCGCAGGCGCCTCGGGGTCGAACAGACCGCGCTCGTAGCGGGCCGCGTAGGCGAATCCCACGGACGACGCCAGACCCTGACCGAGCGGGCCGGTCGTCATCTCCACGCCCTTCGTGTGACCGTACTCCGGGTGGCCGGGGGTGAGCGAGCCCCACGTGCGCAGCTTCTGGAGGTCGTCGAGCTCGAGCCCGAAGCCGCCCAGGTACAGCTGCACGTACTGCGTCAGCGACGAGTGGCCGGCGGAGAGGATGAACCGGTCGCGACCGGGCCACAGGGTGTCGGACGGATCGTGGCGCAGCACCCGCTGGTAGAGGAGGTAAGCCGCGGGCGCGAGGCTCATCGCGGTGCCCGGATGGCCGTTGCCGACCTTCTCCACGGCATCCGCGGCCAGCAGGCGGGCCGTGTCCACAGCGCGCCGATCGATCTCATCCCAACGCAGTTCCGACACGGGACCGCCTTTCGTGGTGGGGCTTGTGCGCCCGGCGATCTTCCGCGGCACCCGCGGTGGCGGGCGGGCGGGCGGTGCTCGGGAACGCGTATCGGAACCAGCATAGTCGCGTGGCCGGCGCACCGCTCCGGCGGGGGAGGCGCCGCGGCGGTGCGCGGCCGCGACGATCGATGTCCTAGAATCACAGATGTCCGTGCCAGCCGAGGGGAGACGTGCGCGCATGTCCACGACGATCGTCGAAGCCGATCGGACCGGCCGTCGGCGGCTCGGTCGGAAGATCAAGGCGTACGTCGCGCTGACCAAGCCCCGCGTCCTCGAGCTCCTGCTCGTGTCGACCGTGCCGGTCATGATCCTCGCCGCGAACGGCATTCCCGATCCGCTGCTCATCCTCGCGACGGTGATCGGGGGATCGCTCAGCGCCGGGTCCGCGGCGGCGTTCAACATGTACATCGACCGCGACATCGACGCCCACATGGCACGCACGGCGAAGCGGCCCATCGTGACCGGCGAGATCTCTCCGCGCAACGCGCTGATCTTCGCCTGGATGCTCGCGATCGTCTCGACGGCGTGGTTCCTCGTGACGACGAACCCGCTCACGGCGTTCCTGTCGGCGTTCGCCATCTTCTTCTACGTCGTCATCTACACGATCGTCCTGAAGCGCCGCACCGAGCAGAACATCGTGTGGGGGGGCATCGCCGGGTGCTTCCCCGTGCTCATCGGATGGGCCGCCGTGACGGACTCCCTCTCCTGGCCGGCCTTCATCCTCTTCGCCCTCGTCTTCCTGTGGACGCCGCCGCACTACTGGCCGCTGTCGATCAAGTACGCGGACGACTACGAGAACACCGACGTGCCGATGCTCGGCGCGACGCGCCCCGGCTCGCAAGTGGGCCTCCAGATCATCCTCTACGCGTGGGCGACCGTGGCCTGCTCCCTGCTGCTCATCCCCGTCGCGGGCATGGGCCTCGTCTACTCCGTCTCCGCCGTGGTGTTCGGGGGATGGTTCGTCTACGAGTCGCATCGTCTCTACAACAAGACGGTGCTCGAGCAGGGCGGCGACCGCAGCACGCGCCCGATGCGCGTCTTCCACGCGTCGATCACGTACCTCACGCTCGTCTTCCTCGCCGTCGCCGTCGACCCGCTCCTGCCGTTCTGAGCGGAGGAAGGGGTCGCGGGGGGCTAGCGTAGGCCTCGATGTCGAACTCCTCCGCACCGCAGCCCGCGACCAGGTCCATCCCGATCACCGATCGGCGCAAGTGGCAGGCCTTCTGGGTCTGCGTGAGCGTCTCGGGCCTCACGATCCTCGACATCACGAAGGTCAACGTCGCGCTGCCGTCGATCGAGGCGGCCTTCGGGGCGGGGTCGACGGAGCTCCAGCTCGTCGTCTCGGGATACATCCTGGCGTTCGGGCTCGTGCTCGTCCCGCTCGGGCGCCTGGGCGATCAGCGTTCGCGGCGCACCCTGCTCGTCATCGGCCTCGCGCTCTTCATCGTGGCGAGCGCGGCGTGCGCTCTCGCGGGGAACGTCTGGGTCCTCCTCGCCGGGCGTCTTCTCCAGGGCGTCGCGGCCGGCACGCTCATGCCGCAGGTGATGGGCACGATCCAGCAGCTGTTCCCCGGCGAGGAGCGCGGCAAGGCCTTCGGGCTGTTCGGCGCCATGATCGGGCTGTCGACCGCCTTCGGCCCGACCATCGGCGGGCTGCTCATCGCCGTCGGCGGCGAGACGGACGGATGGCGCTGGATCTTCTGGATGAACGTGCCGCTCTTCGCCGTCGCGATCGGCCTCGTGCTCTGGCTGCTGCCGGATCTGAGCCGTCCGACGGGTGAGCGCCTGTCTCTCGATCCGGTCGGGGTGCTGCTGTTCGCGGGCGCGATCGTCGGCCTCATGACGCCGTTCCTGTTCACGACGGGCTCCGCGGACGATCCGCCGGAACGGTGGTGGACGCTTCTGGCCTTCGTGCTCTTCGGCGCGGCGTTCGTCCTGTGGGAGCGACGCTATGAGCGCCGGGGAGCGGCCCCGCTCGTGACCCTCCGTCTCTTCCGCGTCCCGTCCTTCCGCAACGGCACGCTTCTCGTGGCGGCGTACTTCGCCGCCTTCCCCGCCCTCTTCCTGCTGACGACCCTCTTCCTGCAGACGGGGCTGGGCATCTCGGCATTGCACGCCGGGATGGTGTCGATCGGCTTCGCGCTCGCGAGCGCCGTGTCGTCGTGGTACGGCGGCCGGCTCGTGGGCCGGTTCGGGCGCCCCGTCGTGGTGCTCGGCCTGGTCCTCGTGCTCGTCACCGTGATCGCCCTCGCGGCGACCGCGGTCCTCGTGCCGGCGGAGGCCACGCCCTGGGCGATGGCGGGGGTCATGGTCGTCGGCGGGCTGGGCGGCGGGATGGTCATCTCGCCCAACCAGACGCTCACGCTCGCAGACGTCCCGCCGTCGCAGGGCGGCGTCGCGGGCGCGATCGGCCAGCTCGGCCAGCGCATCGGCACGGCGATCGGCACAGCCGTGGGACTGTCGTTGTTCTACGCCACGATCTTCCGCGAGGAGGGGGAGAAGCCGGCGCTCGAGGTCTATCACGACGCCTATGCGACGGGCCTGATCGCCGTCGCGCTCTTCGGCGCCGCCGCGCTCGCGCTCGCGCTCCTCGACCTCGGCGGCCGTCGTCGGGCTCCCCGCCGCGACGCGGCGAAAGCTGCGCGCACGCGGTGAACCGGGAGCGAGCGCCCCGAGGCGCCGCCCGGTCGACGAACGGCTGCCGGATCGCGTGCGATCCGGCAGCCGTTCGGCCTCTCATGCGCTCTCGCGAGCGCCGCGGTCAGCGGGACGCGGGCGGGGCCACGCGGGGCTCGGCCTCGGCGTCCTCGCGCTGCGGGACGCTCGCCGGCTCGGCCTCCACGACGGGCTCCGGCTCCGTCTCGACGACGGGGTCGGACGGATCGGCGTCCTCCTCGCCCTCCGCCTCCCAGTCGATCGTCTCGACGATCGCGGGGCGCACGGGAACGAGCGCCTTCGCCGCGGCGAGGGCGAGGGCGAGGAGGACGCCGACGGCTCCCGCGCCCACGAGGCCGGCGGCGAGCGTGATCCACGCCTGGCCGACGTACACCTCCACGCCCGTGGCGGTTCCGGCGAGCAGCATCTCCTCCATCGTCCCGATGCGCGGCACCGCGAGGGCGACGCCGCCCGCGAGCGTGAGCACGGACACGATGACGAGCGCCCAGTACGGGACGCTGCGGGTGAGACGGTTCTGGCTGGACATGTTCCTCCTCAGGCGCGCCGGATCTCGGCGCCCGTCCACCCTCGTCGGCCTCTCCCGGCGCAGGCGATGCGTCTGCTGTGCGTGGCCTGTGAACATGGCGCACCGCGCGCTAGGCTGACGACGTCTCCGACCGGAAGGATCCCCGTGTTCGCATACGATCCGTACGCCGAGCTCGCGACGCTGCGCGGCTTCGCACCGCTCACGCTGACGAGCGCCGACATCGCGGATGGACGTCCGCTGCCGCGCGCGCAGTGGGGAGCCGGCGGCGGCGGCTCCGACACCTCTCCGCAGCTGAGCTGGTCGGGCGTCCCGGACGACACGAGATCGTTCGCGGTGTCGTGCTTCGACCCGGACGCCCCCACGGCGTCGGGCTACTGGCACTGGGCCGTCCACGACATCCCCGTCGACGTGACGTCGCTCGCGGCGGGAGCGGCGGAGGCGGCTCCCGGAACCACCCTCCGGAACGACGCGGGCCTGCGCGGCTACGTCGGAGCGGCACCGCCTCCCGGCACGGGCGTGCACCGCTACTTCTTCGTCGTCGACGCGCTGGACGTGGATCACCTGGACATCGCGCCCGACGCGACGCCGGCCGTCCTCGGCTTCCAGCGGCACTTCCACGCGCTCGCTCGCGGCGTCCTCGTCGCCACGGCCACGAACGACTGACCACTCTCAGACGGCCGCTTCGGCCGCCGGCCGCTTCAGGTGGAGGACGACGGCGACGGCTGCCGCGACGAGCACCACCGCGAGCACCATGTGCACGTTCACCATCCAGATGTGCTCGACGTGCGTGCGCGCCTGCCAGATGCCGATGACGATCTGCACGGCCTCGACGAGCAGGAGCAGCAGCGCCCACATCCGGGTGCGGAGTCTCCAGCCGCCGATCACGAGGACGAGCGTGAGCGCGAACAGCGCGTAGGCGGGCCACGAGTGCAGGTGCTGCATGAGCTCGGGATCGAGGCCGTTGCGCGCGGCTCCGGAGTCGCCCGCGTGCGGGCCGGCTCCCGTCGTGAGGATCCCGGCCACCACCGTCACGAGCATGGCGAGGGTCATGAGGTGCGCCACGCCAGCGTACCATCCGGGCACGGCCCGCACCCGGGGCCCGGGCGTCGCGTAGACGCGGTACACGAGCGCCGCCGCGAGCCCGACGAGCGGGACCGAGGCCAGGTAGTGCAGCCCGACGACATAGGGGTTGAGGTGGGTGAGAACCGTGATCCCGCCGAGGACCGCCTGCACGGGCACGTACATCGCCACGGAGAAGGACAGCCAGAAGAGGTCGCGGCGCTCCCGGCGCATCCTGAGGACGGCGAGGAACATCAGGACGGCGACGGCGACGAGCACGAAGGTCAGCATCCGGTTGCCGAACTCGATGACGCCGTGGATGCCCATCTCGGGCACGGCGACGAAGGAGTCGTCCGTGCAGCGCGGCCAGGTGGGGCAGCCGAGCCCCGAGCCCGTGAGACGGACGAGACCTCCCGTCCCGACGATCCCGATCTGCACGGCGAGGCTGATCCAGGCCATGGCACGCACATAACCCGTGACGCGCACGGGAAGCCGGTCGTGGACGGGGCGCCAGGCGCGTCGGGCGAGCCTCCGCACCGAATCGAGGGGTCTCGGGGGAGCGGCGACGTCGGTATCGGCGGGCATGAAGGGGCGCCTCCTGCGGTTCGCCTGTACGTCCTGCGCAAACGGCGCCGGACGGGGCGGAACCTGTAGAATCGGGATGACTGAGGATGCGGGCGCACGCGCTCATCACATCCACTAACAGTGTAGGCGCGCGAATACGCGCCGGAAGCCGGGTCCCCACGACGGCAGCTCCGCTCCGAGCAGCCGGGGCGGACGACACCGCAGAGCGACCCCCGAGGAGAGTGTGAAGCGTCATGTCTGATGTGCTGATCGACCGCCCGGAACTCGAAGGGCTGGGGGTGTACGAGTTCGGATGGCACGACGCCGACGCCGCCGGCACGAGCGCGCGCCGCGGCCTCAACGAGGCCGTCGTCCGCGACATCTCGGCTCTCAAGGACGAGCCTGAATGGATGCTCAAGAACCGCCTCAAGGGCCTTCAGCTCTTCGGGCGGAAGCCGATGCCGACCTGGGGTGCGGATCTCAGCGACATCGACTTCGACAACATCAAGTACTTCGTCCGCTCGACGGAGAAGCAGGCGCAGACCTGGGAAGACCTCCCCGAGGACATCAAGAACACCTACGAGCGGCTCGGCATCCCCGAGGCCGAGCGGCAGCGTCTCGTGGCGGGCGTGGCCGCCCAGTACGAGTCGGAGGTGGTGTACCACCAGATCCGCGAGGACCTGGAGGCGCAGGGCGTCATCTTCATGGACACCGACACGGCGCTGCGCGAGCACCCGGAGTTCTTCGAGGAGTACTTCGGCACCGTGATCCCCGCGGGCGACAACAAGTTCGCGGCGCTCAACACCGCCGTGTGGTCGGGCGGGTCGTTCGTCTACGTGCCGAAGGGCGTGCACGTGGAGATCCCGCTGCAGGCCTACTTCCGCATCAACACCGAGAACATGGGGCAGTTCGAGCGCACCCTGATCATCGCGGACGAGGACTCGTACGTCCACTACATCGAGGGCTGCACGGCGCCGATCTACAAGAGCGACTCCCTGCACTCGGCGGTCGTCGAGATCATCGTCAAGAAGAACGCGCGCGTGCGCTACACGACGATCCAGAACTGGTCGAACAACGTCTACAACCTCGTCACCAAGCGCGCGATCGCGCACGAGGGGGCGACGATGGAGTGGATCGACGGCAACATCGGCTCCAAGGTGACGATGAAGTACCCGTCGATCTTCCTCATGGGAGAGCACGCCAAGGGCGAGACCCTCTCCGTCGCGTTCGCGGGCCCCGGCCAGCACCAGGACGCCGGCGCGAAGATGATCCACATGGCGCCGTACACGCAATCGTCGATCGTGTCGAAGTCGATCGCCCGCGGCGGCGGCCGTGCCGGCTACCGCGGCGAGGTCCGCGTGGACGCGAACGCGCACCACTCCGCCAACACGGTGCGTTGCGACGCGCTCCTCGTCGACACCATCTCGCGCAGCGACACGTACCCCGCGATCGACATCCGCGTCGACGACGTGCAGCTCGGCCACGAGGCGACCGTGTCGAAGGTCAGCGAGGAGCAGCTCTTCTACCTCATGAGCCGCGGCCTTCCGGAGGACGAGGCGATGGCCATGATCGTGCGCGGCTTCATCGAGCCGATCGCGCGGGAGCTGCCGATGGAGTACGCGCTCGAGCTCAACAAGCTCATCGAGATGGGCATGGAAGGATCGGTCGGCTAGATGACGACCTCGACGCAGGCGCCGGACGTCCCGGCGCGGGATTCGCACGCTCACGTCGACCCTGCCGCAGCGCTCCGCGACGGTGCGGTCGTCCCCGTGCAGACGCGGTCGGAGCGCCAGCGCTCCTACGAGCCCGGCGACTTCGGCGCGCCCACGGGCCGCGAGGTGAACTGGAAGCACACGCCCCTCGACCGCATCGCGCCGCTGTTCGCGGTCGCGGGGAGCGGCGACGGCGCGACGTACGCCTTCGCGTCGGGCGAGCGGTACGCCGCCGCGCCTCTGGTCGCCGGCACCGCCCCGCGCGGGGAGTTCTTCGAGCCCGAGGACCTTCCCGCGGCGGTGGCATGGCAGGGCTCCGCCGAGGCGCTCCACATCCGCGTGCCGCGCGGGGAGGAGGTGGCGGAGCCGATCGTGCTGACGATCGAGGGCCAGGGCCCCGACCGCCGTGCAGACGCCCACATCGTCGTCGAGGCGCTCGAACAGTCGAAGGCGACGGTCGTCCTGCGGCACACGGGCGCCGTCCAGTACGCCCAGAACGTCGAGATCCTCGTCCGCGACGGCGCGCACCTCACCGTCGTGACCGTTCAGCAGTGGGACGACACGGCCGTGCACGCCGCGGCGCACCAGGCACGCGTCGACCGGGACGCGACGCTCCGCCACGTCGTCGTGAGCTTCGGCGGCGGCGTCGTGCGCGTCAACCCGAACGTCGAGCTCTCGGGAGCTGGCGCCACCGGTGAGGTCTACGGCCTCGCGTTCGCCGACGACGGCCAGCACCTCGAGAGCCAGGTCTACCTCTTCCACAAGGGACCCGAGACGACCGGCGACGTCCTCTACAAGACCGCGCTGCAGGGCGTCACCGCACGGGCCGTGTGGGTCGGCGACGTGCTCATCGGCTCCGGCGCGACGGGCACCGACTCGTACGAGGCGAACCGCAACCTCGTCCTCACGAGCGGCGCACGCGCCGACTCGATCCCGAACCTCGAGATCCAGACGGGTGACATCAAGGGCGCCGGCCATGCGTCGGCGACGGGTCGTTTCGACGACGAGCAGCTCTTCTACCTCCAGGCGCGCGGCATCAGCGAGGCTCAGGCCCGCCGGCTCGTCGTCCTCGGCTTCCTCAACGAGATCGCGCAGAAGATCGACGTCCAGGAGCTGCAGGACGAGCTCGTCGCGGCGATCGAGGAGGAGCTCGCCGCCGGAGCCGCGGCATGACCGCCTCCCGCGTGTGCGCGCTGAGCGAGCTCGAGCAGGACGCCGCTCTGCGCGTCGTCGTGGACGGCGTGCCGATCGCGGTCGTCCGCGACGCGAACGACGAGGTGCACGCGATCGGCGACGTCTGCACGCACGGCGACATCTCGCTGTCGGAGGGCTTCGTGGAAGGCGACACCCTCGAGTGCTGGGCTCACGGCTCGGCCTTCTCGCTGCGCACCGGCGAGCCCCTCAACCTCCCCGCTTACGAGCCCGTCCCGGTATACGTCGTCGAGATCGACGGCGACGACGTGCTCATCGACCCGAATGTGAAGAAGGAAATCTGAAATGGCAGTCCTCGAGATCCGCGACCTCCATGTGAAGGTCGAGACCGATGAGGGTACGACGCCCATCCTCAACGGCGTCAACCTCACCGTTCGCACAGGCGAGACCCACGCCATCATGGGCCCGAACGGCTCGGGCAAGTCGACCCTCGCGTCGACCATCGCGGGCCACCCCAAGTACGACGTCACGAGCGGCACCATCACGCTCGACGGCGAGGACGTCCTCGCGATGTCTGTCGACGAGCGCGCCCGCGCCGGGCTCTTCCTCGCGATGCAGTACCCCGTCGAGATCCCCGGCGTGACGGTGACGAACTTCCTGCGCACGGCCAAGACCGCGATCGACGGCGAGGCCCCGGCCATCCGCACCTGGACCAAGGAGGTCAAGGCGGGGATGAAGAACCTGCGCATGGACGATCGGTTCGCCCAGCGCAATGTCAACGAGGGGTTCTCGGGCGGCGAGAAGAAGCGCCACGAGATCCTCCAGCTCGAGCTGCTCAAGCCGAAGCTCGCCATCCTCGACGAGACCGACTCGGGCCTCGACGTCGACGCGCTCAAGATCGTGTCGGAGGGCGTCAACCGGGCGAAGGAGAACACGGGCCTGGGCGTGCTGCTCATCACGCACTACACGCGCATCCTCCGCTACATCAGGCCCGACCACGTGCACGTCATGGTCAAGGGACAGATCGCGGAGGAGGGCGGCCCCGAGCTCGCCGAGCGCCTCGAGAACGAGGGCTACGACCGGTTCCTCGCCCCTGGCGACCCGATCGAGGCGTAGGCTCACGGCATGACCGCGACTCTCACCCCCGAGAAGTACGACGACGTCACCGAGGCGCTCAAAGACGTCATGGACCCCGAGCTCGGGGTCAACGTCGTCGATCTCGGCCTCATCTACGATCTCGCCTGGGACGACGAGAACGACGCGCTCGTCATCCACATGACGCTCACGAGCGCCGGCTGCCCGCTCACCGACGTGCTGGAGGAGCAGACCGCGCAGGCGCTCGACGGCGTCGTCGACCGCTTCCGGATCAACTGGGTGTGGATGCCGCCGTGGGGACCCGAGAGGATCACCGACGACGGGCGCGACATGATGCGCGCGCTCGGCTTCGCGATCTGACCGACCGGGACGGCCCGGGGCTCCGGCCCCGGGCCGTCTGTGTTTCCGTCCGCGTCGTCGGAGCGGCGGGTCGAAGCGGCGCGTGGCTAGGCTCGAAGGGTGACGACGCCCCTCGATGCGCTCCCGCTCGACCAGCTCCGGACCCGGACGAGCACGAAGTGGGCGAAGTACCCCGAAGACGTCCTGCCGATGTTCGTCGCGGAGACGGACTTCGCGCCGGCGCCCGCGATCACGCGGGCGCTGCGGGCGGCCGTGGACCGCGGCGACACGGGATATGTCCCGCCGCGGACCCCGTACCCCGAGGCGTTCGCCTCCTTCGCCCGGCGCCGTTTCGGCTGGGACGTCGACCCCGCTCGCGTCCGCACGACGTGCGACGTCATGATGGGCATGGCGGAGCTCATCCGCGCCGTCGCGCAGCCCGGGGAGGGGGTGATCGTCACGCCTCCCGTCTACCCGCCGTTCTTCGACGTGCACGACGAGTCCCACACCGACGCCGTCCGGGTTCCCCTGGCGCGCACCGATGGGGGATGGGAGCTCGACCTCGACGGCATCGACGCCGCGTTCGCGGCGGGGGCCAGGGCTATCCTGCTCTGCAACCCCCACAATCCGACCGGCACGGTGCACAGTCGGGAGAGCCTCGCGGCGCTCGCCGAGATCGCCCGGCGCCACGGCGTATGGGTCATCAGCGACGAGATCCATGCACCGCTGACGATGCCGGGGGTCGTCTTCACCCCGTTCCTCGACGCGAGCCCGGCAGCCGCCGATGTCGGTGTCGTCGTGACGAGTGCGAGCAAGTCCTTCAACCTCGCG